>DBDB01000046.1 GCA_002293345.1 Alistipes sp. UBA943
CCCTCCCCCTTCGAACCCCCTCCCGCAAGCCGGGGCGGAGCCCCTGCTTGACAGCGACTGCGTCGCTGCACCCCGCCGCGCGAAGCGACGGCGCTCAAGTGGTATGGATTGGCGAGACTCATAATTCTCCCACTCGCCAACCCGTTTTGGCGCGCAACGAGAGATCTGTCGCGAGGACAAACCGCGCGAAGCGCGGTGGTTACGTTTGCGAGAGAATTTGTCGAAAGCTTGATTTCGTAAAAATTCGTGAGCAAATGGAACTGAACGCTGAAAGCGTTGACCTCGCGCAAAATATGGAGATACGAACGTATCTCCCAAAAGTTTTTGGTGCCGCTTTTCACTAAAAAGCGGCGGTTTGAAAAAAAGTAACAGCGAACGGTCTTAAAAAAGAAGGTTTTGTAGGAAGATCACGGCCATGCCGGCGCCGTACCCCGAGAGGGCGAGGAGCGAAATGCGTTTCAGGTACCACGAGAAGTTGATCTTCTCCAATCCCATCGCCACGACACCCGCAGCAGAACCGATGATCAGGATGCTGCCACCCACTCCCGCACAGTATGCCAACAGGTGCCAAAACAGTCCATCCTGAACGAACATCGACATGTATGCCGGATCCGCAGCTGCGGTCACCATAGCACCGTCCGCCACGGGGTACATCCCCATAAAAGCTGCTACCAACGGCACATTCCCCAAAATGGCAGCCAGTGCGCCGGTGATGCTGGTGATCGTATACACCTCGTGCACGTGCTTGTTCAGAAAATCCGCAAAACTTTGAAGCACTCCCGCGCTTTGCAGTGCCGATACGGACATCAATACACCGAGGAAAAACAGGATCGTGGGCATGTCGAGCATTTCGAGTACCGACGATACGCGATTTTTCGACAATCCTTTCTGCTTTTCGTACACCAGTTCGAGCCAAATCCACAGCACGCTCAGCGAGATAAGCATCCCCAGGTAGGGAGGTAATCCGGTGATCGACTTGAACAGAGGGACGAACAGCAAACCGCATACTCCGGCAATCAACACGATTTTCGACATGCGGCTGCTGATCACAAAATTCTCCTTGGATGGCTTGTCGGCGTATTTTTTGCTGTTCCAACGCTCAGGAACATTGTTATTGGGCAGGAATCGCGTCGCCAGGGCGGTAGGTACGAGTGTCGATACGATCGACGGAAGAAAGAGATGACCCAACAGCGGTAGCGACGTCACGTTGCCGCGTACCCACAGCATGACGGTCGTCACGTCACCGATCGGTGAGAATGCACCCCCACCATTGGCTGCTATGATGATGATGCCCGCAAACACCCATCGCTCCTTGTAGTTGGGGACGATACGCCGCAGCAGCATGATCATCACGATCGCCGTGGTCATGTTGTCCAAAATGGCCGACAGAAAAAAAGTCATGATCGAAACCAGCCACAGAAGCTTGCGCTTGTTGCGGGTTTTGATGTGGTCCGTGATCACGTTGAATCCTCCGTTGCGGTCCACCAGATTGACGATCGTCATCGCACCGATCAGAAAGAAAAGGATCTCGCTCGCGTCGCCCAAAAAGTCGAGCAGTTGTTTACTTATCGGGGGGGCCAGGGTGTCGACACCCGTGTTCCACAGCATGAAAACCGTCCACAACGCTCCGCACATCAACAGTGCAATCGCCGCCTTGTCGACATGCAGCTTGTGCTCCATCGCGATACAGACGTAACCCAGCACGAATACCAAAAGCATCACCCAAATCATGATCTCTCTCCTTTCATCCCCCAAAGGTAGGAATTCTTTTTGCTGTTGCGAAATCTTTTTATATCTTTGTCACCCGATTGAGCTGTGGTGTAATGGTAACACAGCAGATTTTGGTTCTGTCGTTCTGGGTTCGAGTCCCGGCAGCTCAACGCAGAAGCCCCCTTCTCAGGGGGCTTTTTTTTGTGTTGGATTTCATATCTTTACCGCATCGGATGAAAAAAATTCTCCTCATCGTTGCCGCACTCCTGACGCTCGCTTCCGCCTCCGCACAACGGGGGCGCGGACGGGGGTATATGCATGCGACGCTCGAAATATCTCCCGAAGGCGACACGCTCGAAGTGCTGCACCTGTTGCCCGTGTATGTGTTCGATAAGAAAGCCGACCTGCGGCGGTATCGGAAATTGGTCGATGCCGTGATCAAGGTCTATCCCGTGGCACAGATCGCGCGGCGGCGCATGGCCGAGATGGAGGCCGAACTGACGCGTCTCCCCGACGAAAAAGCGCAACGCGAATACACCAAATCCGTCGCCAGGCAGATCGAAAAAGAGTATACACCCGTCCTGCGAAACATGACTACCACACAGGGGCGCGTGCTGTTGAAACTGATCGACCGACAGACCGATTACACCGCCTATCAGATCCTGAGGGAGTTTCGCGGTGGATTTGTGGCAGGATTCTGGCAGTCCGTCGGGCGTATCTTCGGGCAAAACCTCAAATCGGAATACGATGCCAAAAGTGAAGATCGGGCGTTGGAACAGATCGTTCTCTATTACGAAGCGGGGTTGCTCTAACTTTACACAAATTTTCTATCTTTGTACCCTATTTGAAGCGTTATGTTTGAAAATTTAACCGATAAACTCGAACGATCCCTGCGACTCATCAAAGGTCAGGGGCGTATCACCGAGATCAATGTCGCCGAGACACTGAAAGAGATACGTCGCGCGTTGATCGATGCCGACGTCAACTATAAAGTCGCCAAGACATTCACGGACGACGTGAAGGCCAAAGCCTTGGGGCAAGATGTGCTGAAATCAGTGTCGCCGGGGCAGATGATGACCAAGCTCGTACGTGACGAATTGGCCACGCTCATGGGAGGTTCAGCCGTCGACATCAAACTCGAAGGGAATCCGGCCGTGATCCTCATCAGCGGTCTGCAAGGTTCGGGTAAAACGACCTTCTCGGGCAAACTGGCCAAACTGCTGCACGAGAAACGGGGGCGCAAAGTTCTCCTCGTGGCAGGTGACGTGTACCGTCCCGCGGCGATCGACCAGCTCAAAGTACTCGGGCAACAGATCGGTGTGGAGGTCTACGCGGAGGATTCCAAAAATCCTGTGCAGATCGCTGAAAACGGCATCAAGTATGCGCGTCAGCACAGTTTCAATGTCGTGATTGTCGATACCGCCGGGCGTCTGGCCATAGACGAGGAGATGATGCGCGAGATCGAAGCCGTAAAACATGCCGTCAAGCCCTCCGAAACCCTCTTCGTGGTCGATTCGATGACCGGTCAGGATGCAGTCAACACAGCCCGCGAGTTCAACCAACGTATCGACTTCGATGGTGTCGTGCTGACCAAACTCGACGGCGATACGCGCGGCGGCGCCGCGATATCCATCCGTTCGGTGGTCGATAAACCCTTGAAATTCATCTCCTCCGGTGAGAAGATGGAGGCCCTCCAACCCTTCCACCCCGAACGGATGGCGGACCGCATCCTCGGGATGGGGGACGTCGTATCGCTCGTCGAACGGGCACAAGAGAACTATGACGAGGAGGAAGCAAGGCGCCTCAAAAAGAAAATACATAAAAATCAGTTCGATTTCAACGATTTCCGTGCCCAAATCGCGCAGATCAAAAAGATGGGGAACATGAAGGACCTGATGTCGATGATCCCCGGTGTCGGTAAGGCGGTGCGTAACATGGAGATGCCCGATGACGCCTTCAAAGGCGTCGAGGCCATCATCGACTCCATGACACCCGCCGAACGTGCCAATCCCGAGATCATCAACGCGCGGCGTCGCGAACGTCTCGCACACGGCAGCGGACGATCCATCGTCGAGGTGAATCGACTCATGAAACAGTTCGAGGATGCGCGTAAAATGATGAAGTCCGTCGCCGCAGGCGGGTTCAAAGGAATGCCCAATATGTTGAGAAGATGAGTACCGTTCGTTTCTTCTTTATTTCGCCACTGTCGCTTTTTTGGAAAAAAGTGTACCCCAAAACCTTTCGGGAAGTACTTTGTACTTCCATTATGTGCGCTCCACCAAATCTCTGCTGGCTGCGTCAGTTTCCGTCTGAAATCTATACAACTGCTTTCAAGTGAACTTGTCGCAGCCATATAGTTTTCAGCCGAATCCCTTCGGGATCTGAGATTTTGGTCGCGACACCTTTAAGAAAGGTGTTTTAGGGGTGGGGGTTCTCGTGACGTTTATGGACCTCATCACAGAATCGAAATGTAGGAATGCTAAAACGTCAGGCTTTGTCCGCGCGCAAGAAGTGGAGATACGCAGTATCTCCCGAAATTCTTTGGGTCACTTTCTTCTAAGAAAGGGACGGTGACGAAAAGATTTTAGAAAGAAAAGAATGAAAAGTGGATTTGTAAACATACTCGGCAATCCGAACGTCGGGAAGTCGACACTGATGAATGTGCTTGTAGGGGAGCGGCTGTCGATCATTACCTCCAAGGCACAAACCACGCGTCATCGCATCCTCGGGATCGTGAATGGAGAAGATAATGGAGATAAGTTCCAGATCGTCTTCTCCGATACGCCGGGGATCCTCAAACCCGCGTACAAGCTCCAGGAGAAGATGATGGATGTCGTGCACGGGGCGATGGGCGATGCCGATGTGATCGTGTTCGTGACCGATGCCGATGGGGACCGTCCGGATGACGTGACGATAGATAAAATCCGTAAGTCAGGCATTCCTACCCTGTTGGTAATCAATAAGATAGACCTGTCGACACAAGAGAAACTCGAAGCGCTCGTCGCCACGTGGCAGGAGAGGCTTCCCGATGCACAAGTCATTCCCGTGTCGGCGAAACTGGACTTCAACGTCCGGGGGCTTTTCGACGAGATCCTGAAACGTCTCCCCGAGGGGCCGGCGTTCTATCCCGAGGATACGCTCACCGATAAAACACTCCGTTTCTTTGCCTCCGAGATCATTCGCGAGAAGATCCTACGCACGTACGACAAAGAGATTCCGTACAGTGTCGAGGTGGTCATAGAGTCGTACCGAGAGGAGCCCACGATCGACCGTATCGCGGCACTGATTTACGTGACACGAGACTCGCAAAAGGGAATCCTCATCGGACATAAGGGCGAGAAGCTCAAACGTATCGGCACACACGCACGGCTCGATCTCGAAGAGTTTCTGGGTAAAAAAGTGTTCCTCGAACTGCACGTGAAAACAAATGAAAATTGGCGGGATAACGAACGTAAACTTAAAAATTTTGGCTATGAAACTCAATGATTCACGCTGGGTGCGGTGGACCGCGCTCGTGCTCGTCGCACTGACCATGTTCTTCGGATACATGTTCGTCGACGTGCTGTCGCCCCTGCAAACGCTCCTGCAAGACTCCAAAGGGTGGTCATCCACCGTGTTCGGAATCTATGGCGGGTCGGAGTATATGTTGAACGTATTCGGGTTCCTGATCGTCGCCGGGGTGATCCTCGACAAGATGGGCGTGCGATTCACGGGACTCCTCTCGGCATCGCTCATGGTCGTCGGTGCCGGGATCAAACTCTACGGCATCAGTCATAACTTCGCCATTGATTCGTTCCTCAACTCGTTCCTGGTCGACATTCCGGCCAGTGCCAAGATGGCATGCCTTGGGTTTGCCGTGTTCGGATGCGGCGTCGAGATGGCGGGAATTACCGTGTCGCGTGCCATTGTGAAGTGGTTCCAGGGCAAGGAACTCGCCATGGCCCTCGGTATCGAAATGGCTATCGCACGTCTGGGTGTGTTCGCCGTGTTCAGTCTGTCGCCATGGGTGTCGCGCTGGGGCGGAGATCAGAGTGTCGTGACGCCCGTCGCGATCGTCGGACTCCTGCTCTGCATCGGACTGCTCACCTACCTCACGTTCACCTTCATGGACAAGAAACTCGACTCGCAAATCGCCGATGCCAATCCGTCCAAGGAGGTCGAAGAACCGTTCAAGGTGCGTGACCTCGGGAAACTCTTCGCGTCGCGGACGTTCCTCATCGTGGCCGCACTCTGCGTGCTCTACTACTCGGCCATCTTCCCGTTCCAGAAGTTCGCCACCGGCATGCTCGAGGCAAACCTCGGCATCGATAACGAATCGGCCGCCAATATCTTCCGGTGGTTCCCCATCGGTGCCATGGTTCTTACGCCCATCCTCGGATTTTTCCTCGACACGCGCGGTAAGGGTGCCACGATGCTCGTGTTCGGTGCCCTGTTGATGACCATCTGCCACCTCATATTCGCGTTCGTGCCCCTCACACGCGGCATTGCGTATGGTGCCATCCTGTTGCTCGGCGTGTCATTCTCGCTCGTGCCCGCAGCACTCTGGCCATCCGTACCGAAACTCGTAGACGATAAATACCTCGGGTCCGCGTACGCCGTCATCTTCTGGATCCAGAATATCGGACTGTGTCTCTTCCCGATGCTCATCGGTGCCGTGCTGCAGTGGGCAAACCAGAACTATGTCGCTCCCATGGCTATTTTCGCGTCCCTCGGTGTCATCGCGTTCATCCTCGGACTATGGCTCAAAGTCGAAGACCGACGCAAAAATTACGGTCTCGAACGTCCCAATATCGAAAAGTAAACCTGCGCTTCAAAGTCAAACCCCCACCTGACGGTGGGGGTTTCTTGTTTGCAATCTCCTCTCCCTCCTCCCCGCGCCGGGGAACCGTAACTACTCCGATGGTCAGCTGTACCATCAGACTACCAGCGGGTACTATTGGCTGCTCTCGGCTTCGTCCACGACGAATGCGCGCTGGTTCAATTTCGCTGCCGGCGCCACGGGTACGACGTCTACCACTTACGTCGGGCACGGCTTCTCTCTCCGCTGTATAAAGATCTAATGTAGGGCGGGACAAGGATAACAAACAGCAAGCCCCGCTGACGCGGGGCTTGCTGTTACTCGTATTTTTTGTAGGCGTCCGTGAAGCCCGGTTGATCTCGTAAACGATATAACACGTTCTTCAACAGCAACACAGGGTTCTCCTGCGACGGATCCAACTCGTGTGCCCGCTCCAGGTAAGGTACCGAGCGTGCGTATACACCCAAAATCGCGTCGCGGCTCGCGTTCGACTCAGCCACACTCGTGAAACTCTTCGAGTCCGCCTCCGTCTGCATCATGTCAGCCTTCATGATCAAATAGTAACCCGCAAAAAACCATGCCGGATAAGAATCGGGTTCGATCTTGATCGCGTCGTCCAGTGACGATACGGCCTGATCGTAATCCTTCAAGTTGACGAAAATCTGCGCACGGCTAAATCTCAAATTTACGTCCGTCGGATTCGCCTCGATCTTCTTGTCAAGGTTCGCAATCAACTCGGAAGGATCGCCCATGCCGGGTTGCGTCGTGTAGAGATTGATCAGGCTCTCGAACAGATCCGTGTTCTCAGGGAAACGATCCAGACCCGTCAACAGGGCCTCTTTGGCATTCGTCAACTTGGATTTGTCCGCCTCACGCTGGCCGAAATAGGAGTGATACAGGAAGTAATAGATCATTCCTTTCTCGTCCTCGTAACCAGCTGCGCGTGCCTGTGTCAGGAATTTCTCCGCACGGGCGAACAGCGTCGGATCCTCCGATCCACCCATCACGGATGTCATGCCGGCATAGTAAACACGTGACAAGTCGGGTGTACCGAACGCCGGATTTGCCTCCGCGGCCGCAGCCAATTCAAAGGCACGCGATGCCTCGGCGAAGCGCCCCATGTTGTTCAACGCGTTGCCATACTGTGCCTCGAAATCGCTGATTCGTTGCAACTGCACCTTGATCGAAGGCGCCTTCCCGGGTTCCAATTCATACGCATGCGTCAGTGCCTTCAACGCCGCCTCGATAGCACCCTCGCGCACCTGTTGCGTCTGATACCACCCTACCACCTGATCGTTCTCCAAACGTACCGTGAAGTAAGGGAATACCCACTCCGTATCCGTCTTCGAGGTCGGTTGCGCGGGGATCATCATCGGCACCATGCCCACATACAGATCCTTCGTAGGCTCGACCGCGGCGTCCACATAGCTCTTCGCCACGTTGATCCAAGTCACGGCTTTACCCTCCTTCTTCGGATCTTTTGTCGCCGTCTCCATCTTCTGAATGCGTGCCAAAAGGGATTCGCGGTTCACATTCTGTGCAGTCGCCTGCATCGCCATGCCCACCAGCACGGCCGACAGTAAAATTAACTTCTTCATGACTCTACTCTTTTTCTTGATTGTCTTGCTCGTTACCTGCAATTTCCGTACCCTCTGCCATCTCTTCCGAAACTTCCTCCTCGCTCTTGGGCACCGCCATCACGGAGGCAATAGCATCGCCGTCGCGCAGGTTGATAATCCGCACACCCTGCGTGGCACGTCCCGCGAGGCGGATCTGCTCCACACCCGTACGGATCGTCAGGCCGGACTTGTTGATGATCATCAGGTCGCATGCGTCCGTGACCGCCTTGATAGAGATCAGCGGACCCGTCTTTTCGGTGATATTGATCGTCTTCACGCCCTTCGTGCCGCGGCTCGTCGTACGATACTCATTCAGATCGGTACGTTTGCCATAACCGTTCTCGCTCAACACCAGTACGTCCTCACCGCTGCCCGGCTCGAGGCAGATCATGCCGATCACCTCGTCGCCCTTATCGAGCATGATACCACGTACACCGGCACTCACGCGGCCGATCGGACGGAACGTATCCTCCTTAAATCGTACCGCCTTGCCGCCGCGTGCGGCGATCATAATATCGGACGTGCCGCTCGTCAACTTGGCCTCCAAAAGCTCGTCGCCGTCACGAATGACGAGTGCCGTGACACCCTTCTTCATCACGTGCGAATAGGCGGCCAGTTTCGTCTTCTTCACCACGCCGTTCTTGGTACACATGACGATATAGTTGCTGTCGATGTACTCCTCGTCGTTCAAACGTTTCACGTTGATATACGCACGCACCTTGTCGTCCGGCTGGATCTGGATCACGTTCTGGATCGCACGGCCCTTCGATGAACGGCTGCCCTCGGGGATCTCATACACCTTCAACCAGTGGCAACGACCCTTCTCCGTGAAGAAAAGCATCGTGTTGTGCATCGTCGCGACATAGATGTGTTCGATGAAGTCCTCGTCGCGCGTCGCACTGCCTTTCGCACCCACTCCGCCGCGGTTCTGACTCCGGTACTCCGTCAGCGGAGTCCTTTTAATATAGCCCATGTGCGAGATCGTGATCACCATCTGGTCGTCCGCGAAGAAATCCTCCGGATTGAACTCCTCCGAAGAGTAGACAATCTCCGAACGGCGGGCGTCGCCGTACTTCTCCTTCACCTCCACCAGCTCGTCGCGAATCACCTTCATCTGCAACTCCTCGCTGCCCAACACATCGGTGAAGTACTGTTTCAAGCGTTCCAATTCGTCGCGCTCCGTCTCCAACTTCTCGCGTTCCAGGCCCGTCAGCGCCCTCAGACGCATCTCGATGATCGCCGATGTCTGCTCTTCGCTCAGCCCGAAGCGCTCCATCATCGCAGCCTTCGCCGCGTCGGGACTCTTCGAGCCGCGGATGATCTTGATAATCTCGTCGATATTGTCCTGCGCGATCAACAGACCCATCACGATATGCAACCGTTTTTCGGTCTTCGCCAGGTCGAATCGTGTGCGCCGTACCACCACGTCGTGGCGGTGATTGACGAAGTGGCGCACCATGTCCAACAGGTTCAGCTGCATCGGGCGTCCGTGTACCAACGCGATGTTGTTCACCACGAACGAACTCTGCAACGCCGTGTGCTTAAACAACGTGTTCAGCACCACACTCGCCACCGCATCGTGTTTCAGGATGATGATGATACGCATACCGTTGCGGTCGCTCTCGTCGTTCACGTACGAAATGCCCTCGATCTTCTTCTCGTTCACCAGTTCGGAGATGCGCTTGATCGTCTCCTCCTTGTTCACCTGGTACGGAATCTCGGTGATCACGATACACTCGCGACCCGTCGATGTCAATTCGATCTCCGTCTTGGCACGCAACACCACCCTTCCGTGGCCCGTCAACAGTGCCTCCTTGACGCCCTCGTACCCATATATAACACCGCCCGTCGGGAAGTCGGGACCCTTCACGTACTGCAACAACCCCTCGCATTCGATCTCCGGGTTGTCCACATACGCACAGCACGCGTCGATCACCTCCCCCAAGTTATGGGGCGCCATGTTCGTCGCCATACCCACCGCGATACCCGCCGCACCGTTCACCATCAACAGCGGAATGCGTGTCGGGAGTACCGTCGGCTCCTTCTGCGTGTCGTCGAAGTTGAGCGTCCAGTCGATCGTCTCCTTCTCGATGTCGGCCATCACGTCGTCCGTGATCTTCTGCATCCTCACCTCCGTGTAACGCATCGCCGCCGGAGGGTCGTTGTCCATCGAACCGAAGTTACCCTGGCCCTCCACCAACGGATATCGCAACGACCACGGTTGCGCCATGCGCACCATTGCGTCGTACACCGATCCGTCGCCATGAGGGTGGAATTTACCCAACACGTCACCCACCACGCGGGCCGATTTGCGTGTCGGTTTGTCCGACGTCAGGTTCTGCTCCGCACTCATGTCGTACAGAATCCTGCGGTGCACCGGTTTCATACCGTCACGCACGTCAGGCAGTGCGCGCGACACGATCACCGACATCGAATAGTCAATGTAAGCAGACTTCATCTGCTCCTCGATATTTACAGGGATGATCCGGCCCGTGCCGCCATTATCGGTGGCACCTTCCATTCCGATCTCCTCGATCTTCTCCTTCTCCTCAGGGGTTTCTGACATCTCTATACAGTTCTATACAGTAGTTTTGATAACCCACAAATGTAAGAAAATTTATCGGAAATCTATGATTTCGTAGCCGGAAAATTTATCTTTTTCAAATGCGGGGATCGTGCCGTTGTAGGGGACGAATGAATGGATCCGGATCGTTACGTGTTCGCCGTCCTCCATCTTGTAGATGACTTCACGCGGCAATCCCGACGGGTCGATTTCAACGATAACTTTATCGCTGTAATCCGCGGAAATGTACTCGAAGGCGCGGGTGGGGTTCGTCAGCAAATTGCGGGAGGTGAGGTCCGTCGCGTCGATCACCACCTCGCGGTTCTCGCGACTCACCTCGTAACGTGTCGTACCGTCGCCATACACCTCTGCATCAGGCACATGGATGTAATAGCTATCCCCCTTCACAAGGTATTTTCCGGACACATTTTCGATCGTGAACGCCACTTCGTACGACGGTATCGATGCCACTTTCCGGGCCAGTTTTTCCAACTCCGGATTGGCAGCCTCGGCCGTATAGCTATAAGCAAAACTTATAGCAATCAAAAAAACCATCAGTTTTTTCATAGCCCCAAATCCCTTAATTTCGCCTCCAACGAAAGCGCATCGTGAAACAATATATCCCTCGCTTTTTGCCCCTCCTGGCGTCCCACGATACCCGAACGCTCCAACTGCATCATGATCCTTCCGGCACGGTTGAAACCCACCTCGTACGTGCGCTGAATGTACGAAGTGGAGATCTGGCCCTGCATCACCGCGTCGCGGGCCACCTCGCTGAACAGCGGGTCGTATTTCAATGGTCCCGATTCACTGCCCAGTTGCACCACTCCGCCGCCGTCACCCTCAGGCACATAATCCGGAAGTCGGTACGCCTCCGTGTAGCCCTGCTGTCCGGCGATGAAATGCACGATACGATCCACCTCAACGGTCTCCACCAACGCGCACTGGATACGGGTCAACTCGCCATCCTTCGACAGCAACATATCACCCCGACCGATCAACTGGTTCGCGCCAGGCTGGTCGATAATAGTCCGTGAGTCGATCATCTGCATCACCCTAAATGCAATACGGGCCGGAAAATTGGCCTTGATGCCGCCCGTGATCACCTTCACGTCCGGGCGTTGCGTGGCGATGATCAGGTGTATCCCCACCGCGCGGGCCTTCTGCGCCAGGCGCATCACCGGTGCCTCCACCTCGCGTGCCGTCATAATCAGGTCCGCGAACTCGTCCACAACCACCACAATGTAAGGCAGATACCTGTGTCCCTTCTCGGGATTCAGGCGGCGGTTCGTGAACTTCTCATTATACTCCGCGATGTTCCTTGCGCCCGCCAACTTACACAGTTCCAAACGTGCGTCCATCTCGATACAGAGCGCGTTCAGCGTGTGGACCGCCTTGCGGGGGTCCGTGATGATCGCCTCCTCCTCCGACTCCATCTTCGCAAGGAAGTGCTTCTCCAACTTGCCGTACAGCGAAAACTCCACCATCTTCGGGTCGATCATCACGAATTTCAACTGGGCCGGGTGTTTCTTATACAGCAGCGACGTGATGATCGCGTTCAGTCCCACCGATTTTCCCTGTCCTGTGGCACCCGCCACCAACAAGTGCGGCATCTTCGCCAAATCGAACACGTAATTCTCGTTCTGGATCGTGCGGCCGATCACCACCGGGAGCTCCATCTTCGACTCCTGGAACTTCGCCGAACGTATCGACGAGTACATTGACACGATCTGCTTGTCGCGATTCGGCACCTCGATACCGATCGTGCCTTTACCCGGGATCGGGGCGATGATTCGGATTCCCAGCGCCTTCAGGCTCTGCGCAATGTCGTTCTCCAAACCCTGGATGCGCGAAATCTTCACCCCCTGCGCCTGTACGATCTCATACAGCGTCACCGTCGGGCCCACCGTCGCTTTGATGCGCTGGATCGGGATTCCGAAGTCCTTCAGCGTCTGCTCGATGCGCGATTTGTTCTCGTAGATCTCTTCGTCGCTCACCTCGCTGTCGCTCACGTAGTCCGTCAACAACGACACCGGGGGACGCTGGTAATCGTACAGATCCTTCAGCGGGTCGTACACCGATTGCTCGATGTCCCGCTCGTCCACCTCCCGGTCGCGATGCTCCTCCACCGTGATCACCGTGAAGCCATCATCGTCCGTTTCGTTACCGGCCCCTCCAGACTCTCCATCCTCTCCATCCTCGTTCAAGAGTGTCTCGGCGGGAGGTGGCACGGTCACCGGACGGCCGAAATACACGAGCGGCGGAGGGCTTATGTCGATCTCCATGAACATCTGCGTGTCGTTCACCCCTCCATCCTCTCCGTCCTCGCCATCCAGTGTCGGACGGACGATCTCGGTATCCGCCACCGGAGTCGCCGGCAGGTAGACGCTTTCGGGATCCTCAATTATGTCCTCCTCAGACTCTTCAACCTCCTCTTCGATCTCAGGTTTGGAGGCCACGCTCTGCTTCATCATGCCCATGAACTTCTCGCCCGTGTCGATCACGGAGGCGCCCATCCGATTCACCCGGTGAATAAAGTTGCGGTTGATAAAAACGCCCAACAAAATCCAGGCACCCAACAGCAAAATCACCGTGCCGACACCTCCGATGCCGCTCGTCAACTGTCGCGATACCTCGATCCCCAGTGCGCCGCCCCAACCGCTGCCGAACATACCCCAGCCCTCGCCGAAAAGGAATCCCAACGTCAGGGAGCCCAATATCAACACGAACAGCAACGTGAGCATCGTCTTGTTCAGTTGCACCGGTCGCCAACGTAACACACGCAATCCGACCAGTGTCAAAATAACCGGCACCAGCAGTCCGAACAGTCCGAAAGACCTGCCCACCAATCGTTCGGCCATCCACGCACCAGCGTACCCGCAGGGGTTCTCCACCACGCGTTCGCTCGGACGGGGATCCTCCATCACACTCGTGACGATACTCTGGTCCGCCTCCCACGTGAAATATGAACATACCACGGATACCGTAAAATAGAGGCCCGCGAATAGCAACAGCAGGCCCGCAATCCAACGAAATGTGTCGTTCGAGGATGGAGTTGGGTGTGTCGTATGTTTTTGTGTAGCGGTCACGTGGCTTTGTCTATCAATTTTTGGCGATAATCCTCCCCCGCGAAGGTAAGAAAAATATCCGGCTTACGGGACTCCCCATCCGCACGTAACCCGTGCTCGTCCAACAGCTGTTCCACACGACGTGCCACAGCGGGTGACGGATCGATGATTTCGGCACGGTCCCCGACGATCCTCTCGATCATCGGAAGCAGGAACGGATAGTGCGTGCAGCCCAACACGATGCGGTCGGAGCCACGTTCTAACAAAGGTTCGATCACCCGTCGCACGGCAATCTCGGCCTCGGGTGTCGACTCCCGATCCTCCTCGACCAACTCCACAAACCCATCGCCCACCGCCGTCAATACCTCGATATGCTCCCCATACCTGCGAGCCGTATTTTGAAACAGATCGCCATCCAGACTCCGTTCCGTCGCCACGACACCGATCACGCCCGTGCGTGTCGTCAAACAGGCCGGCTTCACCGCCGGTTCCATCCCGACGATCGGTAAATCCTGATACTTCGCCCGTAGAAAATCTATCGCCGCGGCTGTCGCCGTGTTGCATGCCACCACGATCATCTTCACGTCATGTTTCAACAGTTCCTGTACCGCCGCGTCCGTCAGCTTTTTGATCTCGTCCGGGGATTTGTTCCCATACGGACAGTTCGCTCCGTCGCCCAGATATACCAACGACTCGTCGGGCAACAGACGCCGCACCTCGCGCCAGACCGTTAGGCCGCCGAGGCCGGAATCCAGTATTGCTATACTTCTGTTGTCCATTTCAGCATCTCCTTCAACAACTCCTCATCGCTGCCTCGCGAAGCGGCGAGCGTGACCGAGGCACGCTCGTAAAACGTCCGGCGGCGCTCGATATTGTCGTCAATGTACCGGACCAACGCCGCGTCGTCCAATCCCTGTAACGCCGGACGTTTCTGACGCCCGTAGGGCGTCAGACGCTTCGCGATCTGCGATGCACTCCGCTCGATATAAATCGTACGTCCCACCGCATTCATCCGCTCCATGTTGTCGCCCCATGTCGGCAGACCTCCGCCCGTGGCGATCACTCCCGCATCCATACCCTCAATAATATCCTCCAGCACACGCCGCTCAGCCTCCCGAAAATATGCCTCACCCTGATACCGGAATATATCCGCCACAGTCGCGCCCTCGGCCTGCTCCACACGTTCGTCCGTGTCCACGAACGGAACTCCCAGCCGCTTCGCCAACTTGCGTCCCAACGTCGTCTTGCCGCAGCCCATATACCCCACCAGAAAGTACAACATCGGCATCAGCGTCAAAAAAGCGTCGGTTCGGATTCTTGTTCTTCGTCGGGAAGCGGCTCGGAGCCAGCGATGGGCTGCACGTCCTTTCGCAGCTCTTCGCGTGCGGGGGCTTCGAGCTGCGGCCCCTCTGGGGCCGAAAAATCTTGTTCTTCCAAATCGCCTTCTGCAAGAGGTGTCACGAACTCAACCCCTTTCACGGCGTGTGTCGACAGGCGTTTACCCTTAGCCGTGACGCCCTTCACGCCAATAAACTCATCCACATCGAGCGTCTCCTCCGGGCGCATCCCTTCAAATGTCAAAGTCAATGTCGAACCCTCCGTCTCGTGTAGTGCCACCAACCGGTCGCCGCCGTCCAGTAACTCCTGCACCTTCGCCGTCGGACGCAACTGAAAGCGTTTCATGTACCAATAGCCCGAATCCGCAGCCACGTATACCAATGCGAATACCGTCTCAGGGTCGTATTTCGAGAGGCGTACCGTGTCGTCCGGGAAGTGCTGCATCACGTCGTAACCCGTCGTGTAGTACCCCTTCGCACCCCATACCACGATTTTGTCGTCACCCGAAAATTCACCCAACAGCACCCCGCGTCCGTCCGTGTTCAGTTTCCGGACGTCCTCGTCGTACCAGACCTTCTGGCCGCCCAGGGTCGACGCACCGCGCTCCTTCACCTGGATCTTGTGAATCCCATACCTCGAAAACAGGTTACCCTGGCTCTGGCGTCCCTTGATCGCCACGGTCGAAAAATCCAAATCCGTGATCACCTTCTTCAACCGGGGACGCGGCTTGAAGTACACCTTCAACACCTCCGCCTCACCGTTCGGGTTCACCGACATGTACAACACCTCGCTGCCCGAGGTGCCTTTCGTGATCGTATACTCTTTGTCGCGTGTGATGCCCTTGATCGCACAACGTTTCATCAGCAACGGACCCGTCTTGCCGTCGCGATACAACACGTTGTAGATCGTCCGTTCGTCGTTGCGCTTGAATACGCCGATATACAGAATCCCCTTGTCGAAAAATGCCTTGTCGCTCACCTTCGTGATCACGTAACGGCCATCCTTCGTGAAGACAATCACATCGTCAATGTCCGAACATTCGCACACGAACTCGCTATCCTTCATCGACTTGCCGATACCGAAGAATCCCTCCGCACGATCCACATACAGCTTCGCGTTCGCCACCACCACCTTCGCCGCCTCGATCGAATCGAATTCGCGCAACTCCGTCCGCCGCTGCTTATCCGTACCGTAACGCTCGCGGATCCGTTCGTACCACGCCACAGCGTACTCCGTCAGGTGCGTCAAATGGTGGTTCGTCTGGCGTTGCTCCTCCTCGATCTTCTTGATCTCGTTGTCTGCACGGTCCGCATCGAAACGCGAAATGCGGATGAACTTCAACTCCGTCAGGCGCTGGATGTCATCCTCCGTAACCGGCCTCCGTAAGTTTGTCGTGAACGGTGTCAATCCCTTGCCGACCGCACGGTACGCCTCCTCACGGGTCTTTTTACCCTCGATGAGCTGGTACAGCTTATTCTCGATGAAGATACGTTCCAACGACGCTGCATGCCACGCCTCGTCCAGTTCGCCCAGGCGGATCTCCAACTCCAACTTCAACAACCCTTTCGTATAATCCACACTCCGCCTCAAGATATCGCTCACACCCAGGAAGTTCGGTTTCTCGCTCTCGATCACGCACGCATTCGGCGATATCGACACCTCGCAATCCGTGAATGCGTACAGCGCGTCGATCGTCTTGTCCGTAGACTCGTCCGGCGATACCTGGATCACGATCTCCACACGGTCCGACGTGTTGTCGTCCACCTTCTTGATCTTGATCTTGCCGCGCTCGTTCGCCTTGATGATGCTCTCCTTGATCGACTCCGTCGTGGTCGTGTAGGGTATCTCGGTGATCGAAAGCGTGCGTTTGTCCACCTTGGAAATCCTCGCACGTACCTTCACCGCACCGCCACGCAATCCATCGTTATACCGGCTGGCGTCCATCAGTCCGCCCGTCGGGAAGTCGGGAAGCAACTGAAAATCGCGTCCCTGTAAGTGTGCCACCGCTGCCGAGATCAACTCGTTGAAGTTATGCGGCAGGATCTTCGAGGCCAATCCCACAGCGATACCGTCACTCCCCTGCGCCAACAGCAGCGGGAATTTCACCGGTAGCGTCACCGGTTCGTCGTTGCGCCCGTCGTACGAACGCATCCACTCCGTGGTCTTCTTGTTGAACACCACCTCCAACGCGAATTTCGACAGGCGTGCCTCGATGTAACGTGCCGCGGCAGCGTCGTCGCCCGTCAATACGTTACCCCAGTTGCCCTGGCAGTCCACCAACAGATCCTTCTGGCCCAACTGCACCAGTGCATCCTTGATCGACGCGTCGCCGTGGGGATGGTACTGCATCGTCTGGCCCACCAGATTGGCCACCTTGTTGTAGCGTCCGTCGTCGACACCCTTCATCGCGTGCAAAATGCGACGTTGTACCGGTTTCAGACCATCCTCTATGTGCGGTACGGCGCGTTCCAGGATCACGTACGAGGCGTAATCCAGAAACCAGTCGCGGTACATGCCCGTTAATTTTTCAACCATATTCTTATATTTTCCCCACCCCCTGCCCCTCCCCAAGGAGTGCCGCGCTTCGCGCGGACTTTTTCTTTCAACCTTTTGATGGCAAAAGGTTGAGCCAAAACCACCCCGATGTGAAAATTGTCGGTGTCGCCCTCTTGCCCTCACTGAACGGACCGCCTGAATGTGTTTGTTTTCAAAGGTGCTACTTCCGTTCCGGGCGTTCCGGCTGCGAGAACGACCAAACCCCGAAATTTTCACGGCGGGGATTGGCGCCATGCGGGCGTAAAGCGGTATTTTCTGTTTTTTTTACGCGCTTCGCGCCTGATTTTTAATTTTGCATTTTAAATTTTTAATAGCCGCCTTTCGCGGCGGCGCCCTCCCCCTAATCTGCTACAATATCTTCCTCAATTTTGAGGTTCTCTATAATAAACCCCTGCCTTTCCGGCGTATTCTTGCCCATGTAGAACGACAGCATCTCGTGGATCGGATCGTCCTTCGTGATGTCCACCCTGTCCAGACGAATTTCGTCGCCAATAAAGCCCTTGAACTCGTCCGGCGAGATCTCACCCAAGCCTTTGAATCGCGTGATCTCGGCGTTCGAGCCAATCGTGTCCAATGCCTTGACGCGCTCGTCCTCCGAGTAGCAGTAAAACGTCTGCTGCTTGTTGCGCACCCTGAAAAGCGGCGTCTGCAACACATACAAATGTCCTCCGCGGATCACGTCCGGGAAGAATTGCAGGAAGAAAGTCATCAGCAACAGGCGTATGTGCATCCCGTCCACGTCGGCATCCGTCGCGATCACCACCTTGTTGTACCTCAAGTTATCGACTCCCTCCTCGATGTTCAGCGCCGCCTGCAACAAGTTGAACTCCTCGTTCTCGTACACAATCTTTTTCGTCAGGCCGTAACAGTTCAACGGCTTGCCGCGCAGTGAAAATACCGCCTGCGTGCGCACGTCGCGACTCTTCGTGATGGATCCCGAGGCGGAGTTTCCCTCCGTGATGAAGATCATCGAAGACTCCGCCAGATCGCTCTTGTCCGCCAAATGGACCTTGCAGTCACGTAACTTTTTGTTGTTCAACGACACCTTCTTCGCCGTTTCGCGGGCCTTTTTCTGCACGCCCTGGATCTCTTTGCGTTCGCGCTCGTTGGCGATGATCTTCTGTTGCAACGTCTGCGCCGCCTCGGAGTGTTTGTGCAGGTAGTTATCCAGCTGCTGTCCCACGAAATCAACGATGAAGTTCCTCAGGCTCACCCCCGGCTCGATCTCCTTCGAGCCCAACTTGATCTTCGTCTGCGACTCGAATACCGGATCCGTTACGCGTACCGAAATCGCCGCGATAATAGATCCGCGAATGTCCGCCGGGTCGTAATCCTTGCGGTAAAACTCCTTGATCGTCTTCGCGATCGCCTCGCGGAATGCCGCCTGGTGCGTGCCGCCCTGCGACGTGTACTGTCCGTTCACGAACGAGAAATAGCTCTCGCCGTAACCCGTGCCGTGCGTCAGTGCGATCTCGATGTCCGTGCCCGAAAGGTGGATCGGCTCGTAGAGAGGCTCCTCGCCCAAGTGCTCGTTCAAGAGATCCAGCAAACCGTTCTTCGATTCGTATGGCTCGCCATTCAACACGAACGTCAGCCCCGTGTTCAGGTACGTGTAGTTGCGTACCATCCGCTCGACGTACTCCAAATTGTACGCGTATTCGCCGAAAACCTCGCGATCGACCCTAAACCGGATCGTCGTGCCGTTCTTCTCGCGCACGCCGGACTCCCAGTCGTCACCTTGCTGCAACCCCTGCGAAAAAGTCACCGTACGTGCCTCGCCATTCCTCACGGAACGTGCCGTGAAGTCGCTCGAAAGCATGTTCACCGCCTTCACACCCACGCCGTTCAGGCCCACCGTCTTCTTGAACGCCTCGCCGCCGTACTTACCGCCCGTGTTCATCTCGCTCACCGCGGCAGCCAACGATTTCAACGGAATGCCGCGCCCGTAGTCGCGTACCGCCACCACATCATCCTCGACGCTAATATCTATCTGTTTGCCCGCGCCCATGATAAACTCATCGACCGAGTTGTCAACCACCTCTTTGATCAACACGTATATTCCGTCGTCCGGCGAGGTGCCGTCGCCCAACTTGCCAATGTACATGCCGGGGCGTAAACGTATGTGCTCACGCGGCGATAGCGTGACGATCGAATCGTCGTTATAATTTGTCATATACCTCCTGCATTGCTTCTCTTAACTGTTCCATGTCCGGATTTCGCCGCGGCTTCAACACCTCGACACGCACCCGGCTGCGCCAATTCACACCGCCTCCCGGCTTCAGAATCCGGTCGCTTCCGCGCACCACCACCGGCAATACCTCCACCCCGGCCATCTCCGCCAAGTCGAACGCACCGCGCTTGAAGCGTCCCAATTTATCCGTCTTCGAGCGCGTCCCTTCCGGGAATATCGCAACGCTCACACCACGTCCCAACCACTTCTGGCCGTCCGTCAACAGCTGTTCCGCCGCCTCGCGGGGCTTGTTCCTGTCGATGCAGATATCCCCGTGCAGCCACAGAAATTGTCCGAAAAAGGGCATCTTGTAGATCTCACGCTTCGACACCCATCTGAAATTCAGCGGCACATAGTACAGTGCCCCGATATCGAGCATCGCGCGGTGGTTCATCACGATCACGTACGCCTTGTTCCGATCCACATGCTCCAGTCCCTTCACCGTGGCTCGCCAACGGGGCGGCGTGGCGAAAAAAAGCATCGTCAGTGCACGTGACAATTCGTGCACCACGCGACGTCCCTTGTCGAACGGTACCGTCACGACCCATGCCACCCCTGATACCAGCAAAAACACGGTGCACAGCAGGATCGAATAAACATAAAATAGCGCGGAAAACATATCTCGCAAAAGTAATAAAAAAATCCCGCATGTGCGGGATTTTTTTATTAACATTTCAGCGTTTAAAATTGTACCGCGGGAGCTGCTTGGGCGGTTTCGTCAGCGACGAAGTAGGGTTTCTGCTTGAATCCGAACATCTTCGCCACCACGTTGGCAGGGAAACGACGTGTCAACTTATTGAAGTTCTGGGTCGTCTCGTTGAAGTTCTTGCGGGCCACAGCGATGCGGTTCTCCGTGCCCTCCAACTGCGATTGCAACTCCAAAAAGTTCTGGTTCGCCTTCAACTCGGGGTATGCCTCCGCGACAGCCAAAAGACGTCCCAAAGCACCCGACACCTGTTGCTGTGACACCTGGAACTCCTCCAAATTCTCGGGAGTCAGGTCCGCCGCCGTCAGGTTGATCGACGTGGCACGGCTGCGTGCCGCCGTTACGGCCGCGAACGTCTCACTCTCGTGCTCCGCGTAGCCCTTCACCGTGTTCACCAGGTTGGGGATGAGATCCGCACGACGCTGATACTGTGTCTGTACATCGGCCCACGAAGCACTCACCGCCTCCTCGCCCGATACCATCTTGTTGTACGACGTGCAGGCACCGAATCCGAACAGCACCACTGCCACCAGTAAAATTACCCAAATAAACCGCTTCATAGTTTTCAATATTTTTTAGTTTGTATTCTTTGAATCATGTCAAAATGTGGGATTTTGCGTTTTTCGCGGAGGGGTTTTTGCCGCAACGAAGCGATGAGGGAGGACGTACACGAAGTACGTAACATCAACGCTGCAACGTTTGGCAGAAACACTCCGCTGTCCTTTCCTAAAAGCATCGTTACGATGCCCTGCGAAAAACGCAAAATCACCATTTTCCACCGGCGCCACCACCACCAAAACCACCACCACGTGAACCGCCGCCAAACCCGCCGCCACGGCCACTCATCAGCATGCCGCCCAACATACCGGCCAGGAATCCGCCCATGCCGCTGTGACCTCCACCTCCATTACGACGCTTGCGGATGAACAACCAGACGCGGAGTAACACGAGGCCGATAAGGATCAAGGCCGTCCATATCAGGCGCTTGTCCTGTGACAACAAATTGGCGAACGGATTGCCCGTATTACTCAAATCCAACTCGCTGCCGCTCAGCAGTTCATTTATAGCCGTCATGCCGGCCAACAGTCCAGCTCCATAGTCGCCCGTGCGGAACTCAGGAATCATATAACGTTCGATAATCCGGCGGCACAGCGCGTCCGTCAGTACACCTTCCAAACCGTAACCCGTGACGATACGCACCTCGCGCCGATCCGTCACCAAGAGGATTCCCAGACCGTTGTCACGTTTCTCCCTGCCCACGCCCCACTTCGAGAAGAGGTTGTACGCGAAAGTGAAGACATCGTCGCCCTCGATCTCGTTCACCACCACAATGGCAGGTTGTGCCAATGCGCGGCGGCGCAGCGACGCACAAAGCGTGTCGAGTCGATAGACTGCCTCACGCGACAGCACACCATCGGGATTGGACGTGTAGCGGCGGCTGTCCTGCAACTGCACGTTCGGAATGTCGGTCAGCGTATGCGGTTTAGCGGTCGCACCGAGGAACGACAGCACGAAAATCACAACAAAAAGTAGTTTTTTCACAGCGGTAAATATAGTGAATTTTCTATCAAAACAACAAAGAGAGGAAACTGTCCTGCCGGATACCAGATCCCGAGTCAGCAGAACTTCACCGACCTGGTGGATGCCACCGCCGTGACGGTCAACAACACCAACTTCGTGAAGGTGGATACCAACGGAAGACCCAACGGCAACTGGAGTTCCATTGCCGACGGCATCCCTTATAAACAATT
>DBDB01000034.1 GCA_002293345.1 Alistipes sp. UBA943
CAGCGGCGGGATGAGTATTACAACACACAGAATCTGTTGTCGATGACGAAGAATTTTGTGACGCATGAGTTACCCAATCAGTTCGAGGTGTCCAAGGCCGATCAGGTCGATCTACTCAACAAGTCGGTGAAGTTCTTCAAAGAGAAAGACACGTTCGACATGGACGAGTTTGCCAACGAGGTGATCGGGCAACCGGATGTAATCGACAGTTTCAACCGGTTCCGGGAAGATTACGCGCGCGATCGGGATATCGAAATTTCAGATAGCTTTACGATCTCCGACAGCGCGGTCAAGCACCAGGCTCGCGTATTCAAAAGTGTCATCAAACTCGACAAAAATTTCCATATTTACGTCCATGGCGACCGGAATTTAATCGAACAGGGTGAGGACGATAAAGGAAAGTATTACAAAGTTTACTACAAGGAAGAGAATTAAGTGTAACCAGAATTTATAGCCTTACGTCAACAAGCGACAAAATCAGGTAACCTAACCGTAACCAACATTGCGGAAATCGGTAACCTATAAACGAAGTAATCGGCCATACAGGTCAACGTGGTGTTGATTTTCCTTATTCCAGGGTTCCCGGGTCCCCGCCCCAGCGGGATCACGTGAGGAAGTTTTCGATAGTACTGTCCATCGGGTTTGTGTGTGCGATCGTTGCATGCAAATCCAAAGAATTATAAGGGAGGGACCGATCGGAAAACATCGACCATCGAATTATTGAGTCATGAACCGGATCGTGAGGTCACGGTGGTTTCTTGCGAAAACCCTTGGGAACAGGAGTTGAGTTTCCCGACCATTCTGACGCTTCCGGATAAGTACATCATGATTATATTACATTCGATGGCGAAGGGGAACGCAGCTTTTGCACCTGCTATGCCACTTCGGAAGACGGAATCCACTGGGAGAAGCCATCATTAGGGTTGATCGAGTTCGACGGCAATCGCAACAACAACATCATAAGTCGCGATTTTGAAGGTATTTCCGTGGAATACAGAGATGGCATGTATTACTTGCTTTCGTATGCCGCTGATTATAAAACCTATCTATATAAAAGTTCGGATGGCATTCGATTTTCCAAAGTAGAGACATTCAACATTCCGTACTGTTGTGATTCTCAAAATCAGATCTGCTATAATCCGATAGTCGGAACGTGGGGAATTTACTTGCGCAGTTGGTATATGTCGACCAATCCGAACATAAGTTACAACCATACAGATCGGTTGTATCGTGCAGTTTCACTCCTTGAGACTTCCACGCCGGAATTGATCGACATGCCGCTTTCAGCCACACCTATGTGGCTGTGGGGTGAAGATTCAGGAATTCCACCCGCACTTTCAGACGAACTTCCTAAAGTGATGTTCAACACGAGCAATGACGACTATGATATTTACAACTCGTGTATTCATTTCTATCATGACGGTTCCATAATTTCCTATCCAATCATCTACTGGCATTTACCCGAACCCCCTCAGGGAGGTGTTGAATACAACGATGGATACGGGAAACTGGGTATGTGGAGTAGTCGTGACGGCAGAAACTTCGAGATCGTCACCAACAATTATATGGACCCGGGGAACTTCTGGATCGAATTTGCATTGGGACATGTCGAGACAGATGAGATGCTCATACATTATTACGTAAAGTTCCATAAAACACACGGAGATTGGATCTTGGACAATAACTCTCAGATTGTCGCACGTATCCATAATAAGTAGTGTTTGAGAAATAACCTTCTCCTCCCCGCGCCGGGGAACCGTAACAACTCCGGTGGTCAGCTGGTCTATCAGACTTCCGGCGGGTACTATTGGACTTCCGCCGCGTTCTCTGCCGCGCATGCACGAAACTTCGGCTACGATTCTGGCGGCGCGGATACGACGACTGCCAATTACGTCACCTACGGCTTCTCCCTGCGTTGTATAAAGATCTAATGTAGGGCGAAGGTCAAACCACAACGCGTGCATCCTGACGTAGAACGCCGGACCGTTGCCCGAATGTGGATTCCTTATTTATCCCTACTTTTTCGTACCTTTGGGGGAAATGTAACGGTTTCTCATGAAGAGGTTGTTTTGTCTGTTCGCTACGACGGTCGCGCTTATAGCATCGAGTTGCACTCACGATCCGGAGTCCGAATCCATAGGCGTGATGAGCATATCCGTCTCGCCGGCCACATTGCGTATAGAAGTCGGCGACACATCGACTCTTGCCGCGACGATTCTACCCTCGAATGCGACCAATAAAACCGTGACTTGGGGCTCCGGTGCACCGACAGTCGCGACAGTGGATGCCGACGGCACAGTGACTGCCCTCGCGTCAGGATCCGCGACCATTACTGCCGCAACCATCGACGGCGGTTTCAAGGCTGAGTGCATCGTAACGGTGACGAAAACGGAGCAGGACGACATCCTCATGCTGATTCCCGATCCGGTGTTTCTCGAATTTTGTCTCTCCATGATGGATCAATGGGATACCGACCGCGACAGAAAACTTTCGCCCACCGAAGCCGCGACGGTGAAGTTCATCATGTGTGGAAATGAAGACGACCATACGGGGCCGAAGGTCGCCTCCATGGAAGGTGTACAATATTTCACGGGAGTACACACGCTATACGTCGGCAATCACAGCCTTACGTCGATCGACTTGTCGAATAACACCGAATTGGTCGACCTGGAGTGTTACAACAACGAACTCTCCTCCATCGATCTGTCCCACAATCCAAAACTGCTCTATCTGTTTTGCCAGGGCAATCCGCTCACGGAACTCGATGTCTCTAAAAACCCGGAACTTACCTACCTCTACTGCGAAGAGTGTCAGATCCATTCGCTCGATCTTTCAGCCAATACCCTCCTGCAAAACCTTGTGTGTCGAGACAATCGAATCACCTCCCTAATCCTACCGGAAAACAACACGTTGGTGGAAGTGCAGTGTCACAACAACCTGCTACCCTCGCTCGATATCACCCAATCCTCCATGCTGACCACATTGAGGTGCGATGGCAATCCCGGCGACGGAGTATCGACATTTCCCGTGGCGGCCTGGTTCGACACCCAATCCATTCCGAGCGGATGGGCGCCGTCGAGATTTGAATACGATCTCCAGAAGGGCGGTTGGGAGTCGAACGGCCTTCAAATTACCGTCGAATATATCCAGACCGTGCCCCCTCCACCCGATCCAGAATATTACACCTCTTCCGACTATTCGGCCGACGGGCAGGTGACCCTGTTGCAGAACGCTACCGAAGGGGCGGGCATCGACATAGTGCTCTTGGGCGACGGCTATTCCGATCGCCTCATCGCCGACGGCACATACGCTTGGGCGATGGACTATATGATGGAGAGTTTTTTTAGCGAGGAGCCTTACAAAAGCCATCGCGGGATGTTCAACGTCTGGTCGATAGGTGTGGTTTCGCCAAACGATCTGTTCGCATGGAAAAGCTCGACGGCTTTGAGTTGCCGGTTGGATGGGGCGACGACCCGCATCGAAGGTAACCACAGGGCGTGTATGGGTTATGCACGCAAGGTCATTCCCGACGACCGGATGGACGATGCGACAATTATCGTGACGGTCAACGACCCCACATGGCACGGCACCTGTTATATGTATCCTCCCGACACCATGAACAATCCCGGAGGAGGGCTCTCCGTGTCCTACCAATCTTTAGGCGAAAATCCCAAAGAGTGGCGGCAGCTCGTGCATCACGAAGCAAACGGGCACGGATTTGCCAAACTCGCCGACGAGTATTGGCTGGACGATTCCGCAACGATATCGTCCGACGACATCGACCACTACAAAAAAATGTTCGACTTCGGTTGGTTCGCGAACGTGGATCTCACCTCCGATCCGGGGCAGGTGAAGTGGTGGCGAATGCTCGTCGACTCGCGATTCTCTTCGCAAGGGTTGGGAATCTATGAAGGAGGACTTGTATGGGGTCGCGGAGTATGGCGCCCGACGAAAAACAGCATCATGCGCTATAACACAGGTGGCTTCAACGCGCCTTCGCGGGAGGCTATCTACCATCGCATCCACAAATTGGCCTACGGACCGGCCTGGGAGTACGATTACGAGACGTTCGCGGCTTGGGATATGGCGCACTATTCCGCCCCCACGTACTCCCGGGCACAAGCAGTCAGAGGAGACGTAGTGAAATCCAAGGGTCACACGCCTCCCGTCATTATTCCGAAATCTTGGAGAGAAACACTATCTTTACCCCATCATGAATAGAACGAATATACGAATCGAACAACCGTCGGACTACCGAAAAGTGGAAGAAATTACGCGTAAGGCGTTCTGGAATCTCTACGTCCCCGGTGCAAACGAACATTGGCTCGTTCATACGATGCGAAGCCACGAAGATTATATGCCCGAGCTCTCGTTCGTACTCGAAAAAGAGGATGAAATCATCGGAAGCATCCATTTCACCCGTGCCTGGATTACCACTCCTTCGGGCGAGGAGGCACCCATCGTGCATTTCGGCCCGGTCTGCATCACCCCCGAATTGCACCGCCAAGGATATGGCCGCATACTCATCACCCACGCCATCGAACAAGCCAAAAACCTCGGACACCGTGCGATCGTATTGGGCGGTTTCACGTATCATTACCACCCCTACGGATTCGTCGGCACGAAAAAATACGGCGTCGCGATGACCGACGGCAAGTTCTATACCGGCATCATGCTCCTGCCGCTCTATGAAGGGGCTCTGAATGGCATCACCGGAAAGATCAAACTCAGCGACGCGCTTACGCCCGACCAGAGCGGCTTGGAAGCCTACGACGCCTCGTTCCCGCCGATGGAAAAACTCGTACTGCCACATCAAGCGGATTTTGTACGGGCCGCGTCCGAATTGGACGATCTCCTCCCAGCGGCAGGAGTTCCGTAACAGCTAATTTCACTCCTCCGACGATTTGGTATACAATGTGCACATACCCGTAAAAATCATTGTAGTATGGAGGCAGTAAATATTGGCAAATTGATCAAATCGTTGAATCCCGTCTGTGGCTGTACCGTGGGATGCAGCTACTGTTATGCCAGAAAGATCAATCAGCGGTTCAAGATCATTCCCGATTTTTCCGTGCCGCAATTCATGGAGAACAGCATCAAAAGGATCGGCATGAGGAAGCCGACCAACTTCCTGATGACAAGCATGAGTGACTTCTCGGACTGGAAAGAGAGTTGGCGACGGGAGGTGTTCGACAAGATGCGCGAAAATCCCCAGCACAGGTATCTGTTCCTGACCAAACGTCCCGAAAGAATTTCGCTCGAGTCGGATTTGGATACGTTTTGGATGGGAGTGACCGTCACCTCGAAAGCGGAGGTGAAAAGGATCGACGATATGCGAAAACATGTCCGTACGAAGCACTATTTCGTCACCTTCGAGCCGCTATTCGGCGATGTGGGTGATGTCGATCTGGATAAAGTGGATTGGATCGTGATCGGTACCGAAACGGGCAATCGCAAGGGTAAAATAACCTCCGAAAAGGAGTGGATACTTCATATTGCCCGTCAGGCCAAAAAGAAGCATATTCCTGTTTTCATGAAGGATACGCTACTCAATATTGTGGGCGAAGATAGCATGCTACAAGAGCTTCCTCACGGATTTGTCAAATAAACTGGTCGGGGAGGAGCGCCCGGAGAGCGTCTCCCCGCGTCAGGATACCGTGAATACTCCAACGGGGAGCTGTACGATCAGACTTCCGTCGGTTACTACCGGATATTTGCGGCTTCCTCCGACACGTTTGCGACACGCTTCTACTTCGATTCCACGTGGCTCAATACGGGTGCCAATAGCGTCAGTTACGCCCTCTCCCTCCGCTGTGTAAAGATCTAATGTAGGGAGGGATAAGGAGCTCAAACAAAACCGGGAGGGATATTCCTTGTTAGGTAGATTCCTCGTCGCCTGCGGCTCACTCGGAATGACAAATTCACAATTTTTTCTTATATTTGCCGCGAGTAATGGGCGGTTCTGTCGTAATCTAAACATTAAAACCATGAGTAAAAAAATTGTATCTCTATTCGCTATCCTAATCTCCATCGCATGCCTATCTCTCTCGTCATGTGTCATCAAGGAAGAAGTCGATCATATCTACACCATCGGTGCTTTTGAGGTGGATGTGGAAGGCTCCGGGTTTGCCTCTGCGCTTGGGGAGGCCGAAGCAAGTTTCGAGAAGAATTTCGTCATCACCGGTAAAAAATCAGAGTGCGATGCGGAAGCTAAAACCCGTTTCGATACCGCAATGGTGGGTGTCAAAGCCGCTTTCGACAAAGCTACCGATTGCGAGGGAGAGTTGACTTACGAATTGAGGGACATGGATGATGTCACGCTGGCGTCACGTACCTTCACGTTCCGATAGCCCATGCCGAACCAGTAACAAAAAGGCGACCCCGAAGGTCGCCTTTTTTTGTTGTCCGACTTGCGTCATCACCAAGGACTCCGGTAGGCATGCCACCAACCGGTATAACCGCCCGAAAGGACGAACGAAAGGTCTTGTGTCTCGTTTTCGGCCGTCACCTTGTCGAACATCAGACTCATCGTGCCATCCGGACCTTCGGTGAGGGTGATCGTGCCACTCGTGAGGATTGCCGACTGATAATTGCCGTTATTCATACGAACACTGAGTTCGCCGCTACATTGCCATGGTTCAAGAGGCCGATAGTATGAATCTTCCGGGGCGGATACGATCGTATAAGTTCCCGATTTTGTTCCTCCATCCTCCCACTTGAACGAGATTAGGATATCCACCTTCTTTTCCTGTGTATTTGCGTCGAGTACAAAATCCATCCTTGTCCTATCCACAATCCCAAACAGGGTCGATTCTTCTTCGCTCAGACGCAACAGATCGAACGTTGTCCCATCCACCGTGAGCGGCCCCACGCCTGAGTTGTCCGGCGTTGGGCCCCAATTTTCCGTTCTATCCCTACGGTTTACCCTTCCCGTATAGCTCCCCGAAAGGATATAGGTGCCGGACTGTCCGGATGCCATGACGTCGTCGAACGTAAAGGTAAATCCGTCGCCCGATACCTCCACGATGATCGTCCCCTCGATAAAATTCTCGGAAAAACGTCCCCATATATTCTGGGTGAAAGAGACATATCCATCGAACGTACCACCGTTGTAGGAAGGGATCGTGTAGCTTCCGGATGAGAGTGTCGGGGTGGTGTGGAAAAAGTTAAACTTGGGAGTGACCGATGTATTCAGATACTCACTCGTTCCGAAATCGAACTCCACCGTCGTGGCATAGAGACCGGGGAATTCCGTCTCTCCGTAATCGGTCATCATGACAATGGCTTTGTCGAGGGTCGGCCAAGTGCCCCACTGCACACTACTCTCCCCTATCTGCACGTTGGTGAGATAGGTGATTTTATCCGAGTATTGGAGCTTCACCGGATTATCCTTCTCTCTCCCGCTTTTTCCTTCGAGCGTAATGGTATAGATGTCTTCCGACCGCTTCACCCGCATCACACCCGATGAAAGAATCCCTCCAACAGAGACATCGGAACCAGGCGAATAATGCATATAGTCGACCATGCACGCTCCGGCTTTGTAGCTATTGTATTTCCCCCGTCCATCGCTATCCGGATGGGGAACGATCTCATAGAATCCGGGAGCCACACGATTGTCATCGTCTTCTGTGAAGACCCTCAGGGTGAAGGTACAACCGTCGCCATAGAGGGTAATTACAGACATGTCGACCGGCGAAGACTCCGTGCCGTACCAATATTGTTCACCGGAGTGAATCCCTTTGACCGTTTCGCCGAAAGCCGCCTGATTGTGTAACTCCTTTCCGTCGGGTATCGTAATGTCGGGGGCTTCCAAGGTATCCCCACAACTCATCGAACCACAAATCGCGGCCGCAGCAAGTAAAAATCGCAGGAAATGTTTCATGACTACAAGTATATGTGGGTTAAAGTTTCGCCACAATAGCGTCGGCGAGGATGGCACAGGAATCGGTATTGGCGGGAGTGCAGCCCTGTTTTACCTCCACGCCAGGTGCCACCAGATCCCATCCCGCACGTTCGGCAAATGCCGTCAGGCGTTTCACCGCCGCACCGGCCCAAGTGAATCCACCGAAGCAGGCAAACACACGACTCGGGATGCAACGCAACTCGATGTCCTCCACGAGTGCCTGTACCGGTGGAAAGAGTTCCATGTTGTACGTCGGGCTGCCGAGCACCACGGCACTATACTTAAATATGTCGCGCAACACGAACGACGCGTGTGATGACGTCAGGTTGTGCATCGCGATTTTCGTGACACCCCGTGCAGCCAACTCCCGTGCGATGCGTTCGGCCGTCTGTTCCGTATTGCCGTACATGCTCCCGTAAGCGATCACGACACCCCGCTCCAACGGCTCCCAACGACTCATGCGGTCGTACAGATCCAGCACCTTCGGGAAATGTTCCGTCCATACGGGTCCGTGCGTCGGGCACACCACCTTCAGCGGCAACACCGGTGCGAGCTTCTTGATCGCGTTCTGTACCGGCACGCCATACTTACCGACAATGTTGGCGTAATAGCGCACCATCTCGTCCCAATATTTCGACGTATCGCACCCGGCGTCCAGTTGCACATCGGTGACACCGCCATCCAGCGTGCCGAACGTACCGAACGCGTCGCCGGCAAAGAGTAATCCCTCCTCGGCGCACAACGTGACCATCGTCTCGGGCCAGTGAACCATCGGAATAAAATGAAATTGCAGCGTCCGTTTACCCAACTGCAACGTGTCGCCATCGGCCACCGTGAGGGTGTTTTCCGTAATGCCGTAGTACCCCTCCACCATCTGCAACGTCTTGGCATTACCGACGATCCGGATGCCGGGATACGCCTGACGTACGGCATGGATCGCGCCCGAATGGTCGGGTTCCATGTGGTTGATGATCAGGTAATCGACCGTGCGGTCGCCGAGGATCCCACGGATATTGGCCAACAACCGTTCGCTGAAGCCGGCGTCGATCGTATCCACGAGGGCGACTTTCTCATCCTCTATCAAATAAGTGTTGTACGACACGCCATGCGGAAGCGGCCATAGCCCCTCGAAACGGTGTGTCGTACGGTCGTTGGCACCCACGTAATGGACACCTTTTGTGATTTCGGTCACTCTTTTCATCAGTGTATTTAGCTTTGTACACAAAGGTATGAAATAATTCGACAATATTATTTACAATAATATTTTGCGTATTTGTATTTTTTATTTTACATTTGTCGCGAAAAAACTAATTAAATCTATTATCACCATGAAAAAATTATTGTTTATCGCAGCACCCGTGCTGTTTTTGTTCAGCTGCTCGACAGTTGAGGAGACCGTTGAGATTCCTGCCATGGGAACACAGTTGACAGCCGAGGAAGCAATGCAGTGGGAGCCCCAAGCGATGGTATGGGAGGAGATCCAAGCCCCCGAGTCTGAAGTCGACACACGTGCGGCGTTGGCTCCGATGCCTTTCTTCTACTTTGGTATGCCCGGAAGACTGCTTCCGATCCAGTTCCGTCAGAACTATCCAGCATGGAGCTACCACCCCGGGTACGGAAACGACCTTCCGGCGGGTCTTCGTTGGAGCAGCGGCCAGGACCCCCGTTATGTTGAGTTGACCCGTACGGTCAGCCTCAAAGCGTTGCCCAGCGGTGGATATGCTATCGGAGGAGTGGTTATGTACTCGCTGTACGACGTGCGTAACGGTGCATATGTAAAAACCGACGAGAAGATTATTTACGACGATCGCGGTGTGGCAGCCGGTTCGGCTGATGCATGGGGCATCACAGCTTTCCGCTTCCCCGACGTTCCCGGACTTTTCCTGAGTCACTACCTCAACGATGGTTTCGATTTCTTCAACAGCATGATGATCTAAGTTGAACCGTCATCATTCTTTTTCATCCCGGACGAATCGTTCGGGATGATTTTTTTGTCACACTATTTTTGTTTTATTTTCGTTATCTTCGCCAAATATGTTTGCTAAAAAACGTACGGACATGAATATGAAAAAATTCTGGTTATTTCTGCTTCTGCCCACGCTGATGCTGGCCGGGTGTGATATCAACTTCGGCGGTGGTGGCGATGAAGATGGCGACGGTGATGGCGGATACGGCGACGAAATCATGTACACTATCGCGATCCTCGATGCCGAACACGGTCGTGCCGAAGCCAAAGGATGGGGCGGGGAACGGGGCGACGAACTGGTGGTGGTCACCCAAATGTATGAGGGAGGCGGTATTTTTTTGGTGCCCCTTGCCGAAGAAGGATACAAAATAGACTATTGGCAACTCCTCGAGGGCGGTGACGTCCAAATTCACGACGGTCAATTTGAGTTTCCGGAGATATCGGCCTACTTCACAATGCCGGCGAGCAATGTGGTGGTCGCTCCCGTATTCCGCGAAAAACGCCTTTTCGACATTGCATTCAAGCAGTTCGACGAAAACATGACAGAGCTGACCGGAGAGGACGAGATGCGTGGTACGGTGGAGATGCGTGTGAACGGTCAGATCGTCACGCAAGTCCGTGAGGATGACGTGGTTACAATGACAGCTATTCCCAAGGAAGGATACGAATTTCTCGAATGGGGTACGATTGGCGATATATGGTATGACGGTACGAACGACCCCACGTCGCCCACGATCACATTCACGATGACCGAATATACGACCGACGTGTGGCTGAGTTTCGGTGTGGAGGACGATGGTTTCGACGTGCTGTCTGCAATCGAGGATCCGGTCTTCAAAACCTATTGCCGGATGGAGTATGACACGGATGGCGATGGACGTCTGTCGCGGCCCGAGGCGCATCAGGCAAGGGGTAATTTGATCCTCACGGGGTTGAATATCACCTCGTTGGCCGGTATCGAGTATCTCACGGAGTTAGTCGGAGTCTATTGCAATGATAACAGACTTACGGAGTTGGATGTCTCGAAACTCACTAAACTCAACACGCTCCATTGCTACAACAACGAGCTCACAGAATTGAATCTGTCAGAAAACAGAGAGTTGCAAAATTTGGATTGCCACAACAATCAACTCACTATGTTGATCACGGCCAATCAACCAAAATTGATCAATCTGAGTTGTTACGATAACGAAATTCCATACCTGGATTTGGTCTACAACACCGCTCTGCTCTCTCTGTACTGCAACAACAACCGTCTCACGGAGTTGAATACAACGAAAAATACAACGCTCCGGATATTGGTTTGCTCTTTCAATGAAATCGAGACCCTGTCGCTTTCAAACTGGCAATTGACCGATCTGATATGTAACGACAATAAGCTGCAACAGGTCAACGTTTCCGGCAGTATGCTGTTGAGCGTACTTATGTGCGGCAATAATCCGGGGCGTGACGGGGTTTTTGCCGTATGGACGGGACGGGATAATTTCCTCCCGCCAATGGGATTCACAACCGGCGACTGGTACTATGACTCGCAACGTGTCGAGATAGAATACCAACCTTCATCTGCGAAATAAAGCAAAGATCCCCACCGTTAAGGTGGGGATCTTTTTGTCACTTCTGCCTCCTCCCCGCGGCGGGGTACCGTAACTACTCCGATGGTCAGCTGGGCGATCAGACTTCCCGCGGAAACTATTGGATGCTCTCGGCTTCGTCTGTGGCGGATGCGCGGAGGTTTCATTTCAATGCCGGCGCTACGGATTCGACGACTTCCCTTTACGTCGGGTACGGCTTCTCC
>DBDB01000073.1:0-201 GCA_002293345.1 Alistipes sp. UBA943
GAGCAGTTCAAAGATCACATCAACGAAATGGTGGCACAAGAGTTATCAGAAAATAAAGTCTAACTAAAACACTACAACTATCGCACTACCACCCCGTTCATTCCCACCGCGCCCTGCCGGCGCGGGGAACAGCCGCCCCTACGGAGGGGGCCCACGCGGACCGAGACGTCCGCCCGAGAAGGAGAATCCGCACCGCATCAA
>DBDB01000073.1:257-6584 GCA_002293345.1 Alistipes sp. UBA943
GACCTGGTGGAGATCTCCCCAAAGGCAGAACCGCCCGTGTGCCGTATCGTGGATTATCAGAAGTTCCTGTACCAACAAAAAAAGAAGGCCAAGGAACTGAAAGCGAACCAAACAAAGACAGTACTAAAGGAGATTCGTTTCGGCCCGCAGACGGATGATCACGACTACAACTTCAAGCTGAAACACGCCGAGAATTTCCTCAAAGAGGGTTCCAAAGTGAAGGCATATGTCTTTTTCCGCGGACGTTCGATCGTGTTCAAGGAGCAGGGAGAGATCCTGTTGTTGCGTTTCGCCACCGACCTCGAGCCTTTCGCGAAAGTGGAATCGATGCCGTCGATGGAGGGCAAAAAGATGAATATGATCCTCGCACCTAAAGCTAAAAAGTAGCTCTCTTTTTTTCTAAAACCTTTCCTTTTTCAAGACCGTTCGCCTTTACTTCCCCAGGAGTCAACTGTCGCTTTTTTGGAAAAAAGCTCCGGCAAAAAACTTCGGGAGATACATTCGTATCTCCATTATGTGCGCGAGGACAAAGCCTGATGGCTTTCCGGTTCTTTTTATTCGTAAACCTTTGCGAAAACGAGTTTTCGACGGTTTTCTCATAAAAACAACCAACCTCCTTCGGAGGTTTTGTCCTCGCGACCAAAAATCGCAGATCTCGAAGAGATCATGACCGGAACAGAATAATTTGGTTCAAGCTTGCTTGAAAACAAATATTCTGTTTTGGGCACAAAAATTCTGTAAGAATTTGAGATTTTGGTCGCGTACGTAATGGAAGTACGCAAGTACTTCCCGAAAGGTTTTGGGGTACACTTTTNNTTTTCTCCGAAAAGGGTACAGTGGGGTCAAGGGGAAGTAAAAGCGAACGGAGGGGATAAAAAAAGAATGCACTATACGACAGATATATTGAACGTTTCCGATGCTACTTTCGATGAGGTGGCATTGGAGACGTTTTGTTTTCAGGCGGTGTGTTGCCCTCCCTATCGCGAATATCTGCATGGAATGGGGGTGTCGCCCGAACAGGTGTGTCGTGTGGAAGAGATACCGTTCATGCCCATCGAGGTGTTCAAGTATCGGGATGTGTATGTGGCCCGTGACGGCGCTTCGTACGTAAAACCGCAAGCGGTTTTTACGTCGAGTGGCGCGACACAGTCACGTCACTCCATGCGCTCGTTAGCGCATTACGAAGCGACGTTCACCGAGGCGTTCCGCACGTTTTATGGCCACCCCGACGCGTGGAGTATCTATGGACTGTTGCCCGGTTATTTGGAGCGTCCCGATGGTTCCGAATCCTCCTTGATCTACATGGTGCGGGGTTTGGGAGGCAAGTTCTACCTGTATGATCATGACCGTCTGTTACGTGACATGGCGACGGATCCCAAACCGAAGATTTTGTTGGGAGTCAGTTACGCGCTGTGGGATTTGGCCGACACGACCAAGCTATCGTCTTCGACGATGTTCCCTCGCGGGGCTTTTGATGATACCATCGTCATGGAGACGGGTGGTATGAAGGGGCATCGCAAGGAACTGCCGCGTGCGGAGTTTCATCGGATTTTGTGCGATGCGTTCGGTGTGGAAAAGATACACTCCGAGTACGGGATGGCGGAACTCACGTCACAGGCCTATTCACAGGGTGGGGGTGTTTTTCGGTGTCCGCCGTGGATGCGGGTGCTGGTACGCGATGTGAACGACCCGCTCGATATCAAGGCAAGCGGACGGGGTGGATTGAATGTCATCGACTTGGCGAACCGTTGGTCGTGCTCATTTATCCAGACGCAGGACATGGGTGTTTTGCATAAAGATGGTACCTTTGAGGTCGATGGACGGATTGAAGGAAGTGATATTAGGGGGTGTAATCTATTAATTCAATAACTATGAAACGGGAGAAGGTATCCCCCGCGGGGGGTGCGGCCGCAGGCCAGTTTGGGCGGGGGATTGATTTTGTGATCTTTTGGGTGGACGGCAGCGACGCTGCGTGGAACGCAGCATGGCGTGCTGCAAAGCTGCACGCCATCGTGTCCGACGATACGTCGGACATTCGCTGCCGCAACTGGGACAACCTCCACTATTGGTTCCGCGGCGTGGAACGGTTCGCGCCATGGGTGCGACGTGTGCATCTGGTCACGTGGGGGCATCTTCCCGAATGGTTGAATATCGAACACCCGAAACTGCATGTGGTCCGTCACGAGGATTTCATCCCGTCGGAGTACCTGCCTACGTTCAACTCGCTGACCATCGGCATGAACCTGCACCGTATCGAGAGCCTGGCGGAGCAGTTCGTGGTCTTCAATGACGACATGTTTCTGACGCGTGTGTGTCGTCAGGAGGATTACTTCCGGCATGGATTGCCGTGCGACATGGCACGTCTGAGTATCGTGCAGCCCTCCTCGATCGGGCACATTATCTACAACGATTTGGAGTTGCTGAACGCCCGATACGACAAAAAAAAGGTGATGGGTGAACACTTCGGCAAGTGGTTTTCGTTGCGGTACGGAGCGTCCAACCTGCTGAAAACCATGTCGTTACTGCCGTGGAGCACGTTCCCCGGATTGTCGGATCATCACCTGCCGCAACCGATTTTGAAGCGTCAGTGGGAGGCGTGTTGGTACACCTGGCACGAAGCGTTGGACGCGACGTGTCGTCATAAGTTTCGCCATCTGACAAACGTATCGGATTACCTGTTTCGTTACGACGCGCTCGTATCGGGAAGGTTCTCTCCACAGTCGATGCGTGACGGGAGACTCATGACGATTTCGGATTCCACGCTGGACACGATTTGTCGCGACATCGAGCATCAACGATGGCGTCAGGTGTGCCTGAACGACAGTGAGCATATCGTCGATTTCGACACGGCCAAGACCCGTCTCAATGCCGCTTTTGAATGCATTTTGCCACAAAAATCAGCGTATGAAATCTGACATTTCGGTCGTCATACCGCTGTACAACAAGGAACGCGAGGTCGAGCGCGCCGTGCGTTCGGTGCTGGGGCAGACACGTCTGCCCCTCGAAATCATCGTCATCGACGATGGTTCGACCGACGGCAGTGCCGTCGTCACCGAACGCCTCGGCGCGCCGCTCGTCAAGCTCATTTCCCAGTCGAACCATGGCGTGAGTACGGCACGGAATCGGGGGATCGCAGAGGCACGCGGTCGCTACGTGGCACTGTTGGATGCCGACGATGCGTGGGAGCCCGGATACCTGGCAAAGATCGAGCAGTTGATCGCTCGCTATCCGGATTGCGGTGCCTATGCAACATCTTTCTCGATCGACGACGGACGAACCCTCACACCTGCCGTCACACCGCAAACAGAAGGAGTTGTGGATTTTTTCAACGAGTCACTCACACGTTACGTGCTGATCCCCTCGACCGCCACGCTGGATCGCGATCTGGTACTTTCGTTGGGTGGATTCCCCGAAGGGATGCGTCTCGGCGAAGATCAATATCTCTGGACGAAATTGGCACGTGTGTCGAAGGTTTGTTTCACTCCCGACCGGTTGGCACGCTACTCGAAAGCGGCCTCGAACCGTTCGGCATCCATCTATGTGCCCGAACAGACACGTTTCTCGTTCGAAGATCTGTACGACCCCTCGATCACCGACCCCGGAGATACGAGCAACGAGTATGTGGCTCGAGCAGCACTTGGGAAGGCACTCGTCACCNNGAGCCGCTCGGTTCTTTGCGTATACGCAAAGGAACCGTTGCGCATTGCGCAAACTTCGCGCCCTAAACGCACTTCCATCTCGGTTGCGTGCCCCGTTGCTGAAACTCTACAACCGCCTGGCATGGCTGGTTGCCAAACGAGGTCTTTGAGTTTTTTAAGACCTTCGCTTTCTTACTCAACTGTCGCTTTTTCTTAATCCTTCAAAAAAGTCGCGCATCAATCTTTCGCACTCGTCTTTAACGATACCTTCGGTGACTTCCGTTTTGGGAAGGAAAATGTCGTTCGAGTAACGTCTGTAACCTTTTTTGGGATCCGCAGCTCCGAATACCACCCTTTTGACCTGGCTCCACGCAATAGCACCGGCACACATCACACATGGCTCTACCGTTACGTACAACGTGCACTGTGTCAAGTATTTGCCACATGTCTCGGCGGCAGCCGTGAGGGCCTGCATCTCGGCATGGGCCGTCGCGTCGCAAAGCGTCTCCACGAGATTGTGCCCCCGTCCCACGACACGCCCGTCGGCAACCACAACCGCACCTATCGGCACCTCGCCGCGTTCCAATGCCTTGCGTGCCTCGTCGAGGGCCAACTTCATGTATTTCTCATCTGCGTCACGCATTTTTTTCTTACATTTGCGGCAAAGATAAGCAGAATATGTACAGAAGTCACACTTGCGGTGAACTCCGCGCAGAAAATATCGGACAAACCGTCACGTTGGCGGGATGGGTGCAGAAGGTGCGTAACCTGGGGGCGATGACGTTCATCGACCTGCGCGACCGGTACGGAATCACTCAGATCGTCACACAGGACGAATCCATCAAAATCGGGCGCGAATGGGTGTTGCAGGTCGAGGGAGAGGTGATCGAGCGGTCGGCAAAGAACCCCAAGATGACCACGGGTGATATCGAACTATCGGCCAAGAAACTGACCGTGCTGCACGAAGCCGAAGTGCCACCCTTCACGATCGAGGAGCAATCGGACGGCGGTGACGACCTGAGGATGAAGTACCGTTACCTGGATTTGCGCCGTCCGCCGCTGCAACGCAACATCATCCTGCGTCACAAAATGGCCCAGGCCGTGAGAAGATTCCTCGACGGCGAGGGGTTCCTCGAAATAGAGACCCCCTATCTGGTCAACTCGACACCCGAAGGGGCACGGGATTTCGTGGTGCCGAGCCGCATGAATCCCCATCAGTTTTATGCCCTGCCACAGTCGCCGCAAACCCTGAAGCAGCTGCTGATGGTGGCCGGGTACGACCGTTACTTCCAGATCGTGCGCTGCTTCCGTGACGAGGATCTGCGTGCCGACCGGCAACCCGAATTCACTCAGATAGACTGCGAAATGGCGTTCGTGGAGCAGGAGGACGTGCTGGAAGTGTTCGAGCGTTGGGCGAAATATATGTTCTCCGAGACGCTCGGGATCCATCTCACCGAACCCGTGCGACGTATTCCGTGGAGCGAGGCGATGGAGAAGTACGGTTCGGATAAGCCCGACCTGCGTTTCGGTATGGAGTTTTCGGACCTTACCGACCTGGCACAGGGGCATGGCTTCTCTGTGTTCGACGATGCGGAATACGTGGTGGGATTCGCCGCTCCGGGGTGTGCCTCCTACACGCGCAAGCAAATCGACGGTCTCATCGATTTCGTGAAACGCCAACAAATCGGTGCCAAAGGTCTCGTGTGGATACGTCTCGATTCCGACCCCGCCCAAGCAGACACTCCCGGCGGGGCTGCGGTAAAATCCTCCGTCGACAAGTTCTACTCGCCCGATCAGGTGCGTGCGATGGCCGAACGGTGCGGTGCCCGTGAGGGAGATCTCGTGCTGATCCTGTGCGGCCCACGCATGAAAACCCTCACGCAGCTCTCCGCGTTGCGTCTCGAGATGGCCGAGCAACTCGGCCTTCGCGACCCCCACAAATTTGTTCCTTTGTGGGTGGTCGATTTCCCACTCTTCGAGTGGGATGACGAGACGAAACGCTATTACGCTGTGCATCACCCATTTACATCCCCAAAACCGGAGGACGTTCCGCTCCTCGACAGTGATCCGGGGCGTGTGCGTGCCAATGCGTACGATTTCGTGTGCAACGGCACAGAGATCGGCGGAGGTTCCATCCGTATCCATGATTCGGCGCTGCAAGCCAAAATTTTCTCCCTGCTGGGATTCAACGACGAGCAGATCGCGTCGCGTTTCGGGTTCCTGATCAATGCCTTCAAATACGGCGCACCACCCCACGGAGGTATCGCATTCGGGTTCGACAGGCTATGCTCGCTGTTCGGTGGGTCGGAATCCATCCGCGACTACATCGCCTTCCCGAAAAACAACGCTGGTCGTGACGTGATGCTCGACGCTCCCGGATCACTCGATCCCGAACAACTCAAAGAACTGGAGATCAAGTTGGGGTAAAAGTTATTAACATTCGATAGTTTTTACCTATAGATTTTCAAAATCCATAAGGAAAACCATATAGATCTGGTAAATCCGAGTGAGCTACCTGCCCCGAAATTTCGCAATCCGACTCGCCCGGATTGAAAAAAATTTATCTATTTAGCAATGGCGGGTATCATGCAATGCCCTTAACGTCCTCGACCCCGAACAACTCAAAGAGTTGGAGTTGAAACTAAACTAACGGCTTCAACTGTCGCTTTTTTCTTTTTTCAAGACCTTT
>DBDB01000073.1:6680-11891 GCA_002293345.1 Alistipes sp. UBA943
AACCTCCCCGCCAAACGAACGAGCTCCTGCGGAGCTCTTGTCCTCGCGACAACAAATCGCGAGCCTCGAAGAGGCTGTGACGAAAAAGTAAAACGGTGCGTCAAATTTATTTGTAAGCAGAATTGGGATTTTTGGACACAAAAATTCTGCAAGAATTTGAGATTGGTGGAGCGCACATAATGGAGATACGCAGTATCTCCCGAAGTTTTTTTGGTTTCGCTTTTTTCCAAAAAAGCGAAGGTCTTAGAAAGGTTTTTGAAAAAGAAAAAGTTATATTTGCAGCATGTCGATCCCGTTGGCCGAAAGATTGCGTCCCAAGACGCTCGATGAGTATATCGGGCAGGAACATCTCGTCGGTAAAAATGGCGTGTTGCGTAAATTTATCGAGACCGGTAACCTGCCCTCATTCATCCTCTGGGGGCCGCCAGGGGTCGGGAAAACCACCCTCGCACGGATCGTGGCCAATGACCTCAAGCGTCCGTTCTTCACGCTGTCGGCCGTCACGGCGGGGGTCAAGGATGTGCGTGACATTATCGAATCGGCACGCAAACAACGCTTCTTCGACGCACAGTCGCCCATCCTCTTCATCGATGAGATTCATCGCTTCAACAAGTCGCAACAGGACTCTCTGTTGGGTGCCGTCGAGCAGGGTGTCGTCACGTTGATCGGTGCCACGACCGAAAACCCCTCTTTCGAGGTGATATCGCCGCTGTTGAGCCGTTGCCAAGTCTACATACTGCAACCAATGAACGACACGGAGTTGCAGGAGTTGCTGACGCGTGCCCTGACCGTAGACACAGAGCTGAAAGCACGCAAGATCGACGTCAAGGAGACGGAAGCGCTATTCCGATTTTCGGGCGGCGATGCACGCAAGCTGCTCAATATCCTCGAAATTTTAGCAGGAGCCACTGATGGCAAGTTGGTCATCACGGATAAGTTCGTCAGCGAGTGCCTGCAGGAGAATATCGCGCTCTACGACAAGAACGGGGAGCAACATTACGATGTCATTTCGGCCTTCATTAAGTCCGTGCGCGGGAGCGATCCCAATGCCGCGATTTACTACCTGGCGCGTATGTTGGCCGGTGGCGAGGAGCCGCGATTCATCGCGCGGAGGCTTGTCATTCTCGCCTCCGAGGACATCGGATTGGCCAATCCGAATGCCCTGCTCCTCGCCAACGCTTGCTTCGACACGGTACACAAGATCGGTATGCCGGAGGCACGTATCACGTTGGCCGAGACGGTGGTTTATCTCGCCGCGTCGCCCAAGAGCAACTCGGCATACCTGTCGATCGAACGGGCGATGGGGATGGTCGGCCGCGACACGACGAATCGTCCGGTGCCGTTGCACCTGCGCAATGCCGTGACGAAACTGATGAAGGATGCCGGGTATCACAAAGGATACAAATATGACCACGATCACGGTGGTTTCTCGGCACAAGAGTTTATGCCCGAAGGTCTCGAAGGTACCAAATTCTGGGAACCCAACACGTCGAACCCCGCCGAAGCCAAAATGGCGGAGTACATGCGCGAGTTGTGGAAGGATAAATATTAGGTTCAAGATCATTGGAGAGTAAATCTATCTTTTATCTTTGCGATATGAAATTTTGGAAATACGAGGGGGCGGGGAATGACTTCGTGATGATCGACCTGCGTGACCAGAGCGTGACGCTGGACAAGGAGATGATCGTGAGGTTGTGCGACCGGCATCGCGGGGTCGGTGCCGATGGGGTGATTACGCTCTCCGTGGCACCTGATTTGACGATGCACTATTACAATGCCGATGGGTCGGAGGGGGAGATGTGCGGCAATGGGGCACGGTGTTTCGTGCGATTCGCCCATGACCTGGGTGTCGATTGTAACCCGTTGATTTTCAAAGCGTTGGACGGAATGCACGAGGGGCGTATCCTGGATGACGGGAGGGTCGAGGTGGGTTTAAAAGATGTTTCGATCGAAGAGCTGTTGCTCGATACGGGGGTGCCGCACTATGTGGAATTTGTGGACGATCTGAAAGATGTCGATGTAGAGGGACGTGGGCGCACGTTGCGTCACGATAAACGGTTCCCGCAGGGTGCGAATGTCGATTTCGCACAGGTCGTCACCCCGAGCCACCTGTGTGTCCGTACGTACGAGCGCGGTGTCGAGGGTGAAACCCTCGCCTGCGGCACGGGTGCCGCTGCGGCAGCGGTCGCTGCCCACCGCGCCGAACGCGTCGCGGGTAACAGAATTCATGTCACGATGCCGGGAGGGGAACTCGAAATAGCCTTCAGCGATAATTATACCGACGTGAAACTTATCGGACCGGCACGTAAAATTTTTGAAGGAGTATGGTAGAGCAATTTATTGTCGCGCAGGGTGTGGATGTGCCGGTGCATGTCCTCGACACGGAAGTGGGGGGAAAGTGCATCGTGCTGCTGCATGGCTACTTGGAGTCGATGCTGGTGTGGGATGAGTTCATCCCGTTACTGTCGTCACAGGTACGTGTCGTGGCGATGGACCTGCCGGGACACGGGATATCCGTCGTCCAGGAACCCGTCCACACGATGGAGTGGCTGGCCGACGTGGTACACGGAACCCTCGACACGCTCGGCATCTCGAAATGCACGCTCGTCGGACACTCGATGGGGGGATATGTGGCGTTGGCGTTTTGCGAGAAGTATCCCGATCGTTTGGAGCGTCTCGTGCTGCTCAGTTCCACACCCAACCCCGACACACCCGAAAAACGGGAGCTTCGCGAACGTGAGATTGCACTCGTCACGGCAGGTAAAAAAGAGGCGTTGGCACGTGTGGCACCCGAATCGGGCTTTGCTCCCGAGAATCGTCGCCGCTGTCAGGCCGAGATCGACGATCTCGTGGAACAGGTGATGCTGACCGAAGATGAGGGTATCGTGGCACTGTTGCGCGGCATGATGGAACGCCGCGATATGAACGACATGTTGCGAAAATCCACTGTGCCACAACTATTTATATTCGGTCGATACGATTCGTATATTCCCATGGAGGTCGCAGAATCGGTTGCCGAGGCACATCCACAGGCACGTGTCGCATGGCTCGAACACTCGGGACACGACGGTATGCTCGAAGAACCTCAATCCGTCGCCGAGATGTTGCTCTCTTCCTAAAACCTTTTTTCGGACCGTTCGCTTTTTTTTCTTTTTTCAAGACCTTTCTAAGACCGCCGCTTTTTAGTGAAAAGCGGCACCAAAAACTTTTGGGAGATACTGTCGTATCTCCACTTCTTCCGCGAGGACAAAGCCTGACGGCTTTCAGTTCCATTTGCTCACGAATTTTTACGAAAACAAGTTCTCTTAAAATTCTCTCACAAACGTAACTACCGCCCTTCGGGCAGTTTGTCCTCGCGACCAAAAATATTCTCCCCAAAAAAGTTTTTTTAAGCCGGGTTGGCGAGTGGGAGCGTTATGAGTCTCGCTAACCCATTCCACTTGAGCGCCGTCGCTTCGCGCGGCGGTGATCAGCGACTTTGTCGCTGTCAAGCAGGGGCAAAGCCCCTGCTTGCGGGAGGGGGTTCGTAAGGGGGAGGGAGCATCCCTCCCCAAACATTATAACGCTTTTTTCCAAAAAAGCGGCGGTCTTAGAAAGGTTTTTGAAAAAGAAAAAAGTTAAAACGGAGCTTTGTCGTCGTCGAGCGAACCTCCGGGTTTCGGCATCGTGAATTCGTCCGACACGGGGAAGCTGCTGCCCGAGAAGCCACTCGAAAAATCATCATATTGCTCCCCGCCATTACTTCCGGATCCACCTCCGGGTGTCGCGATGAACGAGTCATCCAAGTCCGCAAACCGAGCCTGATCCTTTAAGAAACGCAGATTGACATCCGTTACGGCACCGTTACGATGCTTCGCGATAATGATCTCCGCCAAACCTGTCGTGGGAAGGCCGTTCTCGTCCTGATTGATGCCGTAATATTCGGGACGGTGGATGAAGGCCACAATGTCCGCATCCTGCTCGATGGCACCCGATTCACGCAAGTCGGATAACTGTGGACGTTTCGATCCGCCACGTAACTCCGTCGAACGGTTCAGCTGCGACAGTGCGATAATAGGCACGTTCAGCTCTTTGGCAATGGCTTTCAGCGTACGCGAGATGAACGACACCTCCTGTTCGCGGTTGCCGCCCTGATTCTGTGTCGCGCCGGTCATCAGCTGCAGGTAGTCGATCACGATCGCCTGAATGTCATGATGGATCTTCAACCGTCGCGCCTTCGAGCGGAACTCGAACACGGACAGTGCCGGCGTATCGTCGATGAACAACGGAGCACCGCCCAACGGTTTGGTGGCAGATTCCAAGTGACGCCACTGTTCGGGCGAGAGGCGTCCGGACTTGATATCGTTACCGGCCAGGCCCGTCTCCGCCACGATCAGACGCATCATCAGCTGAACGGACGACATCTCCAACGAGAAAAATGCCACCGGACGCTCGTGGTCGATCGCCATGTTGCGTGCCATCGACAACACAAAAGCCGTTTTACCCATCGACGGACGTGCCGCGACGATAATCAGGTCGCTCGGCTGCCATCCCAACGTGATGCGGTCGATCGCCATGAATCCCGATGGCACGCCGTTGAATGCACTCGTGTTTTTCGACGCCTCCTCGATCTGCATCAATGCCCTCGCCAGCAACTCCTTCGACGACTGTACGGAACGTTTCACGTGTCCCTCCGCCACCTTGAAAATCTCGCTCTCGGCATAACCGATCAACTCCGTGACGTCCGTCGATTCGTCGTACGAACGCCGCTGGATCTCCGTCGCGGAACGTATCAGTTCGCGCTGCACGTACTTCTGGGCGATGATCTTGGCATGAAACTCCACGTTCGCCGCCGAGCCCACCTTCTGCGTCAACTGTGCCAAATACGACGCGCCGCCCACCTTCGTGAGCTCCTTCTTCACCTTCAACCGTTCCGTGACGGTGTACAGATCTATCGGTTTGAGTTCCGTGCTCAGCTCCTCGATCGCGCGGTAGATCAACCTGTGTTCCTCGGTATAAAACGCATCTGGCGCAATGAACTCCTGCACCGTGATGATGCTGTCCTTCTCCAACATCAGCGCCCCCAGCACCGCCTCCTCCAACTCCACCGCCTGAGGTGGCACGTTGCCCGGCGTGTCTGTTAGCGTCGCGAACGCCTCACTATTCTTCCTCTTTTCCATCTGATCGCAAAGATAACTTTTTCTTGACTCAACTGTCGCTTTTTTGAAAAAA
>DBDB01000100.1:0-34688 GCA_002293345.1 Alistipes sp. UBA943
GCCCCCGCCGCGGGGAGGAGAAGGTTAATGTGTGGCGCGCGCCACGGCCCAAAGGGCCGATGCAAAAGAGGAAGTGTCAAACACTTCCTCTTTTGCATAATGGCGAGCTATGCTCGACATGCGCGCGCCCGGTGACGTCCGTTTAAAGTGCTTGCATCTCGATCAACTTGGCATACGTGCCATTCAGAGCGATCAACTCGGTATGCGTGCCTTGTTCAATGATACGTCCCTTATCCACCACAAGAATTTTATCCGCATTGTGGATCGTCGATAGACGGTGGGCAATCACCACGGACGTACGTCCCTTCAACAGTGAATTCAGGGCCTCCTGTACCAGTTTTTCGCTCTCTGTGTCGAGTGCCGAGGTGGCTTCGTCGAGGATCAGGATCTCGGGATTCTTCAACACCGCACGCGCGATACTCAACCGCTGCCGCTGTCCTCCGGAGAGTTTTGTGCCGCGATCACCGATATTTGTATCGTAACCCTGGGGCGTCTCCATGATAAACGTATGTGCATTGGCTACCTTTGCCGCCGTGATAATCTCGTCGAGCGAAGCGCCCGGGCATCCCATTGCGATGTTACCCGCAATCGTGTCATTGAAAAGTACCGTGTCCTGTGCCACTGTGGAGATATGGTCGCGCAGGCTCTTTTGAGTCAGGTCTTGAAGGGGTACGCCGTCCACCAGAATCTCACCGCTCGTGGGGTCGTAGAAACGCGGAATGAGTTCACTCAACGTCGATTTGCCACCTCCCGAGGGGCCTACCAGCGCCACGGTCTGTCCGTGTGGCACAGTGAACGACACGCCGTCGATCACCTCGCGTTCGCCATCGTAAGAGAAGTGTACGTCGCGAAACTCCAACGATTTCTTAAACTCACCCATCTCCATGGCGCCCGGCACATCGGCAATATCGGGACGCTCGTCGATCACCTGAAAGATGCGTTCGCCGGCAGCGATACCCTGATTGAGCGTGGCGAACTGGTCGACGAACGAACGGACGGGACGTGTGATCTGCGAGAAGGCCGCGATGAACGCGACGAACTCTTCGGGGCGTAACGATCCACCCACGACCAGCGACCCTCCGTACACGATCAGTACTGCCACGGCTGTGATGCCCAAGAATTCACTCATCGGGGATGCCAACTGCTGACGTCGTGCCATGGAGAGCATCAGGTGTGAGAAATCGGCATTGAAATCGCGGAATTTACGGCGGATGTAACCCGTGGCGTTGTAAGTTTTGATCACCTTGATGCCGGCCAACGATTCATCGAGGATACTCACCATGTCGCCCATACGCTCCTGTCCCTTGATGGCGGGGTGGCGGAGTTTTTTGACGATACGGCCGATCAGCAGCGCCACCAGCGGCAGGAAAATGATTGCGAACAGGGAAAGTTTCCAAGAGATACCGAGCATCACCACCAAGTAGCCGATGATCAACAGCGGATCGCGAAAGATGACTTGCAGCGTGTTTGTGATGGAGTGTTGCACCACCATTACGTCCTGCGTGATGCGTGAGATGATGTCACCCTTGCGCTTGTCGCTGAAATATCCGGCACTCATCTCCATGATGCGTGTGAACATATCGTTGCGCATGCGTTGCACGGAGCGAACGCGCATCTGTTCCACCACCATCGCACTCAGGTATCGGAACAGGCTGCTCAGCATCGTCACCAGTACCACCATGCATGCCAACAGGGTCAGCATTTTGGGCATCGCGAACGATTCGCCGAACGTAAGTGTGTAGAGATAACTCACCGCTCCGTCGAAACGCATCGCGAAGATATCCGACAGCATGGGCGGCGTGTAGATGGGGGTGAAGACGAAGTTGTCCATGAACAGCGTCTTCATGATCGGGATGATCAGTGCATACGTCAGCGTGTTGAACAGCGCGTACAACAGTGCGTAGAAAAAGTACGGGACGGCATATTTCGCGAATGGCGAAGCGAATCCGAGGAGGCGTTTATAGGTTTTCCACATAGCCTTTGTCTTCTAATTGTCCGATTTTTTGGGTTGCGGCAGCCACGGCGAGCTCATCGCAACGGTTATTCTCCACGGTCGAGGCGTGTCCCTTCACCCACACGAAACGCACGCGGTGGCGTCGAAAAACGACCAGGAAACGTTGCCACAGATCGGGATTTTTCTTCTTTGCAAAGCCTTTCATCTCCCATCCGAATACCCAACGTTTTTCGACGGCGTCGACCACATACCGCGAGTCGGAGTATACCGTGACGTCGCAACCCTCATTTTTCAACAGTTCCAACGCGGCACAAACGCCCATCAGCTCCATGCGGTTGTTGGTCGTCAGGCGGAAGCCTTGGGATATCTCCTTACGGTGACGTCCCGCGATCAATACCGCTCCATACCCTCCCGGGCCCGGATTGCCGAGCGACGAACCGTCCGTATAGATCGTGATCTTCAACTGTGTACAATTTTAAGACAGCTGTTTTTTCAGGGCCGCGATCTTGGCGATGGCATCGGCCTGTTTGGCGCGTTCGTTCGCAACAACTGCTTCGGGTGCCGATCCGACGAACCGTTCGTTCGACAGTTTCTTCTCCACCGAGGCAAGGAATCCCTCGTAATAAGCGAGATCCTTTTCGAGTTGTGCACGGTCTTCCGCGCTCTCCTGCACTTCTAACGGCACGAAATATTGGGTCGTCTTCACGATAAATCCAATCCCACCGTCACCCTCGGAAACTTCCGAAATGCCACCCAGATTACCCATCTTCACCATCACCGGAGCGTATTCCGATGGGTAGTTCTCGTCCGTGATGATATGTAGCGAGAGGGACTCTTTGGGTGAAATATTGTGCTGTTTGCGGATGTTGCGTATGCCGGAGATGACCTCACGGGTCATCTCGAAGCGATTCAGGATCGCTTCGCTGATGCCGGCCGCGGCCGGCATCGCGGCATACACAACAGACTCACCTTCCTTGCGGGGCGTGAGATCCTGCCAGATCTCCTCCGTGATGAAGGGCATGAACGGATGCAGCAGGCGCAGCAGCGAGTCGAAGAAATTACGTGTCGCGTCGAGTGTCACCATGTCGATGGGCGAGCCGTAGGCGGGTTTCACGAGTTCCAGGTACCACCCCGAAAAGTCATCCCAGAATAGTTTGTACAGCGTCATGAATGCCTCCGAAATGCGGTACGAGGACATCTCTTCATCCAGTTCACGGATCGTGCGGCTCAGCACGTTCTCGAACCACTCGACCGCCAATCGTGACGCGTCGTCCTGCTTTGCGTCGGGAGATGCCTCCCATCCCGACACCAACCTGTATGCATTCCAGATCTTGTTGCCGAAGTTACGTCCCTGTTCGCAGGGAGCCTCGTCGAACATCACATCGTTACCTGCCGACGATTGCAGCAGCATCCCGACACGCATGCCGTCCGCACCATATTTCGCGATCAGATCCAACGGGTCGGGTGAGTTGCCCAACTGTTTGGACATCTTGCGTCCCAATTTGTCGCGCACGATACCCGTGAAGTAGACATGTGAGAAGGGTTTCTCGTTGCGATATTCGTATCCCGCCATAATCATCCGTGCCACCCAGAAGAAGATGATCTCGGGTGCCGTCACCAGGTCGTTGGTGGGGTAGTAGTAGTTGATCTCCGCGTTATCCGGATTGCGTATGCCGTCGAAGACCGAGATGGGCCACAACCATGACGAGAACCACGTGTCCAGTACATCCTCATCCTGACGCAGGTCGGCGGCAGAAAGCGACGGCTCGATGAGCCGTGCTTTCGACAACGCCTCTTCGGGCGTTGGAGCCACAACGTAGTTGTGGCCGCCGCCGACCCTCGGTGGAAGATGCCACGCGGGAATGCGGTGACCCCACCACAACTGTCTCGAAATGCACCAATCCTTGATCCCATCCATCCAGTGACGATACGTGTTTTTGTACTTCTCCGGGATGAATTTTACGATATCCTCCGCCACAGCCTTGGCGGCAGGTTTTGACAGGCCATCCATCTTCACCCACCACTGCATCGACAGTTTCGGTTCGATAGGCACACCCGTGCGTTCCGAACAACCTACGTTGTTCGTATAGTCCTCCGTCTTTTCCAACAGTCCGGCTGCATCCAGATCCTTCTCTATCTGCTTTCGCACGGCGAAACGATCCAGCGCTGCGTAGGGTAACCCTGTGCGAATCGTGCCGTTGTCGTTGAACACGTCGATCGACTCCAATCCGTACTTCTCTCCCAGCATGTAGTCGTTCACGTCGTGTGCCGGAGTGACTTTCAGTGCACCCGTGCCGAACGTAATGTCCACATACGAGTCGCGTATCACTGGCACGGAACGCCCCACTAACGGCACGATCACCCGTGCATCCTTCGGCAGCCAGGCGTATCGTTCGTCATCCGGATTCACACACAGGGCCGTGTCACCCATGATCGTCTCGGGCCGTGTCGTCGCCACAACCATGTACTTGTCCGTACCCTCGATTTTATATCTGAGATAATATAACTTGCCGTGCGTCTCTTTGAACATCACCTCCTCGTCCGACAGCGCCGTTTTCGCCGAAGGGTCCCAGTTCACCATACGCACACCGCGGTAGATCAATCCCTTGTCGTGCAGGTCGCAAAACACCTTCAACACACTCTCCGAACGTGCTTCATCCATCGTGAATACCGTACGGTCCCAGTCGCACGATGCACCCAGTTTCTGCAACTGTTTCAAGATGATGCCGCCATACTCCTGCTTCCACGTCCACGCATGCTCCAAAAACTCGTCACGTGTCAAGGATGACTTCTCGATACCTTGCTCCTTCAACCGTGCCACCACTTTGGCCTCCGTGGCGATCGACGCGTGATCCGTGCCGGGAACCCAGCACGCGTTTTTACCCTGCATGCGAGCGCGACGTACCAAGATATCCTGGAGCGTGTTGTTGAGCATGTGTCCCATGTGCAACTGTCCCGTCACGTTGGGCGGGGGGATTACGATCGTATAGGGTTCGCGTTCGTCGGGTTCGGAGTGGAAAAGACGGTGGCGAAGCCAGTAGTCATACCATTTCGATTCGAGATCCGCGGGAGTGTATTTGTCAGCAAGTGCCATATGGGTATAGAGTATATTGATAGTTCGGCAAAGATACAAAAAAAGACCTCGCCGTCAAGCAAGGTCTTTTCTGAAAGGATATATCTTTCGGGTTACGCCGTCATGGTCAATTTTCCCGTCGGCCTCCCCCTTCCGGGCCCTCCGTTTTAGATGGCCACGATGTTGTTGAATGTGGCACGCCAGTGAACCTGGATTGGTGTGCGATTCGGATCGTAGATCGTTCTGTAGCTCTCCACCAAAGCCGCGGGAACCTTCAATGTGTTGCCCCCGCCAGTGTCGAGACCTACCACATAGTTAGCCGTGACGCCGGATTGATTGACTACAACTGCTTCTTCTTTACCCAAGTCGCGATCGAACGTCGGGAAAGCATAGTGATATTTGGTTACGATCTGTTGGTTCTCTCCTTCACCCTCCAATACATTGTAAGGTGCGATGTAGGTGCTGAGACCCAAGATACTATCCTCTCTCAGGATCGTCACTTCCATCAGTTTGTCGCATCCGCCGAACCAGGGAACCTCGTTGATCGTCGATGGGAATGTGATTGCAGTGAGTTCGGAGCAGCTGTCGAACGCACCTCTTCCGATACGCACGAGGCCTTCGGCAAGTGTCACTTCGGTGAGGCCCGTACATCCTGCAAAGGTGTTCCATGCAATGTCGGTGATTTGCGATCCGGTAGCGAATTCAACCTTTGTCAAGCCTGTGCAACCTTCGAAGATACCTCTGTTAGCGCTGTTCGCCACATCGGTAGCGACACCCATGTTACCCTTGATATTGACCGGGATGATCAGCGTACCTGTGAGACCTGTGCAGTTACGGAAGGTACCGGGACGCAGGGCAGTCAGTTTGCTGGAGAGCGTCAGGTCGCCTGACAATTTCGCGCAATTCTCGAACGCGAACGCACCGAGGAACTCCAGGTTAGCCGGGAGGGCGGTCGTTGCGAGTGTCAGCTCGGGACAGTTACGGAACGCGTAGTCGCCGATGGAGATAATTTCCGGCTGCATGTTGATCGTTGTCAGTGCCGTAGCGCCGTCGAAGGCGTAGGTTCCGATGGAGGTCAATCTCTCAGGGAGGACCACTTCGGTGATGGTCTCCATCCAACCCCACCAAGGGCAAGCCGTAGCGGCGTCACCACCTTGGAATGTGAAGTCGCGCATGCGTCCCGAACCGGTGATCGTCAACACGCGTCTTCCGTCCGCATGGTTGAACAACACCCATCTCAAGGTGGTACCACAGAGACCGCGGCTTACTTCGTAGTCGATATTTTTAACGGTAACTTCGCAAGTCGCCTCGACCATACCCACTTTGGCCAGGATAATGGCTTTACCAGGACCTACGGCGGTAATTTTACCGTTAGCAACGGTAGCTACTTTCTCGTTATCGGAGCTCCACACGATGGTACCTTGGGCGCCATCGGGCTTGAATGTCCACGTCAACGTCTGGTCTGTCAGCGGCTCCATCTCGAGCGTCGTCGAGGAGAGGATGATCTCCCTCACCGGAGGAACTTGGGCCTGCACCTCGATAAGGCAGGTGGCGTAAGCCTTGTTTTCGAGCGACGCCGTGATGGTCGTCGTGCCGAGTGCGAGTGCCCTTACGACACCATCCTCATCCACCGAAGCCACGGAGGGAGAGGAAGATACCCAATACACTTTCTGATCCGGATCGGGGGATACAGTAGCCTGAAGCGGCAACGACTCACCCGCACCGAGCGCCTCGTCGAAATAGAGGATCTCCGATGTTCGGTCCAGTGTGATCGTGGAATCCCCAACAGGAGTCTCCTTACAAGCCACAAACCCCAGATAGGCACCTGCGATCAGCAGCAATGAGAGTAACTTTTTCATGTTATGTTATTTTTAGGTTATTTGTATCTCCTCGCAAAAATAGCATAAAATTTTAACTATGCAAAGTTTGCGGTTACTTTTTATGGGTCTCTATCGTGTGATTTTCTGTCGCCACGTCGTTTTGTTGCCGCAATTGTCCGTCACAACCACCTCCAACGCATACGTACGGCCTTTCGGGGTGCGTGTGTCGTCGAACGTGTGGGTGATCGTGCCGCGCATCGGATTGCGTTCCAGGAGGATCCACTGGCCGTCGATCGTGGCCGAGTAACGTCCCACGCCGGAGAAGTTGTCTCTTAGCTCGAACGTGATGGATTTGGAGGTTATTGTGGGTTGCGTGGTGGAAAATTTGGGCGTCACCGTGGGCGGGAGCGTATCGGCGACCACGCAGTAGTCGCCGAACGAACGGGTGGAACCCGTTATGGCGCCGTTGCGCCATCTCCCGCCCGCGTAGGAGACCTTGTTGCCCTTCACCAGTGCCAGACACGCGTGTGGTTGCAGCGACTCGGGCACCGTGGCACGGATCGAGAGCGTCATCGCGTTGTGCAGCGGCACCTTGGGCGACAGGATCGAAAAGATGGGCGACAGTACCTTCGTGGTGGTCTGTATACCGTCCGATGGGCGTGTGGATTGCGTGTAGAACACCGGTTCGTAGAGCGCTCCGGCGGGGATCTGTACCGACATGCCGTTGCATGTGTGGTGGAACATCATCCGGTTCGTGACGATGGGTAGCAGTGACAGCGAATCCGCATCGGCCCTGAAATCACGCTCCGAGGGCTGTCCTGTGATGGAGAACGTGACGGTCGACACGTTGCCGCTGTCGTCCTCCGCCTCGATGACGATCTGTTGCGTCTCTCCCGGTGCAGGTGTGATGAGTCCGCGATTTTGTGAGACCGGATAAAAATCACCGATACAGTTTTCGAGTTGCGTGAGGCGAATGAACTCGTTGCCGCTCTTTTGCAACGGGAAGTACGTCACGGCATTGCAATAGCGTGTCTGGTTGAACAGGAACCCGTCGATGCAGAACTCGAAAGTCTTCACCGAGTCCACGTGTTGTGCCGTACGCCACACGCCGAATGAGTTGGATACGTCGTTCTTGCGGTCGATCACTTCGAGCACGAAGTAACCGCGCCCTCCGACCGTCAGGGGGGCGTGTTGTTTGAGATGATAATTGCCGGGTGACGTTTCGACCACCTCCACGGGGCGCGGTAGGCTGTGCACGGGTACCCCGCGCACAGTATCGACCGCAATATAGTGCAGTCGTGCGATGCGTGGCGGTATGTCGTCGCGTGTGCGGATGACGCGTTGTGCGATCATATTCAGGGTTCGTTGCGTGCGCGAGTCACGGATCTCATAATGCAAGTGCGGTCCCGACGAGGAACCCGTGTTGCCCGCCCGGGCGAACTGCTCCCCTTGCTTCAAAGGAAATTTATCGGCCGGCGGGAAGATGTTGATGTTGTTCTGACGCGTGCGGTAACGTTCGTTGAGCACGAAGCGTTCGATATCGTCACGGAACGAATCCAGGTGTGCGTACACGGTCGTGGTGCCGTTGGGGTGGGCAATGTAGACGGCACGTCCGAAACCTCCTGCCGTCACGGCGATACGGGCGATATATCCATCCGCCGCCGCAACCACGGGCTTACCCACCACACCGTCCGTCTTGATGTCGATGCCCGAATGGAAGTGCCCCGGACGCATCTCGCCGAAGTTCGCCGAGTAGAGGCGTGCCACGTTGAGAACCGGATAGACATAATCCGTCGGGTCGAGTTTTTTTGTCTGTACTTGTGCCTGCGATCGGATCGGGACGATGCACAGAAATCCAAGCAGTGCCACAAAAGCCGCTTTGAGGAGCTTGTCCGCCATCGCCTTCACGCTCGGATAGTCGTACCCCAACGTCAGCCCGTGACGGATTAACTTGTTGCGCAGGTCGTAACGATCCCGGTACGTGCGTGTCTGGCGGAGCTTCTTTTCGAGTTTCTTCTCCAGGTTTTCCGTCATCAGTTCGGGATTCAACGACTCGATCTTCTCGTCGATGATTTCGGACGACACACCCTTCATCCGCAACCCCTGCCGCAAGCGATAGGTACCCCAGCAGTTCAGATTTGTCTTTTCGCTCACGTACGCCTTGGCGAAACGCGTGTCGTCGATAAACCGGTCTTCCAGTAACTTTTCGAGCACCTTCGGACGCTCCTCCTCCGGCACTCCCCACAGCCGCATCAGCCGCATCGCGTCACCGGATGATTTCTCACACCGGGCACAGATCCATTGCAATGTCCTGAGGGCTTGTTCGGGCGTCTTGTCACGCCGCTCTCTCATCTTCTTGTACATACCATTCGGGGTTTTTCGTGGATGTCGCATCGGAGAACCGTGTCGCGATACCCAAGTTCGGTGAGTAGTTTTTCGATGTCGTCGGCATGATCCTCGTGGATCTCGAAATAGAGCCTCCCATCGGGACTCAACAGCTCCCGTGCATGCTCCGCGATCGTGCGATAAAACAGCAACGGGTCGTCATCCGGCACGAACAGTGCCTCCGCGGGCTCGTATTCCAATACATTTCGATGCATCTTCTCGCGTTCGCCGGAGGGGATATAGGGAGGATTCGATACGATTACGTCGAATTTTTCGTGCCCATCGGGTTTTTGCTGTAAAATATCGAGTTGTCGAAAATCCACATTGACACCTATATGCTGTGCGTTTTCGCGCGCGATCGCCAGCGCGTCGAACGACAGTTCGATGGCCGTTACACGGCTGTTGGGCAGCAGACTGCCCAATGCGATGGCGATCGCGCCGCTACCCGTGCCGATATCCAGGATCGTGGCATCGGGAGGCGCCTCGTTGGCGATCCACAGCACAAGTTCCTCCGTCTCGGGACGCGGGATCAGCACCCCTTCACGTACCGCCAAATCCAGGCCACAGAACTCTGTGTGCCCAAGGACATATTGCACGGGACGTCCCGCCGTGAGGTCCCGAATCACCCTGTTGAAGTTCGGGATGTCGACAGTCGTGTTGGGTTCCAGCAGTAGTTGTGTGGGTGCGACGCCTCCGAGTTCCGTGACCACCAAACGCGCGATCTGAGACGCTTCCCGCTCACCGTAAAGGGGGATGATGGCATCGCAAATCGTTTTAACGGCCGAGGCTGCGTGAAAGGTGTTTTTTATCCTCAATTTCAGATCCGCCAGCGCGATTGCCACGCATGCCTCCACCACCACACCGGCACGCAGCGCGATGCAGGCATCGTGACGCCCCCGGATGGTGAGTTCCTCGACGCGTCCTGTGGCGGCATTGAAAGTCATTTGCGACAGGCCGATGCTCGGGGTGGGTTTGATCGCCACACGTACCACCAACTCGTTGCCGTTCGTGATGCCTCCGTTGATGCCTCCATCGTGATTCGTGGCGGTGCGTCCTTCGGGGTCCACAATGAGGTCGTTGTTCTCCGATCCGCGACGATCTGCAACGGCAAACCCATCACCGAACTCCACGCCCTTCACCGCCGGAATGGAGAAGAGCAGGTGGCTGACGATACTCTCTACGGAGTCGAAAAACGGCTCTCCAAGGCCTGTGAGGAGCCCATTGACACGACACTCGATGGTGCCGCCGATACTGTCTTTTTCTGCGGCGATTTGTGCGACGTCGCCGTGAACTTCCGTTTTCGTGTTGAAACGTGTCTCCGGTAGGAGTTTTTTCGCGATGACACCTGCTGCCACCAACGCCACCGTCATGCGTCCCGAGGCCATTCCGCCGCCTGTGGCGTGTGTGCCGTATTTGCAGAAAGTCGTCCTGTCGGCATGCGAGGGGCGGAAATGTAGTGGATTGGAGTAGTCTGCGGGACGGATGTCGCGGTTGGAAAAACGTATCTCAATGGTCTCTCCGGTGGTTTTTTCGTCGGTGACGCCGGAAAGAATCTCGGGAATGTCATCCTCATGCCGTGTCGTGGTGCCCGGGGCGCCGCTGCTGCGGCGCGTCAGGTCGGGGATGAAATCACCGACCGTGAGCGGGATTCCGGCCAGAATCCCGCTCACACGAACCCCTGTGAAGGGTTCGTGTGACGCGCCGCAGACGGTGACGCGAAACGTATGGCCGAAACTATGCATCGCCGCGAAACTTTTCCAAGTCCTCCCAAAATTTCGGGTAACTCTTTGATACACAATTACTTCCGAGGATCGTGACGGGCTCTTTTGTGGCCAGAGATGCCACTCCCAGAGCCATGGCGATGCGGTGGTCGTTGTGACTCGATACGACACCTCCGTGGATGGCGCTCGGGCAACCGTGAATATACAGAAAATCGCCTTCCCAATGCACTGTGACGCCGATTTTGGCGAATTCTTCCTGCAATGCAACAGCACGGTTCGACTCCTTGTGAACAAGCCTCTGAGCACCGGAAATTTTGCTAACTCCCTGACGCACAGCACATAACGGTACCAAAGACGGAATCAGGTCCGGACAATTCGTCGCATCGAACGATATAACTCCCTCTGTGTCAATAAGTTGCATGATCGAACGGTCGGGTTGCAACGATTCGGGATTCAAACCCTCAATCATCACTTTTTTGCCCGTAACTTTCTGTGCCACAATGAGTTGTGCGACAGCACTCCAGTCTCCTTCGACCGTGTAGTCCGTTGGAACGTAACGTTGGTCCCCGGGAATTTGAAACTCATTGATACTCAGACGATTAACGTAGATTCCGAAGCGTTCCATGACCTCCAATGTCATGTCGATATAGGGCGTTGAAACAGGATTAGTTATTAACAATCTATAGTTTTTACTTATAGAAATCGGAAGTGCCATAAGTAATCCTGATACGAACTGCGAAGAGATGCTGCCGTCCACCGTGACGACCTCTCCGGTCAGATCCACCTTTTGTGTCGGACGATCCCGAAGCGATCCCGAAGTTTCGATCTCTACCGCTCCGTCACCATACAAAACCGACACGATGGGTGCGAAAAGGCGTGCCGTGAGGGCAGACTCTCCCGCAAAGATCCGTTTCTCCCCCCGCCGCAACGCCTCCACACACCCCTGTGCCGCCCGAACGTCGTCGCATGTACCCAGGTTGTGTAGCGTTGTGGTCCCCGCGGGGGGTGCCGCCGCAGGCGAGCTTGGGCGGGGACCTGCCAAAAACGATGCCGCCAACGCGCGGATGGCATAACTTTTTGAGGGGGGGGCTGTGAGGCGTGTGCCCATCTATCTCTTGTTCTTGCGCAACTGGAAGTTCTGACCCAAGTACACCTTGCGTACCACCGGATCTTCCGCCAACTCCTCCGCAGATCCCGCCTTCAGGATCTTGCCCTCGAACAACAAATAGGTGCGGTCGGTGATCTCCAGCGTCTCGTCCACATTATGGTCTGTGATGATGACACCGATGTTGCGATGCTTCAGTGTGCCGACGATGCTCTGGATGTCCTCCACCGCGATCGGATCCACGCCGGCGAACGGTTCATCCAGCAGGATGAACGCGGGGTCGATAGCCACCGCGCGCGCAATCTCGGTGCGCCTCCGTTCGCCTCCCGACAACTGAATCCCGAGACTCTTGCGCACCTTCTGCAGACGAAACTCGTCGATCAGCGTCTCGCAACGCGCCGCCTGCTCCTCCTTCGACAGTTTGGTCATCTCCAACACCGCCTTGATGTTGTCCTCGACACTCAAACGGCGAAACACCGACGCCTCCTGTGCCAGGTAACCCACGCCCATCTGGGCACGCCTATACACAGGCTCCTTGGTCAGTTCGAGCGTCGTGCCGTCGTTCTGCTCCAGAAAAATCTGTCCCTCGTTGGGTTTCACCAGGCCCACGATCATGTAGAACGATGTGGTTTTACCCGCTCCGTTCGGGCCCAGAAGACCCACGATCTCTCCCTGCTTTACTTCGATCGACACGTGGTCCACCACCGTGCGGGATTTGTACTTCTTGACTAATTCGGTCGTGTAGAGGCGCATGGGTAAATAATTTTTTACAAAACTAAATAATTTTTTTATCTTTACTACCGTTATTCAAGTTTATACTGTCACGAACCATGTCAGAGGGGTTGTACGATAAGTTACACGATAAGCTCAAAGCGTACTTCGGGTTTTCCGCGTTCAAGGGAAATCAGGAGGCTGTGATCCGTAACGTGCTTGCGGGTCACGATACGTTCGTGCTTATGCCCACCGGTGGCGGTAAATCACTCTGCTACCAGCTTCCCGCACTCATGATGGAGGGCGTGGCGATCGTTATATCCCCCCTCATCGCGCTGATGAAAAACCAGGTCGATGCGATGCGTGCCTTTGCCGATGAACCCGGTATCGCACACTTCATCAACTCCTCACTGAACAAAAATGCCATCACGCAGGTGCGTGCCGATGTGATGGACGGGAAAACTAAACTCCTGTACTTCGCGCCCGAATCGTTGACCAAAGAGGATAATGTGGCGTTCCTGCGTAAAGTCAAGGTGTCGTTCTACGCCATCGATGAGGCGCACTGTATCTCCGAGTGGGGGCACGACTTCAGGCCCGAGTACCGCCGTATCCGACCCATCATCAACGAGATAGGCGTGGCGCCCCTGATCGCACTCACCGCAACAGCCACACCCAAAGTGCAACTCGACATACAGAAAAACCTCGGGATGAGCGAAGCGGCGCTGTTCCGTTCGTCGTTCAATCGCCCGAATCTCTACTACGAAATACGTCCCAAACATGACGTCGATCGCGATATTATCCGTTACATCAAGGGGCAGGCGGGTAAAAGCGGTATCATCTATTGCCTCAGCCGCAAGAAGGTCGAGGAGTTGGCCGAATTGCTCGTCGCCAACGGGATTCGGGCACTCGCCTACCATGCCGGTATGGATGCCGCGACACGCGCCGCCAATCAGGATGATTTCCTGATGGAGCGTGCCGATGTGATCGTCGCCACCATCGCGTTCGGAATGGGTATCGACAAACCGGACGTGCGTTACGTGATCCATTACGATATTCCGAAATCTCTCGAAGGATACTATCAGGAGACCGGTCGTGCGGGGCGTGACGGTGGAGAGGGGCATTGCCTGACGTTCTACAGTTACAAGGATATTCAGAAACTTGAAAAATTTATGCAGGGTAAGCCCGTCGCCGAACAGGAGATCGGGAAACTGCTGCTATTAGAAACCGTGTCGTATGCCGAAAGCTCCATCTGTCGGCGCAAAACGTTGCTCCATTACTTCGGTGAAGAGTATCCCCTCGATGATTGCGGTGCGTGCGACAACTGCTGCCAGCCCCGTCCGAAAGTGCAGGCGCAGGAGTCCGTCAAGTTGATGCTCGAAACGTTGCGTGAGTTGGGTGACAAGTTCAAGGCCGACTACCTCGTCAGCGTGCTCACGGGCAAACTGACGTCGCTCATCCGAAGCTATGGACACAACAAAAGTCCGCGGTTCGGGGCCGGAGCGCCGCATGACGATCGCTATTGGGGTGCCGTGGTGCGGCAGGGGCTCATCATGGGACTCGTCGACAAGAGTATCGAGAACTACGGGTTGCTCTCCATCAACGCGAAGGGTGAAGCATTTATCGACACGCCGACCCCGGTGTTCATCACCCTCGATCACGAGTACGATACGCAAGGAGAGGCGGAAACCGTGCAGGTGGGACGTGGCGGCGGCGTGGCGGACGAGGAGCTGTTCGCGATGCTGAAAGACCTGCGCAAACAGGTGGCACGGGAACATGACCTGCCGCCGTTCGTGGTATTTCAGGATCCGTCGCTCGAAGATATGTCGGTGCACTATCCCACCACGATCGACGAGATGCAGAATATCTCCGGTGTCGGGGCGGGTAAGGCACGCAAGTTCGGACAGCCCTTTGTCGAGCTGATCAAACGTTATGTCGATGAAAAAGAGATCGTGCGGCCGCAGGACATGGTCCTCAAAAGCGTGGCCAATAAATCGGCCAACAAGATCTTCATCATCCAGTCCATCGACCGCAAGATGGATCTCGAAGATATCGCCCACTCGAAAAGCATGGAGTTCGACGAACTCCTCACCGAGATTGAGGGGATCGTGAACTCCGGTACCAGGTTGGATATTGCCTACTATGTCGAGCGTGCGGTGGATGAGGAAAAAGCTGCGGATATATATCAATATTTCAAGGAGGATGCGCAGACCGATTCCTTGGGGGAGGCTGTGGCGGAACTGGGAGGTGACTATACCGAGGATGAAATCCGATTGATCAGAATAAAATTCCTTTGCGAACAGGGACACTGAGAATGAAGCTATGACGGATAAAGTTCGTGCAAAGAAATCCCTGGGGCAGCATTTCCTGACGGATCTCAACATAGCTCGCAAGATTTGCGATTCGCTCGAAGGGGGTGGCAGTGTGTTGGAGGTGGGTCCCGGGATGGGGGTGCTGACGCAGTTCCTTCTCCAACGTACGGATATCACCCTCCATGCCGCCGAAATCGACACCGAAAGCGTGGCGTACCTCAAAAATCACTATCCGCAACTAACCGAACGTCTCGTCGAGGGCGATTTCCTGCAACTCGACCTGCGTGCCATGTTTCCCGACGGGGTGCGTGTCATCGGTAACTTCCCGTACAACATATCGTCCCAAATATTCTTCAAAGTGCTCGAGAATCGTGACATCGTGCCCGAATGTGTCGGGATGATCCAGCGCGAAGTGGCGCAACGTATCGCTACAAAACCAGGATCACGGGAGTATGGTATCCTGAGCGTGTTGCTGCAGGCGTGGTACGACATTGAGTACCTCTTTACCGTCAATGAAACCGTTTTCTCGCCCCCGCCCAAAGTGAAAAGTGCTGTTATCCGTCTGGCGCGCAACAGTGTGGCGAAGTTGGAGTGTGATGAGACGCTGTTCGTGCGGGTCGTCAAGGCCGCATTCAATCAACGCCGCAAGATGCTTCGCAACGCGTTGCGCGCCGCGTTCGGGGATTTCGACGGCAAGGAACATCCATACTTCACGCGACGTGCCGAACAACTCTCCGTGGCAGAGTTTGTCGAGTTGACCAACTTTGTATCGTCCCTACATTAGATCTTTATACAACGGAGGGTGTGGGCGTATCCGACAGGGCCTGGATAGGTCGTGTACGCACCACGGGGGCTGAAATCGAAACTTCGCGCACGCATCGATGTGCCGTCCGTCACTGAGGACCAAAAGTGTCCGGCATCTTCATACTCGCTCCACACTCCAGTATTCACGTCGCGCGTTCCCGTCGCGGGGAGGAGTTTTATATGTGTGCTCCGGCAACCGCGGTGACAAGATCTTCGCGGCGAAGGTACTGTTGCGCGAGGTGTTGAATATCGTCGGGTGTCGTGTCGCGGATCATCTCCACGCTTCGCGAAACATAACTGTTATCAAGACCGCAAAGAAGATTCTCGATCGTTACGTCCGCTATGCCGAACGGACCGTCCAAAATCCTCAACACCTCTCCCACCATAATGTTCTTCACCAACGATAACTCCTCCTCAGGCATCCGTTCCATGCGGAGACGCTCGATCTCGGCGTAAATCTGATTCAATGCGTCATCCGTAACCTCCGTGCCGACCTGAGTGGCGATACCCAGATATCCTGCATGCTGAAAATTGATCATCGACGCGTGCACACCATACGTATACCCCCGTTTCTCACGAAGGTTCTGCATCAAGCGCGATCCGAAATAGCCGCCCAACGCCGTCGTCAGTACCTGCATCGGGACGAAATCGGGATGCGTGCGCGTGAACAGCAAGCGTCCCACACGGATCGACGACTGTACCGCGTCCGGACGCTCCGTAAATCCGTATCCCGTGCTTTTTGCCGGCGGCGGAGCGGCGGCGACGGGCATGCCCGTCGCGGGCAACTCGCAGGCGAGTTGCTGCAATGAACGCAGTTCATTGTCGCCGATCCCGCCGCTGCAGATGACGAGAGCGTTTGAATAGAAATCCCGGTAAAATGCAGACAGGTCGTCACGGGTTAAATCATCGTACGCCGATTCGGGATACGTAACTCCATAGGGATGCGTGCCGCCGAACAGCAGGCGCCCGAACAACTCACGTGCCGCTGTCTCCACCTTACGCCGTTCGATCGCCAAGGACGCCTTACGCTTCTCGCGATACACCGATACCTCCTCCTCCGGGAAAGTGGGGTACAACAAAATCTCCCGTGCCACGGCCAGCGTCTGTTCGAAAAACTTCGACAGGCAGTTGAACGTCACGTACACACAATCACGATCCACGTTCACCTCGAAATGTGACCCGTAGAAATCAAGCTCCGTGGCGATCTGTTCGGCCGTGAAGTTGCGTGTCCCTTCGCTCAGCAGGTTCGCCGTCGCCGAGGCGCAGAACGGTACCGATTGTAACGAGGAACCCGCATGAAACACGAACGTGAAACGAAGCACCTCGAACTCCGGGGTCGGCAATACGTACAGAGACGTGCCGTTCGTCAGGGTATGCCGATGTGCCATGGGCATGTCGATATGCGACGGGATTACCAGGGAGGGCTGCTTCATGCTCTATTTTTTATGCTGTTTGGCGCGATAAATTAGAGTGGAACACGTGTCCGGATGGAGCGTGTTCCGTGCAAATTCCCGCACGTCCGCTTCCGTGAGACCCAGATATATCCCTACCTCGCGGTTCACCAACGCCAAGTCGCCCAGCATCGCGTAAAATCCGAGATTCATCGCCTTGTTCATCACGTTGATCTCGCCGAAAAGCGTGTTCGCTTCAAATTTATTCTTTACTTTTTCCAACTCCCGAGCGGGGATCGAACCCTGTGCCAACAGCGCAATCTCGCCCCACAAGGCACGTTCCGCCGATTCCTCCTTCACGCCCGGAAGCAACTGGCCCGTGACGATAAAAAGTCCCGGATCCACGTCGCACGTGACATACGCATTGATGCTCGAAAAAAGCTGGCGATCCTTCACCAAATGCTGATACAGCCGTGCCGATTCGCCGCCCGCCAACAGGTCCGATACCAAATCGGCCACAAAAAACGACGGCGACGTGCGATTGCCAATGTGCCACGCCAGGGTGATCGACGTCGAAGGAACGTCACGTTCGACCTCCAAACGTCGCGGTTCTGTCTGTGCAGGCTCCATCGGTATTTCATTCGGGGATTGTGCTTGGACAGGTTGTGATGCAGTGAAATATTGCTCCGCCAGATCGAAAATCCGCTCCTCCGCCAGATCCGCCGATACCGATAAAATCGCGTTCGAAGGTTGGTAAAAACGCCCATAAAACTCCCGAACCTCGTCCAACGTGGCGTCCATAATGTGCTCCGGGCTGCGGCCGATCGTCGACCAACGATAGGGATGTACCTTGTAGGTCAATTCGCGAAGCAACATGTGAAGGTCTCCATACGGTTGGTTCAGATAGCGCTGCTTGAACTCCTCGACCACCACACGTTTCTCCGCCTCCAACTTCTCCGGCGTAATGTACAGACCCGTCATACGGTCGCTCTCCAGCCATAGTGCCGTCTCGATATTCGCCACCGGAAGCGTGATGTAATAATCCGTGTAGTCGTTCGTCGTGAAGGCGTTGTTTTCACCCGCAGCCATCTGCACCGGCGTGTCGAAATTAGGGATTCCACGCGTGCCACGGAACATCAGATGCTCGAACAGGTGTGCAAAGCCCGTGCGGTGCGGATTCTCGTTGCGTGCACCTACCTTGTACAGTAAATTTACCGCCGCCAGTTTCGATACCCCGTCGCGATTCGCAATCACCGTCAGGCCGTTCGATAGCGTGTGACTCTTATAGGAAATCATAGCTGTGATTTAGGTGTGCTCGATGGTGGTGCGTTGCAGGTCGTTCACCAGGGACTCGGGGTCGCTGCACGATACATAGATGCGGCGCTCGTAAATGTCGGTGATCTCGACGAAATTATGCCACTCCGTGGCGTAAATACGTACGCGCTCCCAGGTCTTGAAGTCGAAATAGTGGCCATAGTACCCGAAAAATCCATATCCGCCAAAAACAGGAAAGAGTCCGTGCATCTCGGAAGTGTCCATCACGCGTGCCGAGGCGATCTCATCGGCACGCAGCTCCGTGAGATCCAGCAGGCAGTAGATGTGCAGCCCGTCGTTGTCCACCACGATACGTCGCGGTACAGACAGCGACATCAGTGCGATCAGGGCCGCCACGAACGACGTGAACCAGGCCGAGAAGTATCCCCCTCGGTACAAAAAATAGAGCCCTCCGCCGATCAGGATGAAGGCCAGAAAGTAGATCAACGTGAAACGCAACGTGTGGCGTCCGAACTTGTATTTATAGGTTTTTGAGGTCACTTTCCACCGTAATTTTAATGTTCTCCCGATCGCCCTCGCACAGCGTAACAGTGTGTCCTGCTGCCTCCACCACCGACGCGTCGTCCGTGAACGTGGGCGAGTAGGGTTGCCGGTATGCCTCGCGCAACATCCATGCCTCGAAGAGCTGCGGCGTCTGCACGGCACGGTATTTTTCGCGTGGCACGACATGCGAACCGCCATTCTCGTCTAACCCCCGCAACGAATCCACAACCGGCACGACGGGGACTGCAGTGCCGTGTGCCACGGCGCACGACACGCAGCGGGCGATCAGATCGCCCGAGACCAAAGGTCTCACCCCGTCGTGCACGGCGATCAAAGCGACATCGTCCGGCAGGGCCGAAATGCCGTTCGCCACCGAATGAAACCGTTCCGGGCCGCCCTCCACACATAAGTGGCGTGACACAGGGAAGCGTGCCGACAGATTCTTCCAGAAATCAATGTGTGCCGATGGGAGTACCACGACGATAGGCGTGTTCCGACCGAGTGCCTGAGCGAACGCGTTGATCGTGTGACCCAACACGGGCAATGCGCCCAGCATCCGGAACTGTTTCGGGACGGAGCATGCCACCCCATCGCTGAACCGTCTCCCGATGCCGCCGGCCACGATGACGACTCCTATTCTTCGCGTGTCCATATCAATTTTTTGCCGAATCCGAGCGTGTTGTCCGTAAATTTAAGGCGTGTCGGTTCGATCGTCCAGAGCGTCAGGTCCGGGATTGCCACCGCGTAAGGGAAGCGTTTCAAATACGCTTTGCGTGCCGTGTCGTCCGCACGAGCCACATCGCCCGTGCCCTGTAACCCCTGTACGCGTCCCACGACGCGCGTTTCGAGTACCATCCCGAACGATACCTGCGGGTTAGCCGCCATCAATTTCCCGTGTTCCGTGTCCGGTGACGTCGAGAAGACTAACCTGCCCTCGGAAAACGCGTAAAAAGCATGGGCCACCCATCCCGCATCCCCATTCCCAACTGCCAACGTGAGGACGTGGTGTTTGCGGATAAATTTTATGATCCTTTCGTCGATCATCACCGGATTGTTAGTAGGGCGATGCTGTCGCGTGAAGGTTTTTTGTTCGTCTTCGACGGTGCGTCCAACGAGTCGAGACGCATGATCTTATCCTCGTCAGGCACGTCGCCATTCAGTTCCGCCAACACACGGTCGCGTACGTAATTGAACTTCGGACGGTTCGATTGGGCGATCGGAATGCCCGGCTGCTGCGGAATCTTCAACGGGTTGATCGGTTTGCCCTTCTGCCATACACGGTAATCCAGGTGCGGTCCCGTCGAGGCTCCCGTGCTGCCCACGTAGCCGATCAACTGTCCCTGTACGACGCGCGTGCCACGGTTGATGCCCTTCGCGTAACCGTTCAGGTGCAGATAGCCCGTCTCCATGCCGTTCACATGCTTGATCTTCAGCGTGTTGCCGCCGCCGCCGCCCCAGCCTTTGAACGACACCACACCGTCCGCCACCGCATGCACGGGTGTGCCTTTCGGTGCCGCGTAATCCACCCCCGTATGCGGACGATACACCTTGTAGATCGGGTGTTTGCGTGCGTATGTGAAGCCCGAACTGATGCGCGTGAATTTCAACGGCGTGATCAACATCGGTTTCTTCAAACTCTGCCCGTCTTCATCCCAATAACCCACCTTGTTCTCCTGGATGAACGGAATGGCGTAGTAATCCTTCCCCCGGTGCGTGAATTTGGCGCCCCAGATGCGGCCGATACCTGCCGGGAGTGTGTCGATCGAACGCTGGTCGTAGATCACCGTGAAACTGTCGCCCTCCTGTACCGAGAAGAAGCTGATCGTAGACTGGTAAATATCCTCCATTTCGGATGCCAGGGCCATCGGCATGCCGGCATCCACAATAGCCTGCCACAGCGAATGGTCGATCGTGGCGGTCTTCTTTTCGCGCGTGACGATGACCTCCTTTTCGCCTTTTTCGACCGTCACCGAGTCACCCCCGTGCAGTCCGAAAACGACATATTGCTCGCGATTGCGTTCGTACACCAGGTAATCCAGGTGTGGCGCGTTGAGCGAATCTTCGTGGATGAAAGCCGTGTAGTTATGACCCGCACGGATGTCGCGCAACGGAAAAATATCCTTCGACGCCGTCTCCAGGATACTGATCTGGCGTGCCGTAACACCGTAACGGTTCAAGATCTTGCCCAGCGTCTCGCCCTTGTCCACGATCGACTGATCCACCCGATAGTCGTTCGCACGAATGCCGTACAAAAAAATGTCCGCTTCGGCCTCCACTCCGGAACCGTTGCTTTTGCAACCCGTCGCGGCGAAACCGAACAGGAACAGAACAAAAAGTGTGATAAGTCTTGGGAAAGGGTAGTTTTGCGCCATGGAAGCAAAGTTATGAAAAGTTTTTTGGAAATTCAATATAATGTTGTTATCTTGTGAGCGTATTGCATTTTTACGCCATGTCACGTGCCTGTCTGACACCGTTGTCCATCTTGTATAAGTGGGGAGTTCAATTTCGCCACCGGATGTTCGATTGGGGGTTTGTCAAACAGACCAAATTCGAGGTGCCGGTCGTGTGTGTGGGCAACATTACCGTCGGGGGGACGGGCAAGACACCCATGGCGGAGATGATCATCGCCTACATGTCGCAGACGCACCGTGTGGCACTCATCTCACTCGGATACGGGCGCCGTACGAAAGGGTATCGTGAGGTCGCGACGGACGATCACTACCGCGATGTGGGGGATGAACCGCTGCAGATCAAACGTAAATTCCCGGAGGCCGTGGTGGTCGTGTGTGAGAAGCGTGTCGAGGGGATCAAGCGCATCCTTAGGGAGCATCCCGATGTGGATATGGTGGTGATGGATGACGGATTTCAACACCGTCAGGTCGATCCGGCTGTGAATATCGTTATGATCGACGCGACGCGTCCCGTGCAACACGACCGGATGCTGCCCGCGGGCGATCTGCGCGATACCGTCGAGCAACTCCACAGGGCGAACTACTTTGTCGTCACGAAATGTCCCGATAACATGACCCCCATCGACCGCCGCATCCTGCGCAAAGTGCTTGTGACGGTGGCGTACCAACGTGTCTATTTCACCCGTTATGAGAGTTTCCGGCCCCAACCCCTCTTTGCCGAGGAGGTGGATCAGGACCTGACGTATGGACAGCCCGTTATCGCGATGTCCGGTATCGGTAATCCGGGGCCATTCACTGAGGATCTGGCGAAAAATTTCAAAGTCGTCGAGACCCTCAATTTCGACGATCACCATGTCTATCGCGTCAAGGATATGAAAACCATCGCGGAGCTGCTCAAAAAGCATCCGGAGGCGGCTGTGATCATGACCGAAAAAGATGCCGTGAAGCTCGCCAATCCCGATAAAATCCCCGTCGAGGTGCGTCGCAGGCTCTACTATCTGCCCATCGACATTACGTTCATAGACGATTCTCAGACCGATTTCCTGCAACGACTCGAAAAAGATGTACGAACAAATTAAGGCTACCGCCGCGTGGCTCGATGTGCAAACGGCCGATTTCCGTCCCGAAACGGGGATCATCCTCGGTACCGGTCTCGGTGGGTTCGCGGACCATATCGATACGAAATTCTCGATCGAATACAAGGATATTCCCGGATTTCCGGTGTCGACCGTCGAGGGACACAAGGGGCGTCTGATCTTCGGTATGATCGGTGATCGACGTGTCGTGGCGATGCAGGGACGGTTCCATTTCTACGAGGGTTACACGATGGCGCAGGTGACGTTTCCCGTGCGGGTGCTCAAACTGTTGGGCGTAGAGCAACTGTTCGTGTCGAATGCCGCGGGGGGCGTCAATCCGTCATTCAAGATCGGTGACCTGATGGTGATCACGGATCACATAAACCTCATGCCGAACCCGCTGATAGGCAGGAACTTAGATCAGATGGGGACACGATTCCCGGATATGCATCACTGTTACGATCCGCGTCTCATCCAACAGGCAATGAAAATCGCCGCGGCGGAACATGTAAAACTGCAACAGGGTGTGTATGCCGCCGGCACGGGACCCACGTACGAAACTCAGGCGGAATATCGTTATCTTCGCGCCATCGGCGCCGATGCAACGGGTATGTCGACTGTGCCGGAGGTGATCGTGGCACGACACATGGGTGTACCCGTGTTCGGAGTGTCGGTCATCACCAACGTCGGACTGAGCGATGATCCCGGTGACCATGAGGATGTGCAGCGGCAAGGGAAGTTGGCAGGTGAACGCATGTCCAACCTGTTTGTGAAAATGATTAAAAATTTGTAAGCATGTTAAATAGAGTTACATTGATCGGTAACGTCGGGGCGGATCCCGAAGTACGTACTCTGGAAAACGGTGTCAAAACGGCACGTATCCGTATTGCCACCACCGAACGGTACTTCGACCGTCAGGCCAACGAAACCAAAGAACATACCGAATGGCATACCATCACACTATGGCGTAACCTCGCCGATGTGGTGGATAAATATATCCGTAAAGGGTCGCAAATCTATGTCGAGGGGCCCCTCCGTACGCGTGAATGGACCGATAAGGAGAATAATCGCCGCGTGTCGACCGAAATTATGGCAGATGAACTCAAAATGCTCGGTCGACGTTCCGATTCGACACAAAATTCCACATCGACTCCCGCATCGACTCAATCTGCACCTACGCATGCTCCGGCATCATCTCCTGCCCCCGCTCCCGCGCCATCCATCCCCGCCGACGATCCGGATGACTTGCCGTTCTAACTTGTTTCTAAAACCTTTTTCTTTTTCTAAAACCGTTTTTTTTAAGACCGCCGCTTTTTGGTGAAAAGCGGCACCAAAAACTTTCCTGGATACTTCGTATCCCTCCTTCTGCGCGAGGACAAACGCTTTCAGCGTTCCGGTCATTTTGCATCTGATTTTTTATGTGAGTAAACTCCCAACAAAATCTTCTGCAAAACGCCCTACCGCGCTTCGCGCGGTTTGTCCTCGCGACAACAGATCGCGAGATCCCGAAGGGATCCGGATGAAACAGAAAAGTTTGTTCAAGCTTGCTTGAAAACAAATGATTCTGTTTTGGACACAAAACTTATGTAATTTGCGCATTGTTCCCCCTTATCAAGGGGGATAGGGGGATGGGGCAAAAGCATCGTTACGATGCCTTTTTTTCAAAAAAGCGAAGGTCTTGAAAAACCCAAAAAAGCGACAGTTGGGTCTTAGGGAAGTAAAAGCGGGCGGTCTGAAAAAAAGTCTCAGAGGGTCATTTGGATGCACTCGATGCCGACACGTTCGAGAAGTTCGAGTCCTTCAGTACAGTGATACTCGTCACAATAAACGACACGCTTGATGCCCGCTTGAATCACCAGCTTGGAGCACTCGATACAGGGTGCCGAGGTGATGTAGAGCGTTGCACCGTCGCAGTTGTTGTGACTTTTGGCCACCTTCGTGATCGCGTTCGCCTCGGCATGCAACACGTATGACTTCGTTCGTCCCGTCTCGTCTTCACACACGTTCTCGAATCCCGAAGGGGTGCCGTTGTAACCGTCCGAGATGATCATCTTGTCCTTGACGATCAATGCCCCCACCTGGCGGCGTACGCAATATGAATTCTCAGCCCATATACGGGCCATCCGCAAATAGCGCGAATCCAGTTGACGTTGTTTTTCCTCCTGATACCCCATTATAGACCCTGACCGTGACAGTTCTTGTACTTCTTGCCGCTGCCGCAGGGACATGGGTCGTTGCGTCCCACTTTCTTCTCCGCCTGCATCGGCATCGGTTTCTGTTTCTCGCCGCGTCCCGCCTGGGCCGCCGCCAGGGAGGCCCGTCGCGATGCTTCCTGGCCCGACCCCACCTGTGAGGTAGTGGTGGTGCGTCCCTCCTGGGTGGGTATATAGGCCTTATTCAACACGGCAAGTACATCCACGTTGATCTTCGTCAGCATCTTCGAGAATAGATCGAACGACTCCAATTTATAGATCAGCAACGGATCTTTCTGCTCGTACGTGGCATTCTGCACGCTCTGGCGAAGGTCGTCCATCTCGCGCAGATGCTCGCGCCATGCGTCGTCGATCGTGGTGAACATAACGATCTTCGAGAATACACGGTAGATCTCGTCGCCATCCGTCTCCTTGCAACGTTGCAGATTGACCGGTACGTTGTAACCCAACCGCCCGTCCGTGATCGGGAAGTAGATATTCGTGTCCATCTGATCCTTGCGTTCCTCATAGATACGGGTCATCGTTGTGCGCACCATGTCGGCCAATGTGCGCATCTTGCGTGCGTATGCCGCTTGCAGGTCCGCAACGATCATGTCGATCAGATCCTGACGCTTCGCATGGTTGTAGGCCACCTCGTCGAACGACGGTTGGATCGCTGCCTCGCGAATCAACTCCACGGAGAAATCCTCGAACGGAAGACCGTGTGCGCCCTCCACGAACGACGTCGCGAAGTCGTACATAATGTTGTTCAGGTCGATCTGGATACGTTCGCCATACAGCGCGTGGCGGCGGCGCGTGTAGATCACCTCGCGTTGCGAGTTCATCACGTCATCGTACTCCAACAACCGCTTGCGGATTCCGAAGTTGTTCTCCTCCACCTTCTTCTGGGCACGTTCGATGGCACGTGACATCAATCCCGCCTGGATCACCTCACCCTCCTTCAGGCCCATACGATCCATCAGTGCGGCGATGCGTCCCGATCCGAACAGTCGCATCAGGTCGTCCTCCAACGACACGAAGAATTGTGACGATCCGGGGTCTCCCTGACGTCCCGCACGACCGCGCAACTGACGGTCCACACGACGACTCTCGTGACGTTCCGTGCCGATGATCGCCAGACCACCCGCCGCCTTCACCTCGTCCGTCAGCTTGATATCCGTACCGCGACCCGCCATGTTCGTGGCGATGGTCACCTGGCCGGGACGCCCCGCTTCGGCAACGATCTGGGCCTCCTGTTGGTGCTGCTTCGCATTCAGGACGTTGTGTTTGATACCGCGCAACTTCAACATGCGGCTCAACAGCTCCGAAATCTCGACCGACGTGGTACCTACCAACACGGGGCGTCCCGCGTTGACCAGCGCCACGATCTCCTCGATCACGGCGTTGTATTTTTCACGTTTCGTCTTGTAGACCAGATCCTGACGGTCGTCACGTGCGATGGGGCGGTTCGTCGGGATCGCCACCACGTCCAACTTATAGATACTGTAAAATTCCGCCGCTTCCGTCTCCGCCGTACCGGTCATACCCGCCAACTTGTGGTACATGCGGAAGTAGTTCTGCAACGTGATCGTGGCAAATGTCTGTGTCGCAGCCTCCACCGTCACGCGCTCTTTCGCTTCGATCGCCTGGTGCAAACCGTCCGAATAGCGGCGTCCCTCCATGATGCGGCCCGTCTGCTCGTCCACGATCTTCACCTTGTTGTCCATCACCACATACTCCACATCCTTCTCGAACATCGAATAGGCTTTCAACAGCTGATTGACCGTGTGGACACGTTCCGACTTCACGGCATAGTCGTTGATCACCGCGTCGCGTTGGACGGCCTTCTCTTCCGGTGAAACATCCTCCTTTTCGATCTCCGCCACGGCGGCGCCAATGTCCGGAAGCACAAAGAATCCATCTTCCTTGAACTGCTTCGACAGCTCCTCGTGACCCTTGTCCGTCAACTCTACCGAGTTCAGTTTCTCGTCGATCACGAAGTACAATGCGTCCGTGATCTCCGGCATGCGGCGGTTGTTATCCTGCATGTAGGTGTTCTCAGTCTTCTGCAACAGCGCCTTGATGCCCGGTTCGGAGAGGAACTTGATCAGCGGCTTGTATTTAGGTAAACCTTTGTGCGTACGCAATAACTTGATGGCACCTTCGGGTTCGCGTCCCTCCGAGATCTCGCGTCGCGATTCGGCCAGAAGGTTCGTCACCAGATTCTTTTGCAGGTTGTACAGGTGGTCGATCGCGGGACGGTACGACTCGAACAGCTGATCCTCGCCCTTCGGTACCGGACCGGAGATGATCAGCGGCGTACGTGCATCGTCGATCAACACCGAATCGACCTCATCGACAATCGCATAGTGATGCTTGCGTTGCACCAAGTCGCGTGGCGATTGGGCCATGTTGTCGCGCAGGTAATCGAAACCGTACTCGTTGTTCGTACCGAACGTAATGTCGGCCAGGTATGCCTTGCGGCGTGCGTCGGAGTTGGGTTGGTGCTTGTCGATACAGTCCACCGACAGGCCGTGGAACTGGTACATCGGGCCCATCCATTCGGAGTCGCGCCGCGCCAGGTAATCGTTCACCGTGACCATGTGCACACCCTTGCCGGCCAGTGCGTTCAGGAATACGGGCAGCGTGGCGACCAACGTCTTACCCTCACCCGTGGCCATCTCGGCGATCTTGCCCTTATGCAACACAACGCCGCCGAACAACTGCACGTCGTAATGGATCATGTCCCAACGCACCTCGCCGCCGCCCGCCGTCCAACGGGTGGCGTAGATGGCGCGATCGCCATCTATACGCACGAAATCGTGCGTCGCGGCGAGGTCGCGGTCGAAACCCGTTGCCCGAACCGCTACCTCCTCGCTTTGGGCGAAGCGGCGTGCCGTATCTTTCATGATCGCAAACGCCTCCGGGAGCAACTCGTCAAGGATCTCCTCGATACGCGTGTCGATGCGTTTGACCGTCGCGTCGATGTCCTTCGAGATACGCTCCTTCTCATCCAACGGCAGCTCGGGCTCATCCAAACGCTTCTTTTGAGTCGCGATGTGTGTCTCGTCCTGTGCGATATATTCGGCGATACGGCGTTTCAGTTCCGTGCTGCGCGCACGTAACTCGTCGTTCGACAGTGCTTCGATACTCGGATAGACAGCCTTGATCCGGGTTACGTATGGTTCGATCTCTTTGCGATCCTTCTCCGTCTTCGATCCCAGGAAAAACCGGATCAGGTTTTGTGTAAAAGTGCTCATTCGGCAGATTTATGTGAATTCGACAAATGTATGAATTTTTTCGGATAATTGTTTCCCGATCGGACACACCTCGCATGCCCGGGCACCGCAAATCTCTGTCAGTTGCAACAATGCTTGTGTGTCGAAGGCGTTTTGCGGTTTGAAATCACCCTTGATCCACTTGCCGATCGGTTTGTTCGATTCCGCAGGCAGCTTCTCCAACAACGTGAGGGCCCGATCGCGCAATTCGTCACGCTGGGTGTACACACCGTATGCGTACTGTAAAATCGCCACCACGTTGATCGCCAAAATGTCCGACTTATCCCACCCGATCGACTTCGATCTTGCTTTCCGGTCGATCCAATATATCGACGACTCCACACCCAAAATATCGTACACGTTCTTACGGCTGCGGCAGTCGATCGCGTCGTCGAACAGAAACTCGCGACGGGCAAACAGTACCGCCGCCTGTGCCAAACGTGCTACCGGACGGTTCGCATCGCGACCTCCCAACTTCCAGTCTCGTTTTTCGAGGGGCGTGATGTCGTACTTGTTGCGCAAGTACTCGAAATCGCGTTTCAGGGCCTCGATATAGTCGTCGTACGGAACGCTGTCCAACAGCCCCGCCGTTCCGAACAGCAGCGCCTCCACCCGTTGCAACGACTTACGTTCCTTTAACACCATGGGGTATGTCGCGCGGCGTGCCAACTCGATGAACGTCCCGCGATTCGCCGGTGAGCCGATATACTTCAACAGCTGAATGTAAAACGCCTGATTCCAGTTCTCTCCCGTCGTGTCATAGATATGCGTCACCTCGCCGCACTTGCGATCCAAACGGCTGAACAACAGATCGTTGAACAGCGACAGACGACGCGTGGCGTCCATTCCGACCAAGTAATCCACGCAGTGATCGCCATGGCTATGTCGCAACCGATCCAGCATCGAATTACAACATTCCCAGTTCAAGGAGTGCCTCTTGGCTCATCAGGTCACGCGACCAGGGCGGGTCGAACGTCAGCTCCACATCCACCCTCTCGACACCCTCCACGGATGCCGTTTTCGACCGTACCTCCTCCACCAACATGTCCGCCATCGGGCAGTTCGGAGCCGTGAGCGTCATGCGGATATGTGCCGTGCCGTCCGGATCGTAGTTGATCTCGTAGATCAGCCCCAAATCGAAAATATTCACCGGTATCTCGGGGTCGTACACCGTCTTCAATACCTCAGCGATCTGTTGCTCTTTGGCCGTTATCTCCTCCTTAGTCATGACTGTTTGCTGTTAAACGCCAATGCGTACAACTTCATCTGTTTGATCATCGCCACAAGACCGTTGCTGCGGGTCGGCGACAGGTTGGCGCCCAGACCGATCGCGTCGATGAAGTACAACTCCGTGTCGAGAATCTCCCGCGGTGTGCGGCCGTTCAGCACACGGATCAACAACGCGATAATTCCCTTCGTAATAATAGCGTCGCTGTCCGCCGAATAGTACACCTTCCCCTCCTCCAGCCGTGCGTCCACCCACACGCGCGACTGGCACCCCTCGATGACGTACTGCGGCGTGCGGTGTTCCGGCGCGATCGGTGTCAGCGTGTCGGCCAACGAGATCAGGTACTCGTAACGATCCATCCAGTCGTCATAGATCGAAAACTCCTCGATGATCTCCTCTTGCCGTGGGTCTTTTAGGGGCTGCGTCATAATTCAAGCGGTTGTTCGTCGCACGCGTATGGAGGATTTATCCCCATGATCCGTGCCAGAGTGGGAGCGATGGAGGTCATCGCAACGGGATGTTTCTCATCGTGACTCCCGGGTGTTTTATGCTTCTGAGAGTACAGTACAATTGGTACACGGGTGTCGTATCCATACAGGGATCCGGGTGCGGAACGGACATTGTCGCAGCTCTCTATCCAACCCGGCATGAGGTTGATCACCACGTCACCGGCGCGTTTCGGATAGAATGAGTTCTGCATCCGGCGTCCGTAACCGGTGCTGAATCCGCTGTTTTTGAGTGCCGTGGCCGACAGTGCGTGTGCCACCCCGTCGAACTGCAACGCGAACGCCGCCACTTCGTCCTGCACCGCTGTGAGCGATAGTTTCTTCGAGTAGATCAGATTGTGATTCAACCACAGCGACCCCGTTTCGTAACCGATCACCCAGTCGCCGGGGCCGTAACGGGCGCTCAGGAATCCGTTCGTGATCACTTTGAACTGTTTGCCGTTGAACAGTTGTGTGGCTGTGGCGGGGCTCGTGCCGTGGGCTCCCGTCAGGATGATCACAACCTCCTCTTTGGGGTGCTGTGCATGCGCATACGTCATGAAGTCGGCCAGGGCGCGGCCAAGGCGGCGATACATTTGAGTGGCCTCGAACGAGTCGTGACCATATTTTCCCACCACAGCCTCCGACTCTTCGAGGCATATATTGAGCAAGTCGACTTGGCCGCGCCCGCCCAACGACAGGTGTGCGATGGCTGATTTGGCCAGTTCCAACGTCAAAATATCCCCCTTGGGGTACACCCGTTCGACGTTGAGTCGTTTGACCCATTCGGGCGTAAAGAGCATGTAGGGTGTCGAGGAGACGAAATTATCGTTACTCGTGGCCATCCAGAAAGGCATGCCGCGTTTGCCGTTCATCGCGATGGCCGACTCGGGACGTGTGGCGATTGTGACGACATGACTGTTCGGCGACTGTTCCAACAACGCGTCGCCCAACGTGGGGACGATCAGATTTTCGGGTGACGGTTCATCGCCACCGAGCAATGTCACCTCGCTGTTCTCCACCCAGTTCCACCAACGCGGTGCCACGATGCCATGCGTGGAGGGTTGGGTGCCTGTGGCGATCGTCGAGAGCGACGTGTAGGTTTGCGTGTGCCCCGCGTCGTAATCGCCCGTCAGGACGACACCCGCCGGCAGGTATTCCGTGAGTTTTTCCAAATCGCCCACGCACAACGTCGATACGATGATTTGGATGACCAATATGCTTTTCTTCATCCCTGCAAAAGTAAGAAAATTTTTCTATCTTCACGGCATGATCTACCGTGCCAATGCGAAGATAAATTTGGGACTCGACGTGTTGCGGCGTCGTGCCGACGGGTATCACGATATCGAGACGGTGATGCTGCCAGTGCCCGAGCTGTATGATGAGTTGGACATTCGTCCCGCGTCGCAAAACAGGTTCGAGATGCGTGGCCTGTTGCTTGACTGTCCGGATGAGGATAACCTCTGTCTGCGTGCCACACGGATGATGCAGGAACGGTATGGGGTTGGTGCCGTGTCCATCGTTCTGGACAAACGCATCCCCTTTGGAGCGGGACTGGGAGGAGGATCTTCCGATGCCACTACCGTCATCCTGGCTATGAATGAGTTGTTCGAACTGGGTCTCCCGCAGGCGGAATTGGAGGCGTGTGCCGCGACGTTGGGCAGTGACACGGCATTTTTTGTCCGAAACACCCCCCAACTCTGCACGGGACGTGGCGAAGTGATGACGCCCGTGGAGGTAGATCTGACGGCATATCGTGTGGAGATCGTCAAGCCGGACGTTAATGTGTCGACACGCGATGCGTATGCCGGTGTCGTACCGTGTGTCCCCGAGGTGCCGCTCTTGCAACGCCTCCGCAGACCTATCGAAACGTGGCAAAAAACCATAGTGAATGCTTTCGAGGCACCCGTCTTCAAGATGCACCCCTCCGTCGCACGTGCCAAACAAGACCTCATCAACCGTGGTGCCATATATGCAGCCATGTCCGGTTCGGGAAGTGCCGTCTTTGGACTGTATCCCGCCCTACATTAGATCTTTATACAGCGGAGGGAGAAGCCGTACCCGACGATATTGGTATTCGTCGTATACGTGGCGCCGGCATTGAAAAGGAACCTTCGCGCATCCGCCGTAGACGAAGCCGAGAGCATCCAATAGTTTCCGTAGGAAGTCTGATTGCCCAGCTGACCATGGGAGTAGTTACGGTTCCCCGGCGCGGGGAGGAGTTACTTTTTCTTTTTCGCGTTCTCTTTTTTCTCCTCATCTTTGGGATCCTTAGGGCAGAAATGATCTCGAAGGGCTTTCACGTGGACACCTATGTCCCATAAAAGTACCAAAATACCTCCCCAAAAAAACACATAAAAAAGATACAATTCAGAATCAAAAATCTCCATAAAAAATGGGCGCAAGCTAAACTTCTGCTACCCCGGCCTACCAAAGCCATCGTTCCAAAAGTCGCTTACGCCCAAGCGTGACCGATCCCGAAGGATCAAGTCACCGCTCAGGGTCCACAACTCTTATACCGAACAAAACACCTCTTGCGAGGTTTGGTAGTTTGGGGTAGGGTATAAGGCTGCTTGCCTTAAAAAGTTAGTTAATAATTACGTGTTGTAAAGTCTGTTTTCAGTTAAAATTATGCCTCTTTCAGTGCTGCGTGGGCGGCGGAGAGTCGCGCGATCGGTACGCGGAACGGTGAACAGCTCACGTAGTTCAATCCAGCGAAGTGACAGAACTCCACCGATGAAGGTTCACCGCCATGTTCGCCACAAATACCGCATTTCAGGTTCTCCCGCGTGCCACGTCCCTTGAACACCGCCTCGCGGATCAACTGCCCCACACCGTTGCGATCCAGGATCTGGAACGGGTCGGCCTTGATGATACCCTTCTCGAGGTACACGGGCAGGAACTTGCCGATGTCGTCGCGCGAAAATCCGAGCGTCATCTGGGTCAGGTCGTTCGTGCCGAACGAGAAGAACTCCGCCACTTCGGCGATCTGGTTCGCTGTCACGGCCGCACGCGGCACCTCGATCATCGTACCGACCAGGTAGTCGATCTTATCGTTGCGCTCGGTGAAGACCATTGCGGCCGTCTCGTCGATAATCGCCTTCTGGTAACGCAACTCCTTGTGGTTACCCACCAGCGGTACCATGATCTCGACGTGCACCGGGACACCCGATTTGCGTACGTCGAGTGCCGCTTCGATGATGGCGCGCGTCTGCATCTCCGTGATCTCGGGATAGGTGTTGCCCAGTCGGCAACCGCGGTGTCCCAGCATCGGGTTGAACTCGGCAAGCGACTCCACACGTGCCACGACTTTCTCGAACGGAATATTCATCTCCTGAGCCATCTCGCGCTGCTCCTTCTCGCTGTGCGGAACGAACTCGTGCAGGGGCGGGTCGAGCAGGCGTACCGTCACGGGATGACCGTTCATCACGCGGAAGAGTCCCTCGAAATCGCCGCGTTGTATCGGCAACAACTTGGCCAGTGCCACGCGGCGTCCGGCCTCATCGTCCGCGAGGATCATCTCGCGCACGGATTTAATGCGATCGCCCTCGAAGAACATGTGTTCCGTACGGCACAGACCGATACCTTCCGCACCGAACTCGAATGCCTGCCTGGCATCCTTCGGCGAGTCGGCATTGGCACGTACTTTCAGTACCGAATATTTCTTCGCCAAGTCCATCAATTTGCCGAAATCACCGCTCAGATCGGCCGCCTGTGTAGCTACCTGACCGAGATACACCTCGCCTGTCGAACCGTTCAACGAGATCCAGTCGCCCTCCTTGATCGTGTGGCTGCCGACGGTGATCTTGCGTGCCTTATAGTCGATTTGCAGGTCGCCGGCTCCCGATACGCAGCACTTACCCATGCCGCGTGCAACCACTGCCGCGTGCGACGTCATGCCGCCGCGTGCCGTCAGGATACCTGCCGCGTCCAACATACCTTTCAGGTCCTCGGGCGATGTCTCGATACGCACCAGGATGGCACGTTGCCCCTTCTCGTTCAACAACTTCTCCGCATCTTCGGCGAAGAACACGACCGGTCCCGTGGCGGCACCCGGCGACGCGGGCAATCCCTTCGTCACGACCTGGGCGCTTTTCATCGCCGCCTTGTCGAACACGGGGTGAAGCAACTCGTCCAGCTTCTCGGGTTCGACGCGCAACACGGCTGTCTTCTCGTCGATCAGCCCTTCGGCCAACATATCCATCGCGATCTTTACCATCGCGGCACCGGTACGTTTACCGTTGCGGCACTGCAACATCCACAACTTGCCGTCCTGAATCGTGAACTCGATATCCTGCATATCCTTGAAGTAGGTCTCCAAGTGGTGTTGAATGTCGAACAGCTCCTTGTATACGGTCGGCATGACCTCTTCGAGCGACGCGAATTTCGACGCGCGATCCGCCTCCGACACATTCTGTGCGGCGGCCCAACGGCGTGATCCCTCCAGCGTGATCTGTTGCGGCGTACGGATACCCGCCACCACGTCCTCACCCTGTGCGTTGATCAGGTACTCTCCATTGAAGAGGTTCTCTCCCGTGGCGGCATCTCGCGAGAAGGCCACGCCCGTCGCGGAGTTCGTACCCATGTTGCCGAACACCATCGCCTGTACCGTCACGGCCGTGCCCCACTCGGCAGGGATGTTGTTCAACTTGCGGTACAAAATGGCACGGTCGTTCATCCACGATCCGAATACGGCACCCACGGCGCCCCACAACTGATCCCACGGATTCACCGGGAACTCCTCGCCCGTTTGCGCCTTGATCGCGGCCTTGAACGACGCCACCAACTCCTTCAGGTCGTCGGTCGTCAGGTCCGTGTCGTTCGACACACCGCGCTTGTGTTTCAACTCGTCGATCAGCACCTCGAATGGATCCTCCTCCTCTTTCGATGCGGGTTTGAGGCCCATCACCACGTCGCCGTACATCTG
>DBDB01000100.1:34726-48186 GCA_002293345.1 Alistipes sp. UBA943
AGGTTGAGGATCGTGTCCATCATGCCGGGCATCGAAGCGCGTGCGCCCGAGCGCACGGAGACGAGCAGCGGCGACGTCTCATCGCCGAACTTCATGCCGGTCAACCGTTCGATATTCTGCATGGCGCGTTCCACTTCGGGGCGCAACATCCCGATCACCTGCTCCGCACCCAGCGAATAGTACTCCGAACAGGTGTCGGTGGTGATGGTGAATCCCGGAGGTACGGGGATGCCGATCAGGTTCATCTCCGCCAGGTTGGCACCCTTGCCACCCAGAAGTTCTCTCATTTTACCGTTGCCTTCCGCTTCCTTGTTGCCGAAGGTGTACACGCGCTTAGTCTGTGTCATAGTTTCGTCCAATTATTTTCGAGGCCCAAAGGTAGTGAATATATTTGTAAAAAGCCAAAAAATCCGTTACCTTCGCAACTTATTGATCGAAGTGTATGAAACGAAAAAAAGATAGCATTTTTGACGACCTGGGTCCCGAGATTACCGACGGGCGTGCCCATGTGATACCCATCATCACCGCCGACAGCGAGGTGTTCGACCGTGTCGATATCCCGGCCGTACTGCCCATCCTCGCGTTACGTTCCTCGGTGCTGTTCCCCGGTGCGATCACGCCCATCACCGTGGGACGCGAAAAGAGCATGCGGCTGATTCGCGAAGTGGAGGCACGCGGCGAGTTGTTGGGTGCCGTGCTGCAGAGCAACAGCGACGTGGATGACCCCGCGCCGCAGGATATGTATCGCATCGGTACCGCGGCACGCATCATCAAGATCCTCGAAATGCCGAACGGCAACCTGACCGTCATCCTGAACGGTATCGAGAAAATCCAGATCGACGAGTATCTCTCCACGGACCCCTACTTCAAGGCCTCCGTGACGCCGCTGCCCGACTCCGAACCCGAAGCCAAGAGCATGGAGTTCGACGCGTTGGTGGATTCGATACGCGACATCGCGCTCAACATCATATCCATCTCGCCCGGTATGCCCAAGGAGGCCGGTTTCGCGATCAAGAATATCGACTCCGATCGCGGCATGATCAACTTCATCTGTTCCAACCTCGAACTTTCGGACGAGGACCGTCAGGCGTTGTTGGAGTCCCCCGGACTGCTGGCGCGGGCACGCAAGCTGTTGGAGATCCTCGTCAAGCAGCAGCAGATGGTCGAACTCAAAAACGAGTTGCAGGGTAAGGTGAAACAGGAGATCGACCAGCAACAACGCGAGTACTACCTGCATCAACAGATGCGCACGATACAGAAGGAGTTGGGCGAGAATTACAACTCCGAGGATGAGATCGCCGCGATGCGCGAACGTGCGAAGGGAAAGGAGTGGCCCAAGGAGGTGGGTGAGCTGTTCAATAAGGAACTGATCAAGGTCGAGCGGATGAACCCCTCGGTGTCGGAGTATTCCGTGCAGTTGACCTACCTGAACGTGCTGTTGGACCTGCCGTGGAGCGAAACCACCCCCGATAACCTCGACCTCAAAGCGGCACGCGAGCAGTTGGATAAGGATCATTTCGGGTTGGACGAGGTGAAGGAGCGGTTGATCGAACACCTGGCGGTGATCAAATTGAAGGGCGACTTGAAATCGCCGATCTTGTGTCTCTACGGCCCTCCGGGAGTGGGGAAAACATCACTCGGTAAATCCGTGGCGACGGCACTCGGACGCAAGTTCGGACGCATCTCGTTGGGAGGTCTGCATGACGAGGCGGAGATCCGCGGACACAGGCGTACCTACATCGGTGCCATGCCGGGACGCATCATCCAGACGATCAAACGATGCGGTTCGTCGAACCCGGTGATCATTCTCGATGAAGTGGATAAAGTGACGGTGAGCAACCATGGCGATCCATCGAGTGCACTGTTGGAGGTGTTGGATCCGGAGCAGAACACGACGTTTCACGACAACTATATCGACACGGAGTACGACCTGTCGAAGGTACTCTTCATTGCCACGGCCAACAACATCGCCAATATTGCCGCCCCGTTGCGCGACCGCATGGAGATGATCAATATTGCCGGTTATGTGTTGGAGGAGAAGATACATATCGCACTGGAACACCTGTTGCCCAAGCAGCGCGAGGCGCATGGTATCAAGACGGAACAGATGACGCTCGGTGCGGCGACGATGGAGTGTATCGTCAGTGGTTACACGCGTGAATCGGGTGTACGTGCACTGGATCAGCAGATCGCCAAGCTGGCACGCCACCGTGCGAAACAGATCGCGTCGGAGGAGAGCTATTCGCCCGAAATATCGCCCGAGGAGGTGGAGAAGGTGTTGGGTATCCCGAAGTTCGCACGCGATCAATATGAGGTGGCCGACATGGTGGGTGTCGTGACGGGACTCGCATGGACCGAGGTCGGGGGCGATATTCTCTACATCGAATCGGTGTTGACACCCGGCAAGGGCAAGGTGAGTCTGACAGGTAACCTGGGTGACGTGATGAAGGAGTCCGCCACGATCGCCCACGAGTGGGTGATGGCGCATCACGATGAGTTGGGGATCGACAAAGAGGCGTTCGAGAAGAACGATATCAATATCCATGTGCCTGAAGGTGCCATCCCGAAGGATGGGCCGTCGGCAGGTATCACGATGGTGACGTCGATCGTGTCGACCTACACGGGACGAAAGGTGAAGGAGCGTATCGCGATGACGGGTGAAACGACCCTCCGCGGACGCGTGATGCCCGTGGGAGGTATCAAGGAGAAGATCCTCGCGGCGAAGCGTGCAGGTATCACTGAGCTGATCCTCTCGGAGGAGAATCGCAAGGATATTTTGGAGATCAAACCCGAATATGTCGAGGGGTTGGTGTTCCACTATGTGCGGACCAACGACGACGTGTTGAAACTCGCTTTGCGATGAAAACGCATCATCTTCGGCACTTTGCTTGTTGTGTGGTCGGTCACGTACGTCTGAGTACGCTCTCTTCCCCCCCAACTGCTCAAAGCCCCAAATCTGATACGCTTTGATCGTAAAGCATAATGAATGTAGCATGAAAGTCGTCGCCATCATCCCTGCTCGTTACGCGTCCACGCGTTTCCCCGGCAAGCCGTTGGCGTTGCTCGGGGGACGACCCGTTGTGCAACGGGTCTACGAGCAGGTCGTGAAGGCGGGGATCGAGGCGGTGATTGCCACGGATGACGTGCGGATCGCCGAAGTCGTGACCGGTTTCGGGGGGCGTGTCGTGATGACGCGTGCCGACCATCCGAGCGGTACGGACAGGGTGTCCGAGGCGTACGAAAAGTTGGGCGAGCGATACGACGTGGTGATCAATGTGCAGGGTGACGAACCGTTTGTGCAGCCCGAGCAGATGGCGACACTCGTCCGGTGTTTCGAGAATCCTGAAACCCAAATCGCCACGCTGGCGCACAAAATCACAGAGGGCGTGGACAATCCGAATGTGGTGAAGGTCGTTTGCGACAAAGAGGGACGGGCGTTGTACTTCTCCCGTGCCGTGATACCTTATACGCGTGTCAATGTGAGGCCGACTTTCTATAAGCATGTGGGGATGTACGGCTTCCGTGCCGAGGTGTTGAGGGAGGTGACGCGTCTCGCGCCGTCGATGTTGGAGCGTGCCGAAATGCTGGAACAGCTGCGGTGGCTGGAGAACGGATACCGTATCGAGGTGGCGGAGGTGGATGTCGAGACGATTGGTATCGACACACCCGAGGACCTGACCGTTGCGGAACGATTTTTAAAAGAGAAAACTCATGAGTAAGAAACCGATTTTTATCGCAGGTCCGTGCGTGATCGAGAGTGCCGGGTTGCTGGACACCGTGGCGAAACGCATCGTGGAGATCAACAAGAAACTGGGCACCGAAATCATCTTCAAGGCGTCGTTCGACAAGGCTAACCGCACGTCGGCCAAATCGTTCCGTGGCGTTGGGATGCAGAAGGGGTTGCAGATGCTTGCCGATGTGCGGATGAAATGGGGGTTGAAGCTGACGACGGACATTCACGAATCGTGGCAGGCGGCACCCGCGGGTGAGGTGGTGGACGTGTTGCAAATACCGGCCTTCCTGTCGCGACAGACCGATCTGCTCGTCGCGGCGGCCAAAACGGGATGCATTGTGAATATCAAGAAAGCACAATTTCTCTCGGGTGAAGATATGAAGTATCCGTACGAAAAGACCATCCGTGCCGGTGCCGGAAAGGTGTGGCTGACGGAACGCGGGAATACGTTCGGATACAACAACCTGGTGGTGGATTTTCGCAACATTCCCGATATGCTGAAGATCGCTCCGACGGTGATTATGGACTGTACGCACTCGGTGCAGCGCCCGGGTGCTGCGGGAGGGACGACGGGCGGCAATCGTGAGTTCGTTCCGGCGATGGCCCATGCCGCGAAGGCGTTCGGTGCCAACGGGTTTTTTTTCGAGACGCATCCCGACTCCGACTGCGCGTTGAGCGACGGACCCAACATGATCCCGTTGGATGAGTTGGAGGGGTTGATCGAATCATTGATCAAATAAGTGCTATTATGAGCGATATTTTAGGATTGGCGCGTGAAGCCATCGACACGGAGATTCAGGCACTCGTCGCGCTTAAAGGGCGTCTGGATGGGAGTTTCGAGCGTGCGGTCGAGATAATTCTCCACGGCACGGGCAAACTCATCGTCACGGGCATGGGGAAATCGGGATTGATCGGCCGCAAGATCTCATCGACCCTCGCCAGTACCGGCACGCCGAGTTTTTTCCTCCATCCGGGAGAGGCATTCCATGGTGATCTGGGTGTCATCTCGAAGGACGATATCGTGCTGGCGCTGTCGTACTCCGGCGAGACGGACGAGGTGCTAAAAATCGTGCCGTTCGTACAGCAGAATGGCAATAAACTCATCGCGATGACCGGTAATCCCGCGTCGTCACTGGCGCGCAATTCAGACGTCCATCTGGACGTCTCGGTGATGCACGAAGCGTGCATCCTGCACCTGGCGCCGACAACGTCGACGACAGTGCAAATTGCGCTCGGCGACGCGCTGGCCGTGGCACTGATGAAACTCCGCGGATTCACGGCGATGGATTTCGCACGCCTCCATCCCGGTGGCAGCCTCGGACGGCGACTGCTGATGACCGTCGGCCAGGCGATGCATAAGGAGAACCTGCCTGTCGTGACTCCCGACACATCGGCCACGGAGATGATCCATGCCGTCAGCAAAGGAGGATTGGGGCTGATCGTTCTCGTAGACAAAGATCAGATTCTGGGTATCGTCACCGATGGCGATATTCGTCGTGCGATGGAGCAACGCGGAGCGGAATTCTTCAATGTCCGTGCCGTGGATATTGCCACGCGTAATCCCAAAATCATCGGTGTGGAGGAGAAACTCATCGACGCCGAACGCCTCATGACGCAACACAAGATCAACTCGCTCCTGGTGATCGATGAGGCCGGGAAGCTGGCAGGGATCATACAGATTTATGACATCAAGCTATAGATTTTTCTTCATAGTGGCCGTCGCGCTACTGTCTGCATCCTGCATCCCCGACAGAGGTGATTATGAGTACCATTTCAGGGGTGGCGATGAGAGAGGAAATCGTGAAGATATGTATCCCGCGCCACCCGAACCAGTTGTTCCCGTGCGTATAGGTGAGGTCGACTGGGCTCCGTGCAACGTTGCCGAGGCAGGTGCTTTCACTGATACGCCCGAAGAGTTCGGAGGCTTATTTCCATGGGGAGTCGATCCGTGTCCCGAGGGGTGGCGCGTGCCGACAGAAGAGGAACTGTTTTCGCTACTTTCGACGCGGGATCAATATGAAGAGGTGTGGGTGACGCGTGACGGTGTGGCAGGACTCGCCGTGCGTAGCGCCGTGGCCGGTGACGGTATCTTCCTCCCCGCGGCAGGGTTTCTCCGCACGACCGCCGAACCCGTGGAACCATCCTCCGTCGGTGAACGGGGTTACTACTGGTCCACCTCCTCGAATCTCGATACGAGTGGCGTCAATTTGCAAATCGGCCCCATCGGTGCCACCAAAAGCATGGGCAACTCCCGTAAGTTCGGTTATTCCATTCGTTGCGTTAAGAAATAATCCTTGTCCCGCCCTACATTAGATCTTTATACAACGGAGGGGCCAAGCCCAGATGAATTCGCGATCGGTGTCGCCAACAGCAGGATATACATTGGTCAGTTGAAACCATATCCTGTATGCAGTCGTTGTTGAAGCGGATTCCGACATCCAGTAGAGTCCGTCGGTAGTCTGATCGACCAGTCGACCATTGTCCAATGTACGGCTCCCCGCCGCGGGGAGTACTACTACTGTGAGATCAGCACAAGTTGTTCGCGATAGGCGTTGAGGATGCGGTTTTTGGAGATATAGCCCAGATAGTGATTCTCCTTGTCGACCACCGGAAGTACCGACACGCCATCCTCCTCGAAACGTTGCAGGATACTCTGGATACGTTCGTGTTGCAGGATCTTGTGCGGTTTACGGTTCATGAATTCCGTCACGGGACGGTCGTAACGTTCCGGTGCGAAGAGCGATTCGCGCACGTCGTTCAACCGCACGATACCTAACAGGGTGCGGTCCGTGTCGAGAACCGGGAAATAGTCGTCGTGACGTTCCGTGGAGAGGATCCGGACAATATCACCCAACGTCTGCTCCGGACGAATATACACCCCGTCATCTGCCACGATATCCTCGAGGTGCAACATCACGAATACCGATTCATCTTTGTTGTGCGTGAGCAATTCACCGCGTTGGCGGAGCTGTTTCGTGTAGATCGAATCGGGGTCGAGGTAGTATCCGAGTGCGAACGAAATACAGGCTGTGATCATTAGCGGAATGAACAACCCGTAACCGTTCGACAGTTCGGCGATCAGGAAGATCGAGGTGAGGGGTGCCTTCATGACGCCCGACATGACCCCAGCCATGCCGACCAACGTGAACGACACGACGGACATCTCCCATCCGAATGCCGCGCGGCAGACGAGTGCCAGGATCGCACCGGCAAAGGCTCCCACGACGAGTGACGGTGCGAAGGTACCTCCCACACCTCCCGCGGCGTTGGTCGTGGCCATGGCGACGACCTTGAAGAACATTGTGCCGATGATGAATAGGATTACCACCCAGTCAATGTCACGGAACGCGTAAAAGAGCGAATTGTTGAACAGCTCCGCGGGTTGACCGTGCATCAGCGTCATGAATCCCTCATACCCCTCACCGTACAGCGGTGGAAAGATATAGATCAGGATACCGAGCACGGCTCCGCCGATGAGCCATTTCTTCCATGGTTTCTCGATCTTGCGGAAGTAAGCCCCCACCTTCGAGTTGACGGTGGTGAAGTAGTAGGCCATCAACCCGCACACGCCTCCGAGGAGGATAAAGAGCGGGATCTGTTTCAACTGGAACGCATCGGCGGGTGTCAACGACACGGCCAACACGGGCTCGAACCCGCGCAGCAGGAGTGCCATAGCCACAGCTGTGATGGAGGAGATGAGCAGCGGAATGACGGTGCGCGACGTGAGGTCCAGCATCAGGATCTCCAATACGAACACCACTCCCGCGATCGGTGCCTTGAAGATGGCTGACAGCGCCGCACCCGCACCGCAACAGAGCAGCAGCGTCGTGTTTTTATAGTTGAGTTTCGCGAGTCGCCCGACGTTCGATCCGATCGCGGCACCCGTCAATACGATCGGCGCCTCGGGACCCACCGATCCGCCGAATCCGATCGTGGTGGCACCCCCGACGATCGACGTCCAGGTGTTGTGCGGTTTGATGTGCGACTCGCGGCGCGACATGGCGTACAGGACTCGCGTCACGCCCTCCGAGATGTTGTCCTTGACGATATAACGCACGAACAGCGATGCGAGAATGATGCCGATGGCGGGGTAGAACAGGTACAGCAGGTTGGACTCCTCGACGGCGAACCAGTTCGTCAGACACCACTTGACACCATACAGCAGTTGTTCGAAGAAGTAGGTGCCGAATCCCGCCGCGATACCGACCACGATCGCCAACAGCGCCATCGTTTGGGTCTCGGTCAATCGTGACGCAACGCGTGCCGCGAAACGTCGCGACCTTTCGTACAACGGTTGGAAGCGTTTTAACATAGACCCATCAATTCACGTACACGGCACATCGTCTCATCCGCACTCCGTCGTGCCGCCGCGGCACCGTCGCCCAGGACTTGCTTGAGGTATTCGGGATTGCTTTCTATTTCGAGGATCCGTTCGCGTATCGGTGCCACGGAAGCCACAATATCTTCCGCCAACTGCTTTTTCAGGTCACCGTAACGGATCGAACAGTCGGCGTACGCCTTTTGAAATTGAGAAAGCGTTTCGGGTGCCGAGACGGATTTCATGATCGTGAACAGATTCTCGACCGGCTCCGAGACCGGTGAATCGGGGAGCGTGGGGCCCGTGTCGGTCGTGGCACGCATCACCTTCTTGCGAATCACGTCGTCCGTATCGCGAAGGAACAGGCAGTTACCCTCGCTCTTACCCATCTTTCCGGAACCGTCCAGGCCTGGGATCTTTGTCAATTCGGCGCCGAAGTTATACGCCTGACTCTCGGGAAAGAGGTCGGTGTTGTAGATCGTGTTGAACCGTCGTGCGAAGACGCGTGTCATTTCGAGGTGCTGCCCCTGGTCCTTGCCCACCGGAACTTTATCCGCGCGGTGTAGCAGAATATCGGCCGCCATCAGGACGGGATAACACAACAGTCCGGCATTCACGTTGTCCGGTTGCTTGCGAGCCTTCTCCTTGAAGGAGGGGGTGCGTTCCAACTCACCGAGATAGGCGTGCATCGACAGCAGCAACTGCAACTCCGCCACCTGAGGGACATCGCTCTGGACATAGATCGTCGCCACGTTGGGGTCGAGTCCCGCGGCGAGGTACTCGACCAGCACGCTCCGTACGTTCTCACGCAGGGATTTTGGGTCGGGGTGTGTGGTGAGGGCGTGGTAATCGGCAATAAAGAAGAGGCACCGCGCATCGTACTGCATTTTGATGAAGTTGCGCAGCGCGCCGAAATAGTTACCGATATGCAGTTGTCCCGTGGGACGTATGCCGCTGACTACTGTTTCCATGCGGCAAAATTACAAAAAAAATCGTAACTTGGCGGACGATATGACAATCGTACAGTTAGAATACCTATTGGCCGTGGCTAATCACGGCAGTTTTTCGCTGGCGGCGGAGTACTGTTTCGTCACACAGCCGTCGCTGAGCATGCAGGTCAAAATGTTGGAGGACGAGCTGGGTGTGACGCTGCTCGACCGGACGAAAAAACCGGTCATCCCGACCGAGATCGGTGAGGTGGTGTTGCACGAGGCGCGTGAGACGTTGAAGGCGTACCATCACATCAAAGAGGCCATCGCCGAACGCAAGGACGCGATGACGGGCAAATTGCGTCTCGGTGTGATCCCGACCATAGCGCCCTATCTGTTACACCGCTTCATTCCCGACTTCATGGAGGCTTATCCGCGGGTGGAGTTGGAGGTAACGGAGATGCTGACGGGTGAGATCGTGGATGCGTTGCGCCGCGACCGGTTGGATGCTGCGTTGGTGAGTAGCGGTACGTGCGGCGAGGGAATTCGGGAGCACGAACTGTTCGACGACCGATTCTGCCTCTATGTGTCGCCCCACCATCCGCTGTCGGAGCGCAGCCACGCCCGTATCGAGGATATTGACCCCAATAAACTGGTACTTCCCGCACCGGGACACTGTTTGAGGGAACAGGTATTGGAAATGTGTCAGATTCCGCGGTGGCAGGTGCAGGGCGGTTTCGAGGGTACGTCGTTGGAGGCGATCATGCGTTGGGTGGACTGCACGGACAGCATGACGGTGCTCCCCGAGATGGCCGCCGATGCCATTCCTGCCGAGCGGCGGGGGCAGTTGAAGCCGCTGGCCAAGGGCACCATGTCGCGTAAAGTGGCGATGGCGGTGCGGCGCAGCTATGTCAAGGAGGGTATCATCGCCGCCTTGACGGAGCAAATAAAATCGTTATCTTTACCCCCATTATGACAAAAAAAGTAACCGAAACATCTTCCGAAAAGTTGGTCGCAGCGATCGTCGAGGCCATTGCGGATAAGAAGGGACACGATATTATCACCATAGACTTGCGTGAGGTCGAGGGGTCGCTGTATTCGTACATGGTGATCTGCAACGCCGATTCGACGACCCAGGTGAGTGCTATCGCGGTGGGTGTCGAGGATGACGTGCGCGACAAGACGGGCGAAAAAATATACCGCATGGATGGCATGCAGAACGCGCTGTGGGTCGCCTTGGACTATGTCGACGTGGTGGTGCATATTTTCCAGACGGAGATGCGTCAATTTTACAAATTGGAACAGTTGTGGGCCGATGCGCCCGTCGTGCGATATGAGTCAGCCGAATAACCTCAAACTGAAACCGGGCACAGGTAAAGTACCGGGACAACCGGGATCGCCGCGTCCGTCATGGATGTGGATTTATCCGGTGGTGATGATCTGCATCATCGGTTACTGGATGTTCAACGTCGATTCGCCCAAACCGAAGGAGAGCGATTGGCAACGTGTCGAGTCACTTATTGCGAAGGGCGGTGTGGAGAAGATCGTGGTGGTGAAACCGGATCTGGTGGCGGAGGTGTATCTCAAAACGGACTCGCTGAAGGATCTGCCGGAACTGTTTTTCAACGTCGGATCGGTGGATACGTTCCGTGGCGACCTGGATCGTGTGACGGCCGAATCGGGTAACGATGTGCCGTTCCTTTACGAGACGCGTTCGGGTACCTGGACGTCGATTCTGGTGAACTTATTACCATGGGTATTGATCATCGGCGTGTGGCTGTTCCTGATGAACCGTATGGCGAAGAGTGGTCCTGGCGGGGCGGGTGGCATCATGAACGTGGGGCGCGCCAAGGCACGGGTGTTCGACAAGGAGAAGGATAACAAAACGACCTTCAAGGATGTGGCCGGGTTGGAGGAGGCGAAGGTGGAGATCATGGAGATTGTCGACTTCCTCAAGACGCCGGACAAGTACCGCGACATAGGCGCCAAGATCCCGAAGGGTGCGCTGTTGGTGGGCCCTCCCGGAACGGGTAAAACGCTGTTGGCGAAGGCTGTGGCGGGTGAGGCGGACGTGCCGTTCATCTCGATCTCGGGGTCGGATTTCGTGGAGATGTTTGTCGGTGTGGGTGCGTCGCGCGTGCGGGATCTCTTTGCACAGGCGAAGCAGAAGGCACCCTGCATCATGTTCATCGACGAGATCGACGCGATCGGGCGTGCACGTGGACGCAACGCGAGCTACTCGACCAATGACGAGCGTGAAAACACGTTGAATCAGCTCCTTACGGAGATGGACGGATTCCAGACCAATACGGGAGTGATCGTATTGGCAGCGACGAACCGTGTGGATATTTTGGACAAGGCGTTGATGCGTGCCGGAAGGTTCGACCGTCAGATCGAGGTGGGACTGCCCGACATCAAGGAACGCGAACAGATTTTCGAGGTGCACCTGCGTCCGTTGAAACTGGATCCGAAGTTGGACATGGCTTTTTTGGCGAAACAGACGCCCGGATTTTCGGGTGCCGACATAGCGAACGTGTGTAACGAGGCGGCGTTAATCGCGGCACGTCACAATAAGAAAACCGTCGCGAAGGATGACTTTTTGGCTGCGATCGACAGGATCGTGGGCGGACTGGAACGCAAGAACAAGGTCTTCACGGTGGCGGAGAAACGCACGATCGCCTATCACGAGGCGGGACACGCGACGGTGAGTTGGTTGCGTGAGCACGCGTCACCGTTGATCAAGGTGACGATTATTCCGCGCGGCAAGGCGTTGGGTGCGGCGTGGTACCTGCCCGAGGAGCGTCAGATCACGACGCGTGAACAGTTGGTCGACGAGTTGGCTGCCACGTTGGGGGGGCGTGTGGCGGAACGACTGGTGTTCGGACAGGTGTCGACGGGAGCGTTGAACGACCTGGAACGTGCCACGAAACAGGCGTACGCGATGGTGGCATACTATGGTATGAGCGACAAGGTGGGCACGGTGAGTTATTACGACTCGACGGGTCAGAACGACATGGCTTTCGTGCGTCCCTACTCGGAACAGACGGCACAGCTGTTGGATGACGAGGCGAAGAAACTGTTGCACGAGGCACAGGAGTTGGCCGAACGGACGTTGAAGTCGCACGAAGCGGGATTGAAGGAGCTGGCGGAGTTACTGTTGGAGCGCGAGGTGGTCTTCACGGACGATGTGGAACGTATCTTTGGAAAGCGCCCCGGCCCCGCCCAAGCATCGGAACCTGAAATTATCGCCCCCCAATGACAGACAAAATGAAAAACCTGGTGACACGTACGCTGACCGGCATCGTTTTCGTGGCGGTGATGGTGGGATCGGTATGGGTGTCACGTTGGACGTTTTTGGCACTGTTGGCGGTCGTGGGAGTGGGGTGTTTCGTGGAGTTTTTGCGTCTCGTGAAGCCCAATTTTTTGGCTGTGATAGCTGGCTTGATCTACATATTCTTGCCGCTTGGATTGCTGTTGTGGGGGTGTTTTTCGGATTTCGGTTACGATGTGTGGAAACATTTTGTGCTTTTCCTGCTCATCGTGATCTGGGCGAATGATGTGTTCGCTTACCTGACGGGTGTGACGGTGGGACGCCACAAATTGGCACCCAAAATCTCACCCAAGAAGACATGGGAAGGTTTTGCAGGTGGTGTCGTGGGGGCCGTAGCGGCAGGGATGCTGTTGGCAGGAGGGAATTGGAATTCTGTCGCGGCGGCGGGGGCGGCGGTCGTGATTGCGGTGAGCGGCGTGGCCGGAGATCTGTTTGAATCGTGGTTGAAGCGTCGGGCAGACGTGAAGGATTCCGGCAACGTACTTCCGGGTCACGGAGGTTTCCTGGACCGGTTCGATTCGTTACTCTTCGCCGCCCCCGCCGCCGCGATCTATATGTATATTTACTTTGAATTTGTTCTGTTGTGAAGATAAATAGAGAGGGTTTTCGTGTGATCGCCGTGTTTGCGGTACTGTGCCTGTTGGTGTGGTGGTTCCTGTTTTGGTTGCTGCCGCATGAGTGGGCGTATATCGTGCCGTTGACGGTGGTTGTAGTGGGATTTTGGGGGTTGGTGGTGGCGTTTTTTCGCGAACCGACACGTCCGAAGTTGCAGGACCCGAAGTTGCTGTATGCCCCGTGCGACGGGCGTGTGGTGATCACCGACGTGGTCTATGAACCGGAATATTTGAAACGTGAGGTGATGCAGATTTCGATCTTCATGTCGATCACGAACGTGCACATGAACTGGTCTCCGGTGGGTGGTCAGGTGGAGTATCACAAGTACCATCCGGGTAAATTCCTGGTGGCATGGCACCCCAAATCATCGACCAAAAACGAGCGTACCACGACCGTCGTACGTACAGCCCATGGATCGGAAGTCCTGTTTCGTCAGATCGCGGGATTGGTGGCACGGAGAATTGTGTCATACGTCGGGGCGGGGAAACCGATTGGGCAGAACGACGTGTTTGGGTTCATCAAGTTCGGGTCGCG
>DBDB01000051.1:0-8446 GCA_002293345.1 Alistipes sp. UBA943
CAGGTCCAGACGCCGCCCCGTGAAAGCCCCTGCCTGAGGCGGGGGTTGGGGGTGGGTCAGATTTGGCCGCTGACCCTAGCGGCGGCGGGTGGTCCGACGGAGTCGGGGTAAGCCGGAGTTGGAGCGGGATGGATTTGATGGTACGCACATTGGCTGTGACGTCATCCCCCTGAATACCGTCGCCACGGGTGACGGCTTGCGTGAGGATGCCATCTTCGTACGTCAACGAAATGGCTGTGCCGTCGTATTTCAATTCGCACACAAACTCCCCCGCACCTGTGGATTCGATAAAATCACGTACCTCGTCGATCGAATACGTATTCGCGAGCGACCGCATCGGAAATCTGTGCTTGACCGTGCGGAACTCCGTCGTGAGGTCGTTTCCGACGCGTTGCGTGGGGGAATCAGGGTCGCGGAACAACGGGTAACGGGTTTCCAGATCCGTCAGCTCGCGCAACAACTCGTCGAACTCGCGATCCGGAACTTCCGACACGTTATCGACATAATATCGGTGATTGAGGTGGTTTATTCGCTGCCTCAGGGCGTTTATTTTTTCTTGCATGCGAAGCAAAAATATAAAAAAATGTTTATACTTGCACCGAAATTCAAGAACTATGGCGAACCCTGAACTAAACAAGAAGAGAATCGTAACGAGTTACCACAACCTCACTGCCGAACAGCAGGAGGAGTTGAAACGCATCTACCCGGCGGGTTTTGCGGACGCGATGATGCGTATCGACAAGCCGAACGGTGATTTTTTCTACGTCGTGCCGTTCGAGACGGACGATGTGTACTACCTGGTGAAGATCGACGTGAAGGTCGATGATCCGGCACAGGCCGAAGAGGAGATCGAGAAAGATTTCTATACCGATGAGGATGGCGGCGACATCAAAGGTGCCGAGGATATTCAGGACAACGGCGGCGGATCGGACGACGACGAGTAGGTGAAGGTTTTTCTTTTCGGAAAAATCTTCGTATCTTTGGGGACGCGTGCAGCGCGCGATTCAAGTGTGACGCATGGCACGATAGATAGGACAAATGGCAAAAATAGATGTTTTGTTGGGTCTTCAATGGGGGGATGAAGGCAAAGGAAAGGTTGTGGACGTACTGACGCCGCGGTATGACGCTGTGGCACGGTTTCAGGGAGGTCCCAACGCGGGGCACACGTTGGAGTTCGATGGAGGGAAGTATATCCTGCGGTCGATTCCGTCGGGTGTGTTCCAGGGTCACTGCAACGTGATCGGTAACGGCGTGGTGATCGACCCCGTGCTGTTCCGTGCCGAGGCCGAGGAGCTCGAACGCGGCGGACTGGATCTGAAAAAACGATTGCAAATATCCCGCAAGGCGCACCTGATCATGCCGACGCACAGACTGTTGGATGCCGCACAGGAGGCTGCCAAGGGTGATTCGAAGGTCGGTACGACGGGTAAAGGTATCGGCCCCGCGTATACGGACAAGACTGCCCGTGCCGGATTGCGTGTCGGTGACACGGAGCGGGCCGACTTCCGTGCCTCGTATGAAAAGGCACGGCAGCGCCATCTGGCGATGCTTGGGCGCCCGGGCGCCCAAGTCGGCCCGGTCGAGGTTGAAAAGGAGTGGTTCGAGGCCGTCGAATACCTGAAACAGTACACCTTCATCGACTCCGAATACGCGATCAACGGACTTCTGGATGCGGAGAAATCCGTACTGGCGGAGGGGGCCCAAGGTACGCTCCTCGATGTCGATTTCGGCAGCTATCCGTTCGTCACGTCGTCGAACACGGTGTGTGCCGGTGCATGTACTGGTTTGGGTGTGGCGCCGAGACGCATCGGCGAGGTGTTCGGTATCTTCAAGGCGTACTGCACGCGTGTGGGGGCGGGACCCTTCCCGACGGAACTGTTCGACGAAACGGCGCAAAAAATGCGCGAGATCGGTCGCGAATTCGGATCCGTGACGGGTCGCGAACGGCGGTGCGGATGGCTCGACCTGGTCGCCCTCAAATACGCGATTATGTTGAATGGCGTGACGCAACTCATCATGATGAAGGGCGACGTGATGAACGATTTCGAGACCGTCAAAATATGCACGTCGTATGAAGGTTCGGATGGCGTGCCGTACGACCTGGGCGCATCGAAACCCATATATAAGGAGTTCGAGGGGTGGCGTGCGGATCTGCGTGCACATGCGACGTACGAGTCGTTGCCGGTGCAGTTTAAAAAATATGTGGAATTTATAGAGCACGAAACGGGAGTGCCGATACGTATTATCTCGACGGGTCCCGATCGTGCACAAACGATAATTCGATGAAAAAATTAAACATTGTAGTTTTAGCGAAGCAGGTGCCCGATACGCGTAACGTGGGCAAGGACGCGATGACGGCCGAAGGTACGGTGAATCGTGCCGCGTTGGCTGCCATTTTTAACCCCGAGGATCTGAATGCCCTCGAAATGGCGTTGGCGTTGAAATCGCAAATTCCGGGAACGACCGTGCATGTGCTGACGATGGGCCCCGAACGTGCCGAAGAGATCCTGCGCGATTCGATTTTCCGTGGTGCCGATGGCGGTACGCTCCTCAGCGGTCGCGAGTTTGCCGGTGCCGACACGTTGGCCACCTCGTACGCGTTGACCTGTGCGTTGAAGAAGCTGAACCCCGATCTGGTGGTTGCGGGACGTCAGGCGATCGACGGTGACACGGCTCAGGTGGGTCCTCAGGTGGCGGGTAAAATGGACCTGCCGCAGGTCACGTATGCCGAGGAAGTTGTTGAGATCAAAGAATCGACACTGGTGATCAAACGTCGCTTGGAGCGCGGCGTGGAGACGGTCGAGTGTCCTGTGCCGGCGGTGATCACGGTCAATGGTACGGCTCCCGATTGCCGTCCGAAGAATGCGCGCCGCGTGATGCGTTACAAAAATATGCCCCTCACGGTGTGGGGTGCTGCCGATGTCGATCCCGATATGGATCAACTCGGCCTCAACGGATCGCCCACCAAGGTGAAGAAGATCGAGAATGTCGTCTTCCGGGCCAAAGAGTGCAAACGCATGACCGGTACCGATACCGAGATCGAGGGTATGATGAAGGAGCTGATCGCTTCGCACACAATAGGTTAAGAGTATGAATAGCGTATTTGTATATATAGAGTTGGAGGGTCGCACGCCGGCGGAGGTGAGTCTGGAGTTGCTGACCAAGGGACGTGAGTTGGCCACGACGTTGGGCGTGAAGTTGGAGGCCGTCGTGTTGGGTCACGGACTGGACGGTATCGAGAAGGAGCTGCAGCACTATGGTGCCGATGTGGTGTGGGTGGCGGATGACAAGGAGTTGGCGCCATTCCGTACATTGCCGCACACGTCTATTTTGTGCGGATTGATCGAGCAGGAGCAACCCCAGATCGCACTGTTCGGTGCCACGTCCATCGGACGTGACTTCGCGCCGCGCGTGAGCGCTGCGCTGAAGAGCGGCCTTACGGCCGATTGCACCGAACTGGTGATCGGTGACCATGCGGATGCCAAAGGTAACGAGTACAAGAACCTGCTGTACCAGATCCGTCCGGCGTTCGGTGGTAACATCATCGCCACGATCGTGAATCCCGAGCGACGTCCACAGATGGCGACGGTGCGTGAGGGTGTGATGAAACGCGAGCATGCCAAAGGTCACGGTCCCGCTGAAGTGAAGGCGATCGACTACAAGAAGTGGTTGCGCGGTGAGGATCTGGTGGTGAAGATTATCGACCGTCATATCGAGGCGCGCGAGGTGGATCTGAAAGCCGCCCCGGTGATCGTGGCGGGAGGCTATGGCGTCGGGAGTCGGGATAACTTCAAGCTCCTTTACGAGTTGGCGGAGATGCTGGGCGGCGAAGTAGGTGCCTCGCGCGCCGCGGTGGATGCCGGATTCACGGAACACTGTCGACAGATCGGACAAACGGGTGTCACGGTACGTCCGCACCTCTACATAGCGTGCGGTATCTCGGGGCAGATCCAGCACACGGCCGGTATGGATGGGTCGTCGATGGTGATCTCGATTGACAAGGATCCCGATGCGCCGATCCACAAGATTGCCGACTACGCAATCGTGGGGGATATGAATGAGGTGTTGCCGAAGATGGTTAAGTATTACAAACAAAACAGTAAATAGTTTTCGATTTTATGAGGTAGCTTCGGCACTTTGCTCGTTGAGCAGTCGGTCATGTACGTCGAGTACACTCCCTCCGTCTCAACTTCGACAAAGCCCCCAATCTACTCTCCTAAAAATCAAAAACTTAAAACGGTATAAGATATGAGCAACTTCTATTTAGACAATAAAGATCTCCAATTTCAGCTCGATCACCCGATGCATCGCAAGATCGTGGAGCTGAAGGAGCGTCAGTTCGCGCTGCGCAAGGATTACGAACAGGCACCGGTGGATTTCGACGATGCGATGGATAACTACCGCCGTGTGTTGGAAATCACGGGTGAGGTGTGTGGCGAGGTGATTGCCGCCAATGCCGAGGAGGTGGATCACGAAGGACCCCGCGTGGCGAACGACCGGGTGGTGTATGCCGCCGGGACGCAACGCAACCTCGATGCTGTGAATGCCGCCGGATTAGGGGGCATGACGTTGCCGTACAAGTATGACGGGTTGAACTTCCCGCTGTTCTGTTTCGTGATGGCCAACGAGATGGTGGCGCGTGGCGATGCAGGGTTCGAAAACCTTTGGGGGTTGCAGGACTGTGCCGAGACGCTGAACGAGTTCGCTTCCGAGGAGATCAAGGAATTCTTCCTGCCGATGGTCAGCGAGGGTGCCACGTGTGCCATGGATCTGACGGAGCCTGATGCGGGTTCCGACCTGGGTGCCGTGATGCTGCGTGCCACGTATGATGAAAAGAGCGACCGGTGGCTGCTCAACGGTGTGAAACGATTCATCACGAACGGTGACGGTGATGTGGCACTCGTACTGGCACGTACCGAGGATGGAACCAAGGATGCACGTGGACTCTCCATGTTGGTGCATGACAAACGTGACGGTGGGATCAAGGTGCGTCGTATCGAGAACAAACTCGGTATCAAGGGTTCGCCGACTTGTGAACTTGTGTTCACCAATGCCCCTGCGCGGTTGGTCGGTGACCGGAAGATGGGGCTGATCAAATACACGATGGCGTTGATGAATGCCGCCCGTCTGGGCATTGGCGCACAATCCGTGGGATTGTGCGAGGCGGCGTACCGTGAGGCATTGAAGTATGCACACGAACGCGAACAGTTCGGAAAACCGATCATTCAGTTTGCCGCCGTGTCGGAGATGCTCTCCAATATGAAGGCTAAGTTACAGGGTGCCAGGGCGTTGCTCTATGAGACGACGCGTTTCGTGGAAATTTACAAACAGTACGCGCACATTGCCGCGGAGCGTGACCTGACGCCCGAGGAGCGTACGGAGATGAAGTTCTACAACCGTCTCGCCGATGCGTTCACGCCGCTGTTGAAACTCTTCTCGTCCGAATTCTCGAACCAGTTGACGTACGACGCCATCCAGATACATGGCGGATCGGGATTCATGAAGGATTACCCTTGCGAACGCCTCTATCGCGATGCACGTATCACCAATATTTATGAAGGTACGTCGCAGTTGCAGGTCGTGGCGGCGATCAACGGCATCACCAAAGGCGTGTTCGTGGAACAGATCGCCCAGTACGGCGGTTTCGAGGAGTTGCGTCGCAAACTGGACGAGATGGTGGCACGTGTCGATGAACTGGATAAGCAGACACCCGGTTATAAGGATTTCCACGCGCGTCGTCTGGTTGAAACGGCAGGGTGGATCGTGATGGCGCAGCTGTTGGAGCGTCAGACGAAGGAGCATGAGATGTATGTCGATTCGGCCGAGATCCTCGCGAAACTCGCCCAGAGCAAGATCGACGAAGCGTACACCTATCTGATGCACTCGCCGACGGGGGATGTGGAGCTATTCAACCGAGTTCAAAATGAAATTTTGTAGTATGAAAAAATTACTGTTGGTAACGCTTTTCGCTCTGTTCCTGATTCCGACCGCCAAGGCGCAGTTGGGACGTGGCGAGTTGAGATTGGGATATGGATTCCTCCCGACGACCGATGTGAAACACGCTCCGTCGACCCAAGAGAAGTGGGGGAGTATCTCGCTGGATTACTCGTTTCGGGTGATCGGCGGGCTGGGTGTCGGTGCGACGGGTGTCTATTCGAGTGACGATGTGAACAACTATTACTCGTTGATGCCGTTCGTGAAGATGCGTTGGTTGAACCTCAAAATCGTGAGCTTCTACTCGCGTGCCGGTTTGGGATGGCGATATGAACAGATGAAGGGGCATTCCGACCTTAACCGCAGCAGAATGGCCTGGCAAGTGTCGCCCATAGGTATCGAAGTGGGTACGAAAGTGGCGGCTTATGCCGAGGGAGGTATCGGTGATTTGGGATACCTCGTGGCGGGCCTTCGATTGAGATTCTAATGTCGGGATCGAACTTTGTAGATTACGTCAAGATATTTGCCCGCTCGGGACACGGGGGCAAGGGATCGACACACATGCGCCGGGAGAAATTCGTGGCGTTCGGCGGTCCCGACGGGGGTGACGGGGGGCGTGGCGGACATGTCATCCTGAGAGGTGACACGCAGTACTGGACGTTGATACACTTGAAGTATCAACGTCATCAGTTTGCTGAGGATGGGGGTGCCGGTTCCGGGGCACGGAGCTCGGGCAAGAGCGGTCGCGATGTGATCATCCCCGTGCCGTTGGGTACGGTCGCCAAGTTACTCAATGAAGAGACCGGCGAGATGGAGGTCGCTGGTGAAGTGACTGAGGATGGGCAGGAGTTGATCCTACTCAAAGGCGGTCGCGGCGGTCAGGGTAACTGGCACTTCAAAACCTCCACCAATCAGGCGCCGCGCTATGCCCAGCCGGGGGAGGATCGTCAGGAAGGTACCTTTATTTTAGAGTTGAAAGTGTTGGCGGACGTGGGGCTCGTCGGCTTCCCCAACGCGGGTAAAAGTACGTTGCTTTCCGTCGTCTCGGCTGCCAAACCCAAGATTGCCAACTATGCCTTTACGACCCTCGAACCCAATCTGGGTATCGTGGAGGTGCGTGACGGACGTTCGTTCGTGATGGCCGATATTCCGGGTATTATCGAGGGTGCACACGAAGGTAAAGGGCTGGGTACCAGGTTCTTACGTCACATAGAACGTAACTCCGTGTTGCTGTTCATGATTCCTGCCGAGAGTGACGATATTGAGGCCGATTACGAAGTGTTGTTGGACGAGTTGCGTCTCTACAATCCCGAATTGCTCGACAAGCAGCGTCTGTTGGCCATCACGAAATGTGACCTGTTGGACGATGATCTGATTGCCGAGTTACGTGTCTCGTTGCAGGGTGCCGATATCCCCGAACCCATCTTTATCTCCGCCGTGTCGGGTAAAAATATCGACATGCTCAAAGATCGCCTTTGGGAGGTGTTGCAATAGTAAGGAAATTCCCACCATCAGGGGTGGCGCGCGCCGCGGCCCGCAGGGCCGATGCAAAAGGAGAGACGATTTTCGTCTCTCCTTTTGCATAATGGCGAGCGGAGCTCGACATGCGCGCGCCCGGTGAAGACACTACCTCCCCGCGGCGGGGTTGCGTTGGAGTGGCGATGGATCCATAGGTGTTCAGAATAAAGAAGGTCTTTACTGGATGGGGCAAGCATCTTCGGCGGCAGACGCACACTATTTCGCCTTCAATGGAGGGCTGACAAATGTGTATTACGTCGCCCCTATCAGAAACGCCTCTCCCTTCCGTTGTATAAAGATCTAATGTAGGGAGAGTTACGCCTGTTTCTTCAGCAGATCACGGATCTCGGTGAGCAGTTTCTCCTCAGCGGTGGGTTCCACGACGGTATCGGGGGTTTTCTTTTTGAGCTTGCTGATCAGCTTCACCATCAGGAAGACACAGAACGCGAGGATCGCGAAATCGACACACTGCTGGATGAACGCACCATAGTTCCACCACACGGGATCCGTGGCGACTTGCTTGACGATCGTATCCATGGCCCCTTCGACGGCATCCGGATTGCCGATCGCGTCGGCTGCCGATTCGACACCCTGTGCCACTGTGTTGGTGACTTTCGATGACATGTCACGGATCTTGCTGATGTCGAGACGCAGTCCCGAGAAATCGGTATTCCCGATGAGTGCCCCGATGGGTGGCATGAGGATGTCGTTGACGAGCGACGACACGATTTTACCGAACGCACCGCCGATAATTACACCGACAGCCATATCCATCACATTCCCTTTGAGGGCGAATTCCTTGAAATCTTTGATAAATCCCATAGTTTATATTTTTGAGGGTAAATAAAATCGTATCACCACAAATGTAACAAATCTTGCGCCAAAACAGCAAACCAAATACCTCCTCCCCGCTTCGGCCCCGCCCAAGCTATCGCCTTCGGCGAAGCACCCCCGGGGCTTAGTCGTTTTTGATTTTTTTGCGGCACCCCCTTAT
>DBDB01000051.1:8451-8591 GCA_002293345.1 Alistipes sp. UBA943
ACTTAGCCGCTGACCCCAGCGGCAGGGTTGGCAGATAAAAAGCATGGTCGTCTCTAACGACCGCTCTATGCGACTATAAAGATCTAATGTAGGGCGGGACAAGGATCCTCCGCCAACGGCGGAGGATCCTTGTCCCGCCC
>DBDB01000064.1 GCA_002293345.1 Alistipes sp. UBA943
ACGGAGGGAGAAGCCGCGCCCGATGTCATCGGTATTCGGATAGAACCCCGTGGAATCGAAGTAGAACCTTTGCGCAAGCGCAGTAGAATTCGCCTGGCAGGACCAGTAACCCCCGTGGGAAGCCTGATAGTACAGCGTTCCGTCGGTGTAGTAACGGCGCCCCGTCGCGGGGAGGAGGGGGGGAGGATAAGGATATTTTCCTGGGAACGAAAATTGCTTATCTTTGCTTACAAACAACACCATCATGAAAGTACTCTTGATCAACGGCAGTCCCCGCATCAACGGCAATACCCATTTCGCGCTTTCCGAAGCAGCCCACACGCTCGAACAGTCGGGTGTCGACACAGAGATCATCTCCATCGGCACAAAAGCCGTACAAGGGTGTATTGCGTGTAACCGGTGTGACGAGTTAGGCCGTTGCGTCTTTCAGGATGAGCTCTACAATACGGTACGCGACAGAATCGCCACGTGCGACGGCCTGATCATCGGCTCTCCGACCTATTATGCAGGTCCGAATGGGTCGCTTTGCGCACTGTTGGATCGACTGTTCTACTCGTGTGGCGAGTTATTGCAATTCAAACCGGCAGCTGCAGTGGCGGTATGTCGACGCGGCGGTGCGAGTGCCACGTTGGATCGACTGAACAAATATTTTCCGATCACACAAATGCCGATCGTACCGTCACAATATTGGAACCTTGCGTATGGTTTGATGCCGGGTGACGTATCACATGACGATGAAGGACTCCAAACGATGCGTACCCTGGCACGCAACATGGCCTGGATGCTGAAACTTCTCCATCGCGATACTGTCCCTCAACACGAGGAGGGAGTCATGACCAATTTCATTCGATAGTAACACATATCTCTCCTTGTCCTGCGCTACATTAGATCTTTATAGTCGCATATCGCGGTCGTTAGAGACGACCATGCTCATACCTGCCAACCCAGCCGCTGGGGTCAGCGGCTAAGTTTGTCCCACCCCTGCCCCTCCCAGGAGGCGCCCCCTTGATAAGGGGGCGCCGCAAAAAATCAAAACTACTAAGCCTCGGGGGTGCTTGCGCGCTCCGCGCGCATAGCCTCCATCCTTGGGCGGGGCCGAAGCGGGGAGGAGGCGTCTTCGCCGCATTGATTCGCGAGCCGTCAATCTGGTCGAGTCCGATTTGAAAAATTAGGATGAAGTAACTCACCCGGATTTCGCAAAACGATAGGTAAAACTTATAGGTTGTTAATAAAAAAGCGACAGTTGGGTCAAGGTTTTAGAAAAAGCGGGGAGAAAATTACAACTGCTCGACGACCCTTTCGAGACCGATGCCGCGCGAGCCCTTGATCAGGACGATGGCGTTGGAGATTTCTGAAAGGATGGGTTGTAGGGACTTCACGTCAGGAAAATTATTCGATCCGTTTGAAAAATGGCTTCCTACGGTAATCACACGCACATCGAGGATACCTTTCGCGATGGTCAGGATACGATCGTGTTCCGTGGCACTCCACGCGCCCAATTCCAACATGTCACCCAGGATCAACACCTTTGCCGTACGTCCATGCAGCGGCTCTCGGGCGAAGTTCGCAATGGCGGCCTCCATGCTCGACGGGTTAGCGTTATAACAATCCAGAATCAATGTATTCCGTTGTGTGTCAATACGTTGCGATCTGTTGTTGTCCGGAATGTAGGCGGCGATCGCTTCGCGATAGTCGGTGTCTGAGACACCGAAGCGTCGGCCTACGGCCGCCGCAGCCGCCACATTCGCACGGTTGTAATCCCCCTCCAAATGGTGCACGATGCCATCCGCCAAGGTGATGGAGTAGGGAATCGTGTCAACGTGACGCTCGCGGGCCATGTCGACCAACGTGCTATCTTCCTGTAACACAAAGGCTTGCCCTTCCGTAGCGGCCAGATAGTCATACAGTTCGCCCTTGCCCCTCCGGACGCCATCCTCGCCACCGAAACCTTCTAAATGGGCACGTCCGATATTTGTGATGATACCGAAATTCGGCTCTGCAATGTCGCACAAGGCCGAAATTTCTCCCACGGCACTGGCGCCCATTTCTATTATACCCATTTCAGTGTGGGCATCCATAGACAATAGTGTGAGCGGCACTCCGATATGGTTGTTGAGATTGCCTTGGGTGGCGTAAACGTTGTATTTTTTTGACAAAACACGCGATACAAGCTCTTTGGTAGTGGTTTTGCCGTTCGTGCCCGTGATGGCGAGAATCGGGATTCCCAACATGCGGCGGTGGTGACGGGCCAGATCTTGCAATGTTTTCAGGACGTCATCGACCACGATAAAACCCTGTCCCACAAGGGTTTGGTTATCTACAACAGCATATGCCGCCCCATCGTTCAAGGCTTGTTGCGCAAACCGGTTGCCGTCGAAATTCGCACCCCGAAGGGCAAAGAAAATCGAATCGGGAATAATGTGCCGCGAGTCGGTCGAAATATGCGGATGCGATAGGAATAACTTATAGATTTCTTCCATGCTATAAGTTTTCCTTATGAAAACTCCTCCCCGTTGTCATATTTAACTTCGTCGATATACTTCTTGATATTTTGCTCTTCCGTGCGCGGACAGATCAACAGCACGTCATCCGTGTCGACCACGATGAAGTCGCGAAGTCCGTGGATGGATGCAACCTTCCCCGCCGGCATCGAGATCATACAAGATCGTGTCGATTCATCCGTGTAAATCCCCTTCTCCGGTTTGGCGTTCGCATACCTGTCTTTGCGTGCCTGTTGGTACAACGCTCCCCATGTGCCGACGTCACTCCAGCCGAAATCGCCGCTGTGCACATACACATTGTCCGCCTTCTCCATCACACCGTAGTCGATCGACACCGAACGGCACTCCGTGAAGACCGCTCCGATGGCTTTCGTTTCGTCCACCGTGCCGATCGCCGGGCGTGCAAAGGCGAACAGCGCCTCCTGCTCAGGCAGATACTTCTTGAACGCCGCCAGGATCGACGATGCTTTCCAGACGAAAATACCGGCGTTCCACAAAAATTCACCCGTCTGTAAAAATGTCTGCGCCAACTCCAACGACGGTTTTTCGGTGAAACATTTCACCTTGGAGATCGTATCGTCCGAAGAGGTCTGGATGTACCCGTAGCCTGTGTCGGGGCGCGTGGGGCGGATCCCGACCGTCATTAGCGCGTCGTGACCCTCCACAAACTCCATGCAGGCAGTGATCACGCGACGAAACTCCTCCGGTTCGAGGATCAGGTGGTCGGACGGCGTGACGATCATCCGGGCGTCGGGATTCCGTGCCGCAAGAACCTCAGCCGCGTACTCGATCGCAGGGGCCGTATTACGCCCCACAGGTTCGCCCAGTACCTGCTCCGTAGCGAGGTCGGGCAGCTGTTCGAGTACCATAGCGCGATAGCGCTCGTTCGTCACGACGATAAAATTCTCCTTCGGGACGACCCCCGTGAAACGGTCGTAGGTCATCTGTAAAAAAGTCTTTCCGGTGCCGAGGATATCTAAAAATTGCTTCGGGCGCGATTGGCGGCTCACGGGCCAAAATCGGGTGCCGATACCGCCCGCCATGATGACACAATAGGTGTTTTTCTCCATAGTAAGAGCGAAGGTAGCGATTTTTTCGTATCTTCGCAACCTATGGGCTTCGATAAAATGAGATTGTTTACCATTCCGAACGTACTCACGTTATGCAACCTGCTGTGCGGGGCCGCCGCGGTGACGTTCGCTCTCGATGGCGGAAAAATCGAAATCGCGTTTTGGCTCGTCGCGGCCGGTGCCGCGTTCGACTTTTTCGACGGCTTCGCCGCGCGGATGCTCAAGAGCATCCATCCAGTTGGGAAACAACTGGATTCGCTGTCCGACGTCGTGACGTTCGGACTGGCGCCCGCGGCGATGCTGTGGCGGGTGTGTCGTGACGTAAATTGGGTGTGGGTGCCCGAAACATGGACAGCGCTCCAACAATGGCTGCCGTATGCCGTCTACCTGATGACCGCCTTCGCCGCCCTGCGTTTGGCACGATTCAATATCGACGAAGGACAAAAAACCGAATTCACGGGACTCCCCGCACCTGCAGGCGGATTGCTGTGTGCATCCGTGGCGATGCTGTGGGCGCGCGGGTTGAACCCCCAACTCTCCGCTGAGGTGGTGTTGGGACTGGCATGGGTGACGGCATGGCTGTTCATCAGCCCGATGCGTATGTTCTCCCTCAAATTCGCGGGATTCGGGTGGGAGGAGAATCGGTTGAGGTATCAATTCATACTGTGTGCCGCCGTACTGGTGTGGTTCCTCCGATGGACTGCCCTGCCTGCTATTATAGGACTCTACATTATTGTGTCGACATTGCGTTGGGCCGCCGCTCGTGGGGATAAGGAATGAAGCGACTCCTGCTCATAGCGATCTGTATGATGGTGCCCTCCGTGACGTGGGCTCAGATGAGTGCGCGCGACTTGTTGCGTGACCCGTATCGCGATCAGCAGCGGGATGCCATGGGGTCCAATCCGTACGACATTGTGCAGGAGGAGATTGCCGAAGGTGACCCCCTCCTGGACCCCGATTCGGTGAAGCCGCCGCGTATCAAAAAACCGCTGGAGAGCTACTTTTTCGGGGACTCGTTGCGCCAACAACAAGCGATCATGTGGATCATATCGCGAAACTTCAACGAGGTGACGATGCAGGAAATGGATACCACGCTGAGGATGTGGCGTGTCGATTATCCGTTCTATAAAAAACACGGCGTCGGCGATGCCGCGTTGGGTGGAATGGGGCAGGCGTCACTCCCGTTCAGTTTCTTCGAGCGACACTACGGGCGTCCCGATTTCTCGTTCGCACAGCCGTTCGATGCCTACATCTATCGACTGGAGAATGTGCCGTTCTACAACCTCAAAACGCCATATTTCCAGTTTCAATACCTCGAATCGGGGCAGAAACGTATCCGTGAGCACAACTTCGGATTGACCCTGGCGCACAACATTTCGCCCACCACCGGGTTCAACCTCCAATACCGTGATCGCGGTACGAACGGCGTCTACGACTGGCAGCGGCAGCGCAACGCCAACCTCTCCATCGCCGTGTCGCACACCGGCAAACGTTACACCGTACACGCGGGATACGTCAACAACCGGATCTCGTCCCAAGAGAATGGTGGCGTCGTGGGGGCGTGGGCTGTGCGTGACACCACGTTCGAGATGCCGTCCGGTGTGCCGATGAAACTCAGATCCTACGAGGCCGAGAACGAATATCGCAACAATGCCTTCTTCATCACGCAATCCTACGGAATCCCGTTGGCACGTGTCCGCGAGGAGGATTTCTCGATAGCGCGCAAACCCGTCATCTTCGTCGGACACAGCTTCGAGTACAATACCTGGACGAAAAAATACCGCGATATCAAGGGGACCTACTCCAATGAACGTGTACGGCGCGACACCACTACCGGAAGTTTCGTGCGTCAGGATGGATTGGAATATTATGCACGGTGGTATGAGAATCCTGCCCAGACGCGTGACTCGTTGCGCGAGCGGAGAATCACGAATCGTGTGTATGTGCAGTTGCAGCCGTGGAACCGTGAGGGGGTCGTCGGTACTGTGACCGGTGGCGTGGGGCAGAATTGGTATCTCTACTCCCAATTCCGTCCGCGCGATTATGTCACCGGACGCCAGCAGAACGCCAAAGAGTCGGGATATTTCGCATACGCGGGAGTGGGAGGTAAGATCAGCAGGTATGTCGACTGGGGTGCCGACGGGGAGTACTATTTCGCGGGGCCGGTGGGGGATTTTTCACTCGACGGGCACCTCGCACTGACGGGATTTATCCGTGGCAAACCGATACGTCTCGAGGGTAAGGTCCATACCGGTATGTACGACCCGGGCTACTGGCGGCAGCATTTGTACTCGAACCACTACATATTCGACAACAATTTCCGTAAGGAGAAGGACACGCGTTTCGAGGTGACGTTCTCGATCCCGGATCATGCGTTCGAGGTGAGTTTCCAGCAGGGTGTCGTGACGGACAAGGTGGTGTACGAATACATGGATTCGGGGAAGACGACCTCGACCAACATACCGATATGGGACGTCGGGGTGCGGCAGGCCACGGGGACGACCAGCGTGACGGGTGTATACGCACGCAAAGATTTTCGTGTCGCCGGACTCCATCTCGATCACAAGGTGCTGGTGCAGTGGAGCAGTGACGAGCGGGTGGTGTCGGTACCGCTCGTGACGGCATTCGTGTCCTATTACTATGAATTTTGGGTCGTCAAGAAGAACAACGCCCTCAAAGCGCAGTTCGGGTTCGATGCGCGGTACAACACAAAATACTATGCGCCGGGCTACAATCCCGCTATCGGTGAGTTCTACAACCAACATGTGGAGCGGTCGGGAGACTATCCGTACATAGATATCTTCCTGGTCGGCAAGTGGAAGCGGGCACGCGTGTTCCTCAAATACCAACACTTCAACCGCGGACTGTTCGGCAACGGCGACTACTTCGCCATATCGGGTTATCCGTTGAATCCGGGGATGTTTAAGTTCGGCCTCTCGTGGGGATTTTATGACTAATCGTTCCGTAAAACAGGTTTTGATTTTTTGCGGCACCCCCTTATCAAGGGGGTCGGGG
>DBDB01000092.1 GCA_002293345.1 Alistipes sp. UBA943
TAGGCCTGCACGAGTTTGAACCCGACGCCGCAACCGGACAGGTCGTCGAACGGGTAAGTACAATCGGTACGTTTGGGATCCAACACCGCCACCGCACGCGGAATCTCCTCCGCAGGCAGATGGTGGTCGCAAATGATGAAGTCGATCCCCAGGCTTGTTGCATAGTCCACTTTTTCGACCGCTTTGATGCCGCAATCCAACGCGATCACCAACTTGACCCCCTTGCGTGCCGCGTAGTCGATGCCCTTGCGCGAGATGCCGTACCCTTCCGTGTAACGGTCGGGAATGTAGAACAGCAGGTCGCGATGGCCGATACCACGCAGGAACTTATAAACCAACGCCACGGCTGTCGTGCCATCCACATCGTAGTCGCCGTAGATGAGGATCGTCTCCCCGTTCCGTACGGCTTCTTCGACGCGTGACACCGCCACCGCCATGTCCTTCATCAGGAAGGGATCGTGTAAGTTCGCTAAGTTCGGTCTAAAAAATTGCGTTGCCTTTTCAAAAGTGTCTATGCCTCTCTGGATGAGCAGGTTAGCCAATACAGGTGAGATCCCGAGCTCGGTGGCCAACGATGCCACCGCCACCGGGTCCCCCTGCGGCTTCACCACCCATTTTTTCTCTATGGGCATACTGTTTAATTATTTTATTTTTTAATATTTTTTTCACTTCTTCCATGTTTATCTCCCGCCCCAACTCTTTTTCCATCGACGTGACACCCCTGTCGCTGAATCCGCAGGGGTTGATGTACTCGAACCACCGTAAATCCGTCGCGACGTTCAGCGCCAGCCCGTGCATCGTCACTCCCCGTGACACTTTGACACCCAACGCGCAAATCTTTTGTGGTGAAATCACCACACCTGCGGCGTTGGTCTCGTCATTCGGCCGATCATGTACGTCGAGTACACTCCCGTCCTCACTCTGTCGCCCGCCTTGCATCTGCGGCGATTTGATCACAAAAGGGTCTTCTTTTGTCACCCACACGCCGCTCGCCCCCTCGATGCGTCCCCCCTCGATTCCAAACTCCGCCACCGTGGCGATCACCGCCTGTTCCAGCGAGTGAATGTACTCCCGCACGCCCATCCCCAACCTCGTGAGGTTCAGGATCGGGTAGACCACCAACTGTCCCGGTCCGTGGAACGTGATGTCGCCACCCCGGTCGATGTGGTAAAACTCTGCTCCCAGCGCCTGTAAACGTGCCTCGTCGAGGAGCATGTTCTCACGTTTGCCGCTCTTGCCCAACGTGTACACCGGCGGGTGCTCCACCATCAAAATCGTGTCCGCATCACTGTGAAAGAGCCTTTGCTGGTACTCCCAGCACTGTTTATAGGGCATCGTGCCCAGGTCTTGAAACCTCATCCCCTCCATCCCCTCCATCCCCTCATTGTCATCTCTCCCCGGGGGTGCTTGCGTTCGCAGAGCGCATAGCTTGGGCGGGGAGTGCTTCTTCAGCCAGGTACGACGAGCGCACCATCGGTCCCGAGGCACAGTACATAAATCCCATCTCCATGGCACGGCGGCGATACTCGTCGAACTTCGAGGGTGTCACGTAATCCGCCACCGGGTAGTGCTCCCGTGTCGGTTGCAGGTACTGTCCCAAAGTGACGATACGCACCCCGTTATCCCGCAAGTCCCGCAACGTCTGCATCACCTCATCCTCCGTTTCGCCCAGACCCAACATGATTCCGCTTTTCGTCACCGCACCGCGACCCCCCAGATAGCGTAACGTCCGAAGACTCGTCTCGTAACGTGCCCTCGAACGTACCACGGGTGTCAATCGTTCGACCGTCTCGATATTATGTCCCACGATGTCGGCCGACGGCGACTGGACAATGTCCAGCAGTTCGGGACGGGCGTCCATGTCAGGAATCAGTAGTTCGATCGTCGTATCGGGATTCGCCTCGCGCACGGCCCGAACTGTGGCGGCCCAATGGGCCGCTCCGCCGTCGGCCAAATCGTCACGTGTCACGGAGGTGATCACCGCATGACGCAAGCCCATCAACCGCACGCTTTCTGCCACACGTTGCGGCTCCTGTGTGTCGGGTTCCATGCCGCGTCCCGTCGAGGTGGCACAGAACTTACAACTCCGCGTGCATACATCGCCCAGGATCATAAATGTGGCGGTCTTCCGACTCCAACACTCCGCCTTATTCGGGCACTTGCCACTGCTGCATATCGTATGCAGGTGATGCGTGTCCACGATACGCTGCACCGATGCGTAATCTGTGCCGCGATGCAAACGAATCTTTAACCAGTCGGGTTTGTGCATGATTCTGGGAAAGTTGCACAAAGATAACATTTTTTATTAAAACCTTTCCTTTTTCAAAACCTTTCAAGACCGCCGCTTTTTGGTGAAAAGCGGCACCAAAAACTTTCGGGAGATACTGTCGTATCTCCACTTCTTGCGCGAGGACAAAGCCTTCGGCTTTATGTTCGTTTGCCGTGTAGGTTCTTTCGTGAGCAAGCTCCCATCGAACCTCCCCGCCAAACGAACGATCGCCCCGCGGGCGCTCCGTCCTCGCGACAACAGATCGCGAGATCCCGAAAGGGATCGTGTCGAAAAAGTAAGTCGGTGTGTCGAATTTATTCGTAAACAACGATATACTTTTTGAACACGGAACTTCTGTAAGAAGTCGCGATTGATGTCGCGCACATAATGGAAGTACAAAGTACTTCCCGAAAGGTTTTGGGGTACACTTTTCTCCGAAAAGGGTACAGTTCAGTCTTAGGGAAGTAAAAGCGAGCGGTTTGAAAAAGTGATCAGAGGCTTTGTTGCCAGAGCCAGGTGGAACGAAGGGTCTCTTCGAGGGGGCGTTCGGCATGCCATCCCAACTCGTGATTCGCCAGCGAGGGATCGGCCCAGATGGCTGTGATGTCACCGGGGCGTCGCGGTGCGAACTTGTGGCACACCTTCACGCCATTCGCATGCTCGAAACCATTCACCAGTTCCAGTACCGATACCCCGCGGCCCGTGCCCACGTTGAAGACCTCGTAAGAGGTCTTCATATGCTCGTTCCCGAGCATGCGCCGCAGTGCGGCGATGTGGGCACGGGCCAGGTCGATGACGTCGATATAGTCACGGATGCAGGTGCCGTCGGGCGTGGGGTAGTCGTTGCCGAAGATGCTCAGGCACTCGCGGATCCCGGCGGCGGTCTGTGTCACGTAGGGAAGCAGGTTCTGTGGCACGCCGCGCGGCAACTCGCCGATCAATCCGGATGGGTGTGCCCCGATGGGATTGAAATAGCGAAGGGCGATGCCTTTTAACGCGGTGGCGAGTGTCGATGGGGCGGAGTCCCGACTTTGGAGGGACGCAGGTCCAGACGCCGCCCCGTGA
>DBDB01000053.1 GCA_002293345.1 Alistipes sp. UBA943
CAGCAATGCCTGCGTTCGGGATAATCCACCGACTGCCCCCCCCAACTCTCCACCATCCCGGCCAACACGTACGGGAACTCGGCCCCGCCGATCCCCTTTTTGGGGAATACCTTGGCGTAGTGGCACCCGATATGATCCACCACCTGTAGCGGCTCCCCCGTCCGGGCATTCACCAACCGCCGCACCGCCTTGGCCGCGATCTTCTCCCGCACGTGGAACATCAGATCGGAGGTGTGCACCAAATTCCGGGGCTTTTGGAACTCCCGCCCGGTGGCCTTGAACAGGTTCTCTCTCGCTTTCTCTTCCAGCTCGGGGAAGTGGTGCCACATATCCAACACCTCTGAGTACAACCCGAACGAGGTGATGCACGAGGCCACGTAATTCCGATACCCCGCCTCGGTCATCAGCGCGAACTGCCGCGCCACCACTGCCATGGTGGTATCCAACGGCACCACATCCGAATGGTACCCGATCCCGGTGCAGGTGGTATGCCGCGGGTCCTCGTAGATATCCATCCCCAGGTCGCGCCGCAGGATATCCAAAAAGGCCCGCTCGGAACCCGGAAAAAAGTTCTGCCGGATGCAACTGCGCGCGTAATAGTAATGGTCGTCGGCGATCTCTTTGGAGTACTCCTGCCAGTTGGAAAATCTGGATCTCATCTGCTGGGTGGGGGTTACAAGGTGTGGGCGCCGCTGTTGTGCGTATAGACGTAGGTCATGTATTCCTCTTCGGAAAGGCCCAGTTCACTGGCCTTTTTCAAGGAGTGCTCGCGGATGTTATCCAAAAAAGCAGTCCCGCCGCTCACGTCGAATATCCGGCGGAACTCCTCCAAACTATCCGGGTCGATCGCCCGCACAGGGCCCGGCCCCGGTTTCATGTAGTTGTCGGTGAATCGGCCATACACCTCGGTGTCGTTCTCGTGTATCCACTTCCACACGGGGCCCTGCTCGGGGTGCATCGCGGGGCTGATGGCCCGGGGCAAGATACAATACCCGAACCCCTTCATATTACCCCCCAACACCCGTCCCAGCGCATACTGCTGACGCCCCTTCTCCGAAGCGGTAAAAAAGCCGTACTTCTGAGACAACTTCCGCAGGGCCTGGATGATATACGCAGGCGTATTCCCCCGTGGGCAACGCGGCCTACACGACATACACTCGCCGCAATACCAGATCGTTTCGGATTTCAGGAGCTCCTCGATGGCGTCGTTGTCGCGCGACTGAACGATACAGACAATTTTACGTGGATCGTAATCATAGAACTCCGCCGCGGGGCACACGCCCGTACACACGCCGCAATTCATGCACGAGTGGAGTCCCTCCTGCATCCGCACGTCCTCCATCAGTAGGTCGAAATAGTTCTTCACGGTACAAAAATACCGCGAACTATCGAGAGTTCAGGTAGTACAAATACCTATTTTACACGTCGATACTCCTCGAACACGAAGGGATGGGGGAACACGGAGCCACGTTCGTGACGCTCCTCGGAGACGAGCTTCCACTCGGCCGGATCCCATGCGGGGAAGCACGTGTCACCCTCATAATCATGCAACACCCGCGTCAGATAGAACTTGTCGGCGATCGGCAACGCCTGCGCATAGATCTGTGCCCCGCCGATAATGAAGATCTCCTCCGGGACTGTGGAAAATAACCCGATTGCTTCTTCGAGCGAATGCACCGTTTCCGCCCCGTCGAAACTCCCGTCTCCCCGCGTGATGACGACATTTCGGCGATTGGGCAGTGCGCGACCGAGCGACTCGAACGTTTTGCGACCCATGATGACAGGATGCCCCGTGGTGATGCGTTTGAAGTGTTGCAGGTCTTCGGAGATGTGCCACAGGAGTCTGTTCTCTCCGCCAATCACATTATTTTGGGCCACTGCCACTATAATAGAGATACTCATAATCAAAAAGACATTGGGGCTTTAATAGCGGGGTAAGGATCATAACCGGTGAGCGTAAAATCCTCGTACGAGTAGTCGAAAATCGACGCGACGTCGGGATTCAACTTCATTGTGGGGAGGGGTCGGGGCTCACGGGATAGTTGTTCATCTACCTGTGTGAGGTGATTGAGGTATAGATGGGCATCGCCGAGGGTGTGGATAAATTCACCGGGTTGCAGACCGGTTTGTTGCGCGACCATCATCGTGAGGAGCGCGTACGAGGCGATATTGAACGGCACACCGAGGAACGTGTCCGCCGAACGTTGATAGAGTTGACACGACAGCCGTCCGTCCGCCACGTAGAACTGGAACATCACGTGACACGGCGGCAGTGCCATCTCGTCGATCTGTGCCACATTCCATGCCGACACGATCATGCGCCTCGAATCCGGATTTTTGCGAATCGTTTCGAGCACTTGCGCGATCTGATCGACGGACGAACCGTCGGGCTTCGGCCAACTGCGCCACTGGTAACCGTACACGGGCCCCAGATCTCCTTCCCGAAATCCGGCAGGAAATCCCCGTGCTTCGAGTTCCGCCCGGTATCGCGACGCATCGTTATCCCAAATATGCACGCCATTCTCGACGAGATATTGCGTATTCGTATCGCCACGCAGGAACCACAGCAGTTCATGGATCACGCCTTTCAAGAACACTTTCTTGGTCGTCAGGAGCGGGAATCCGTTTTGCATGTCGAACCTCATCTGGTGACCGAACACACTCCGCGTACCGGTACCGGTACGGTCGGTTTTCACAACACCATGCTCCTTGATATGTCGCAATAAGTCTAAATAAACTCGCATAGTTTCAACTCTCCTTTATCGTTCATGGTGGCATAAGCGGGACACTTATCCCAATCGCCGAGGAAGACGACACTCTCTTTTTGATACGGTATGTGGAGGTGTCCGAACACGGCACAATCGACGTTGTGGCTTCGTGCGTATTCGACGAACGGCTCTATGGGCAGATCCCGTCGGGGTTTATCGCGCGACTTGTCGCTCCACCAGAGTCCGAACCGCATCGCGGTATCGGGATGCACGAGACGCGAGAACCACGCATGGGCTCTTTTTGAGCGAAAGAACCGGTTGAGTATCCGTACTTTGCGTCCCTCACGGGCGATGTCGTCGCCATGCGCCAACAGCACGCGTTTCCCCGCCATTTCCATGATTTGCGGCGAGGTATATATCTCGAAACCACACTCGGCGGCGAGGTATTCGCGTACCCACAGGTCATGATTTCCGGCGAGGAAGATGATACGCACGCCCCGATCGGCCAGCGATGCGAGTTTGCCCAACACCCTGATGGAGGTTTTCGGAATGACGCGCCGCCACTCGAACCAGAAATCGAACAGGTCGCCGAGTATATAAATCGCCTCGGCATCTCGGGAGACCTCGTCGAGCCACCGTAGGAATCGTTGCTCGACTTCCGGTGAACCGGTACGCAAATGTATGTCAGAGGTGAAATAGATCATTCTCCATCCTTACTTGTGCTTGTGGAAGAACTTTTTGTGGGTGTTATTATGACTGTTGTGACTATTTTTTTGTGCGTTCTTCTGTTTTTTACCGTTCGGGTTATTGGGTTTGGAGTCCGTTTTGTACTCGCTTCGCAGCGATGAGAGCGTCGCTTCGTCGAGACTCAACGCATTGTCGGAAAGCCGTTTGATGTCGCGAATAATCACTTCGTTGGACGGGTGTTCATGGTTGTACTCGTAGCTTTTCGTACGCATGTAGCGTGCCAGGTTGTCGATCGTGTTCGACACGGCTGTCGAATCCTTCTCCTCTTTGAGTCCTTGGATGATCCGTTGGAGGTACTTGCCATAGTGCTTGTAGACGATCCTTCCGGTGGAATAGGGGAGGCGCTGTGGGCGTGCGGTCAACTCGTCACGCGTGGGTTGCGGATAGGGCGAATCGACATCGAGTTGGAAGTTCGACATGATGAACATGTGATCCCACAGTTTGTGCGTAAAGTCGGCCGTATCCCGCAGCAAGGGGTTGAGGTTGCCCATGACGGCGATCACGGCACGCGCCTGTTTATTCCGTTCGGCACGGTTCTCGATCCCGGCCAGCGAATCGACCATCTCCTGGATGTGGCGTCCGTACTCGGGGAGGTGGAGTTTGCGTCGTGTGTAATTGTAATTTTTAAGCATTCGTGTTGATGGTATGGTTGTTGTGACGTTTATTGATATCAGTACGGATAGGATAAATGGGCAGGAAGATGTAACAAAAAGTCTAAGTTGCAATATAATACAAGAAAAATTTGTAAAATTATTTGGATTGGGTGTTTAAGAGCCGTAACTTTACGTAGCAAAATTAGAAAAAAATTTCTGAAACACGAGCATGGCAAAGGTTTTAATCATAGTTATGTCGAGTCGGATTCGCAACCAGTTGCGCGAGCGATTGGAGCATGAAGGTATCACGAGCGAGAACGCTACTAACGACACGCATGCGGTTGAGTTATGCAGCGAACTGCCATTCGACGTGATTATCACCGAGAACGAGGCGGGCTTACCCTCGATCGACATACCTTTTATCGTCATTTCCGAGGATCCGACGGTCGAGTCGGTGATCCGCGCGCTTCGAAGCGGTGCGACGAACTACCTTCCGGCACCTGTGGACATGAACCTGCTGTTGACCGACATTCGCAAGATCGTCGAGCAAGCGGAGGCACCCCCGTTGGCAAAAGCCCCCTCGGGCAAAGCCCCGTCCGCCTCTCCCGCACGCCGCCGCACGAAGGATGTGTCCCAGCCTGCGAACCGAATCATCGGCGAATCGGACCAGATCAAACACCTGATGCGCTTGATCGACAAGGTGGCCAATAACGACACCCGTGTCCTGATCACGGGTGAGAACGGCACGGGTAAGGAGCTCGTCGCACGTCACCTGCATGCCAAGAGCGCCCGTTGCGGAGGCCCGTTCGTGGAGGTAAACTGTGCCGCGATTCCTTCGGAGTTGATCGAGAGCGAGTTGTTCGGTCACGAGAAGGGTGCCTTCACTTCGGCACACAAGGACAAGAAAGGTAAATTCGAGTTGGCACACGGCGGTACGTTGTTCATGGACGAGATCGGCGACATGTCGCTTTCGGCGCAGGCGAAGGTACTCCGTGCCCTGCAGGAGCGCAAGATCGGACGTGTCGGTGGCGATAAGGACATCGACGTGGACGTACGTATCATCGCCGCGACGAACAAGGACCTGCGTGAGGAGATCGCCAAGGGTAATTTCCGTGAGGATTTATTCCACCGCCTGGCGGTGATCATGATCAACGTGCCGCCGTTGCGTGAACATCCGAGTGACATTGCGCTATTGGTGGATCATTTCATCGGTGTGGCGTGCGACGAGAATCGCATGTCGAACAAGCAGATCCATTCTGCGGCGATCGAGGAGTTAAGTACGCGTCGTTGGTCTGGCAACATCCGCGAGCTACGCAACGTGGTGGAACGCTTGGTTGTACTGAGCGATGGCGACATCACGATTGACGACGTTCATCTCTATTGCTGACGCACAAGAAGTTCCCTTGTCCCACCCTACATTAGATCTTTATACAGCGGAGGGAGTAGGCGTAGCTGACGCGACTGGTAGCCGTACCGAATCCCGGGGAATAGATGTTTAACCTGTGCGCCTCTGTGGTGGAATTCAGCGACATCTGACAGGACCAATAGAGTCCACTAACAGTCTGATAGTCCAGATGACCATCGGAGTAGCTACGGAACCCCGGCACGGGGAGGAGAAGGTTATTTCAGAAAGATCGTCCAGTATTTCCCCTGCACGGCAGTGATTGCGATGCGTTGCGTGCCACCCGCACGCACAGGTCTGTGTATGGATGCGGGGAAATTGGCTTTGAACACCGTGGCACGGAGATTTTTGAGTGTGCGAGGGTTGTAGGGTTCGATGCGTTCGATCTCTATCCATCGTCCGAGTAGTCCCTCGACAGGCTCATCTGCAAATCCATATCCATTGTTATCCCATATATCGACTTTGCCATCGAGATGAGCGAAGACGAGCCTCGCTTTTTGGGTTGCCACGTCGGGGATAAAGAGGTACTTGTAACTATTTATTTTTGCAGCGAAGCTGCTTGGTCTGCCGCCATCCCCCTGCGGCAGGCCAAAACCGAGGTTTTGATCCTCCGCTGGCTGCATCCCCGAGGAGAACGATCCGATCCCGATGGCTGTTGCAGTGAGCGTGGGATGGTCGAATTCAGGGGATACGTATATAAGCACCTCTTTGCACTCGTTATTGAGCGACACCACTTCCACGTGCGCGTTGGGAAAGATCCGGAACGCCTCATCGACATCGAAGAGAGGCGATAGTTTGATACAGAGTTTATGTGTTGAGCCATCCGGAGCCACCGGTACCGCCATTACGTTGGGAGAGCAATCTTCGATCCTCACTTTTTTCTTCCCCGCGGCGTCGCGTCTATCGGGATCGACATAGATCCAGTCGAATTTATTTACTCCCACCCCCTGCCCCCTCCCGGGAGGGGGTGATTTTATTTCGTTTTGAACCATGTGGTCTCCGACCACATGGTTCAAAACTTGTTTTACGGGAGGAGCGGTGTTTTTTGTTTTCGCCGCCTTCGGCGGCCAGCTCGTAGCCATCCCCGGGCGTAGAGCTGAACGCTCCACGCTGGCTACATCGCTCGGATTGGATAGTGACGCTAAATAATCTTCGGCATCGGCATTGACGACGGTGACATTGGTGATACCGAGACGCCTGAAATTTTCACGTGCCACGGCGGCAAGAACGGGGTCACGTTCCACGGACACGACATGGTCGAATCGTTGCGACAGTGCCCACGTGTCGACACCCAGGCCACACGTGAGGTCGAGGACTGTGTGCCCGGAGAGCTCCTTGTGTAAGGCCAATACTTCGCTTGACGCCTGTTCATAGGCACGTGGCGGGATGATGCACCGTGCTTCGTAGAAGGACGGGAGTTTCTTTTTGGCACGTTGCAGGTATTTGACCTGGGTAGCCACTGTTGGTGCGTGCGGCAGGCGCTTATCGAGCGCTATCGCGACGGGGTCGCGATCGAGGCACGCCTCGACTGCCGCACGCCCCTCGGCGCTAACGAGCCACTCTAATTCGTGCAATTCCATAGGTAACGAGAATCATGACGGCATACGCGGCCCAGCATGCGAGCGCTGAGATTTGTATCTTGACAACGGCATTGGGAAGCGCTGCGGCCCATTGGACGAGGTTGTTTTGTGTGGCGGTGGCGGTATCGAGAAGCCACGGCACGCCCGGCAGGAAGGGCAGTATCATCCACACGGCACCTACCCCGACGATCACGTTGGCGATGGCAATGACGATGGGATTCAACGGCACACCGATGACAGATATCTGTCCGAACGTGTGCGCGATGAGCGGCGCGGTGGCTACGGTGGCGGCTATGCCGACACCCGCAATGCCCAGCAGGGCATTGCCGATGGCCCACGGGCCATGTAGCCACCGCGCCGCCGGGACAGCCCAGAGGATGATCCCCGCGACGGCAATGAAGGAGAGCTGGAACGACAGAGAGAACAGGAAGAGCGGGTTGACGATCAGCATCATGAATGCCGCTGCGGCAAGGGTATTGAGACTGACGTACGCGGAGGAGGATGCGAGCGAGAATTGGAGCACGGAGAACATGAATGCAGCGCGTATAACGCTGGGCGGGAAGTTTGCGATGGCGGCGTATATCCACACGAGGAGTATCACGACGCCGTTTCGCCACCGGTGTCCGTTCGGCGCGAGGAGCAACCACCGCAGGAGGAAGTTGGCCAACATGAACACGATCCCCACGTGCAACCCCGACACAGCGAGCAGGTGCGACGTACCGCTTCGCGCATAGGCGGAACGCAATTCGTACGAGATCCCGGTTTTGTCCCCCGCCACCATGGCATTGACGACAGCCTGCCCATCCTCGGGGAGATCGAGTCTGTCGAGACGTTCCGCAGCACCTCGATGCAGTGCATTGGCAGGACGCATCCGCAGGTCGTCGACCGATTGGTGGAGTATGTCGTGACGCAGGTTGTATGACGATATGCCGAACAGGAAGATTGCCGCGATCGTGAGCGGCGTCGAGTCCCATCGCCATGCGAGGAGGAGACAGAGGAGGAGTCCTCCGGCCGAGAGCCACAGCGGCAGGAATACGTACGACGCAACGATAATTCCGGCTGCAAGGGGGATTAATGCCCACAGTAGGGGTGTGGCAGCACGGTTCATCAGTATAGTTCGGGACGGTTGTCGAACATACTTTGCGACTTATCGTATTTGAGGTCTTTGAGCGATTGCGCCTTGACGCTGATGTTGAAGCTCCAGCTTTTGTACTGTCCGAAGGGCACCCACGCGAACGACATTTGCCAACAGTGCAGGTCACGCGAGATGGTGATGTTGGCCGGAGTGAGCTGCCGTGTCTGGAAGTCGTAACCGCCCGACACGGTGACTCCCAGTTTGGGCAGGACGGTCACGTCTCCCTGTACGGTGACGGTCTGCGTGAAGTTTCGCTGATAACCGGTGGTACCGTTATTGAACGGTGTGGCGGAGTAGTTGACCGAGTAACTGAATCCGAAGTTCCACGGTATCGAGAAGTCGTAATAGGCCTTCGCCATAAGTATTCGCCTTTCGGCGGGATTCATCGGGTTGTCGGGATCGAAATAAAAGGGGTTGAGTACCGGAGCTGACGTGATGTCGTTGGTGGCGGGCATGGAGGTGTCCTGACGCGAGTTGAACGTATATCCGATGGAGGTAGCTGCATTGGCGATACGTCCGGGGAAGAACAGTTTGTTGATGCGTTTGCCGTCGGGCGTGACCCGATAGGGGTCGAGGGTGGCTGTGACGGTGATGCCGAAGTTTTGGAACAGCGTGGTACGCAGCGAGAGGGGTATGGTGGAGAGCCGCATCGAGTCGGCAACGAAGTTCCACGACACCTGCCCTATTCGGAACTCGTCGATGAGTTTGATCTTTCGCATGCCGGAGGTATCGCGTTTGGACAGCACCTTCATTTCGAGGGTTTGTGCCAACGATCCGTTGATGGCGAAGGTTTCACCCGAGGACGGCACCCCGAACACGGGATTCTGGTAGGGCGAATACATCAACGTACCTCCATCCGCATTGTTTTGCACCTCGTTTTGGTACTTGGTCGAGAAGTCCGGTGCGTACGACACGCTGATCGACGGTGAGAGGGTGTGTCGAATGGCTTGTATTTTCCGCTCTTTATTTTTGGTTTCGTATCGTCCATATATGGTCGTCGATGCTTGCAGCGCGACGTTGTAATTCCACAGGCGGTAGAACCCGTACTTTTGCGGCAACGTATCGACAGCCCCTGGGGCTATTCCGGTCTCCGGGTTGGGCGTCCCTCCATCCGGATTCCACACCCTCGTCTGACGTTTGAAATACCACTTCTCGGTGTAGTTGGCCGTTGGGCCGAAGTTGATGTATTTGAACAGGTTGTAGGTTGCGGCGACGGGTATCGAGTGCTCGAATCCGAACTGCATTCTTTCGAGGGTCTGTTTCTTGAATATTTCGGATTCCTTGGCGTCGACCTTGTTGTTGAACTTACCGGTGTAACGGATATTGATCTTCTCGTACCACCGCTGTTCGCCCATCATCTCTTTTCGTTTGAAGGGATATATGGTGGCGACGTTGAACACGACGTTCGGGAGCATGATGGCGAGCGTCCCGCTCTGCGAGTTTTGCGACACGGACATATTGGCCGACAGCGACATCGGAGTCCCGAGCCAGCTTTTGGAGTACGCGATCGTGGAGCTGGTTTGGGTCTGGAGTGCATCGTGCAGGGATTGCGCGGAGGTCTTGTTGAAGTTCGCCGTACGGAAATCCACCGACGCGGAGAAGGTCGATCCGGGATTCGCTTTGGGATCCTGGGTGTGTTGCCAGTTGAGCTGGAAGTTATTCTCCTTGATATAGTCCGGCGACAGCGGTTCACCGACCCTCACATCGGAGAAGAAGAACTTGAAACTACCCTGGTGTTTGTACCGTTTCATGTATTGCGTGGTAGCTTCCGCCTCCCACGACCCGAGGGTGTACACACCGCCCCGCACGGCCAGATCCATGTGTTGCGATATGGCGAAGTAGTAACCCAGCCCGCGCATGAAGAATCCCTTGGTGGCCTCCTCGCCGAACGTGGGGAAGAGCAGGCCGGATTTGGGTCCCTGACTGATGGGGAAGAATCCTTCGGGGATGAGCGGGAAGTATATCGGCACATCTTCGAGCACCATGTACGCGGGCCCCGTGACGACTTTTTTGCCGGGAATCATCTTGGCGCGTGTCATTTCGAGATAGAAGTGCGGGTGGTCCGTATTGGGGCACGTGGTGTACTTACCGTCGTAAATGTACGACACGTTATCCTCCATCTTTTTCACCTCGCCGCCGATCAACCATCCGTCACCTTCCTGTGTCGCCACGCCTTTGATTTTCGCCTTTTTGGAGCCCATGTTGTAGGTAATGTCCTCCATCGAGTAGGGGGTGGACGCCCCTTCGGTGAACGTGGGACGCGTGGTTGTGGCGACGCCCTCGATGGTATCGGTACGCCCTTCGGCGAAGATGGTTTTGGCATCCATATCGACACGCATGTAGTCGCCTTTGAGGTTGATATTTTGGTACGTTACGTCGCCCCCGCCATAGAGTTGCACAGTACGTCTTCGTACGTCGTAGAACATCGAGTCATTGGTTTTGGAGGATATAATATCATCGAGACCTGCTCCGCCCCCGCCCTCTTGCCGGCGAGTGGTGTCTCGCGGGATGGAGTCGGTACTGCTGAGGCGGGGTTGTATGGATTCGTTCGAGATGGAGTCGCGCTGTATGGAATCGGATTGTGTGGAGTCGCTTCGCAGTGAATCCTGTACAGCGACATCGAACTCTTGTGCGGTTCCGATGGCACGCGTGAAGAGCGGCAACAGGAAGACGGACAAGAATATTGCCGACAGAGAGAAGTATTTTATGCGCTGCTTCAATTTTTTTTAGTATCTTTGCCGACGGGTCGGCAAAACGCCCCGGCCGTGTGTTGAGATGGGGTTATTTGGGTTTTTTGTTAACTTGCAAATATAGTTAAAAAATGAGAACATCTACGTCGAGGCGGCTATTTCTGCTCCTGCTATTCATGTTTTGCATGGTGGGACGCGACGCGCATGCCCAGGCCCATGCGGGTTTGGGAGTGGTGGTGATCGACGCCGGGCACGGGGGGCGTGATCCGGGTGCTGTACACGGAGGTGTGCGCGAGAGCGACATCAACTTGAAGGTGGCGTTGAAACTGGGTGAGTTGATCCGGAAGCAGCTGCCCGGGGTGAAGGTGGTGTATACTCGCACGACGGACAGACATTTCCACGACAACAAGACGAAGGATCTACAGGCACGTGCCGACATTGCGAACAACGCGGGCGGGGATCTGTTCATTTCGATTCACGCGAACGCGAACCCTTCGACGGCGGTACGCGGCGTTGAGACGCTGATCATGGGCGAGACGCCGCTGGAGCAGAACATGAACGAGCGCACGCTGTACAACAACCATAAGGATGAGTTGATCGACATGTCGAATGAGCGTACGGCGGCAATTGTGCGCGCCTATATCCAGAATTTACAGTTCACGTACGGACGCTACAGCGAGGCGATGGCGAAGCTGTCTCAGAAGCACTACAAGACGAAAGGTAAGATGGATCGTGGTGTGAAGCGTCAGCCGTTGATGGTGCTGTACGCGACGGACATGCCGGGTGTGTTGACCGAGATCGGATTTTTGTCGCACCCGCAGGAGCGTGCTTATTTGAATTCGGAATCGGGACAGAACGAGATTGCCGCTACGTTGCTTGCGGCGGTGAAGGATTACGCGCGGTATGTGGGCGGCACGGCACCGGCATCTTCCGCAACTGCGGCGGCGTCGCAACCGGCGAAGCCGGTTGCACAGCCTC
>DBDB01000021.1 GCA_002293345.1 Alistipes sp. UBA943
CCCTGTTTGAGAAGCTCGCGGGCCTCTACGTTATATTGAATCTCTTTTGCCATTGTTGTAAATTCCTTCCTTTAAGTTAAATAATTGCCAAAATATCCTGTTGTTTCATCATCAGGTAGTCTTTGCCGTCGATCTGCAACTCCTGACCGGCATACTTGCCGTACAGCACGGAGTCACCGACTTTGACCTCCATTTTGATTTCCGAAGTGCCGGGGCCCACAGCCACGACTTTACCTGCGAGGGGNNTTTGGCCGAATCGGGGATGATCAATCCGCCGGCCGTTTTCTCTTCCGCCGCGTTGGGTTCGACCAGTACGCGATCCGATAGTGGTTTTACGTTCATAGTTGTATTTGAGTTATAATTTTGTTCGACGTTGTTCCATCAATCCGTATGCCAAATGGATTTTCCTGCCAAAACCTGCCAAAATGACATTTTCACCTAAAATCCGCCTACAAAGATACTTTTATTCCCCATATTTTTGGTTAGAAGAAAAAATATTCTTACTTTTGCCCTCCCGTTCCCGTGTGGGAACACCATGGTGGGGGTAGCTCAGCTGGTNNGGTTCCGAAGGTCGTGGGTTCGAGCCCCATTCTCCACCCAGGGGCTTTTTTGAGATACAAGTTTCGGGGTGTGGCGCAGTCCGGTTAGCGCAACAGTCTGGGGGACTGTGGGTCGCAAGTTCGAATCTTGTCACCCCGACGAGGCACGGTAACAAAAAATTTTGGTCCATTCGTCTATCGGTTAGGACATCAGGTTTTCATCCTGGAAAGAGGAGTTCGACTCTCCTATGGACTACAAGGAGCCCGAGTTGGAAGTGGTAAGTTCGGGGGCTTTGTTATAAGAGAAATTTATAGTAAAAACAAAAACGATAAGGAAAAACTATAGCTATGGCAAACCATAAATCATCCGAAAAGCGCATTCGCCAGACCGCTGTGCGCCGTATGCGTAACCGTTTGGCCCACAAAACGGCCCGTAACGCCGTCAAGGCACTCCGCAGCACCACCGACAAGACTGCTGCCGTGACGTTGCTGCCCAAAGTGACCGCTATGTTGGACAAACTGTCCAAACGTAACATCGTGCACAAGAACAAAGCAGGTAATCTCAAAAGTGCCCTGCAGTTGCACGTTAATAAACTCAGCTAAAAACTGATTGCTATCTTGTAAGAAATCCCCGCTCATCGAGCGGGGATTTCTTTTTTTTCTAAAACCTTACGCCTTTACGCCACTGTTCGCTTTTCTTTTTTTCAAAACCGCCACTTTTTAGTGAAAAGGCATCGTAACGATGCTTTTTTCCAAAAAAGCGACAGTTGCGTAAAGGCGTAAAGAAAAAGTGTATCTTTGCGGAATGAAGATCGCGGCAGTTTCCTATTTGAACACGATACCGTTTATCTATGGGTTGCGTCACAGTGGATTGATGGATGACGTGGAGTTGCTGTTGGCGCCTCCCGCCAAGTGCACGAAGAACTATGTGGAGGGGCGTGCCGACATTGCGTTGTTACCCGTGGCTGCACTCCCGTCGCTCGAAAACATGGAGATCGTGACGGACTACTGTATCGGTGCTGATGGTCCCGTGCGGACGGTCGTGCTGATGAGTGATGTGCCCGTGCAGGAGGTGAAACGTGTCTACCTGGATCCGCATTCACAAACCTCCGTGCAACTGCTCGGTTACCTGGCCAAAAACCGCTGGAAGATCAATCCCGAGTGGTGTGCACTGGATGGTTACGAGCGGGAGATTCAATCCGGTGAAGGGCTTCTGTTGATTGGCGATAAGGTGTTCGATTACGAGGGGAAGTTTACATATACGTACGACTTGGCGGCCGAGTGGATCGCCCAGACGAAACTGCCGTTTGCATTTGCCGTGTGGGTTGCCCGCCGCAACACGCCCGAAGAGGTGTTGAGTGCCTTGGAGGAGTCTCTTACGTTCGGCGTGGAGCACACTTACGAGGCTATTTTGGAGGCCGGTTTCGACAAGAAACCGTACGATGCCTACACCTACCTGACGCAAAATATAGATTACCTGTTCGATAACCGCAAACGCCGTGCCCTGGAACTGTTTTTAGATGGGATGGGCGGGATAAAACTGACACCGCCATGATCACGATCTACCTGAAACAATACAACCAGATTTTACGCTGTGCCGACCCTGCGGCGTTCGACAACCTCAGTTGCAACGAGGTGCTGTGGATTGATTTGTTCCAACCCACCGTGCAGGAGCAGAAGGCCGTGGAGGCGTTCATGGGGATCAACCTTCAAACGAAACAGCAGGTCGAGGAGATCGAATCGACATCGAAATACTCCGAATCGGAGGATGCAGTGATCTCGAACGCCAACTTTTTTGTTCCGCATGGCGAGAGCGGCGGCGGTGACGGGGGGTTCGAGGTGGAACCCGTGTCGTTCATCATCACCAATGCCGGCGTGATGGTGTCGGTACACGAGAGCGAGTCGCGTACGTTCCGCGAGACGGAGAAACGCCTGCAAATCAACTACCGCGCCTACCCGACGGGGTTTCATATCTTCATCACGCTGTTGGAAGTACGTATCGACTATGATGCCGATATGGTGGAGTTGTTGGCACGCCAGGTTTCGCTGTTGAGTCGCGAGATGAGCGAGGAGTCATCCATCGACACGGACGTATTGCGACGTATCAACTCGTTGCAGGAGAGCACGATGTTGTTGCGTGAGAACATTTTCGACCGTCAGCGTGTCGTGTCGAGTATCCTTCGCAGCGACCGTTTCCCGAGCGATATATTCCCGCGTCTGCAACTGATGATCAAGGACGTCAATTCGCTGATCAACCATGCCGATTTCTCGTTCCAGCGTCTGGACTATATCCAGGATGCGGCGTTGGGTCTGATCAATATCGAACAGAACAACATCGTGAAGATTTTTTCTGTGGCGGCGGTAATCTTCATGCCCGCGACACTGATCGCGAGTATCTACGGGATGAATTTCGGCATCATGCCCGAACTGCACTGGCGATACGGATACCTGTTCGCGATCGGGCTGATGATCCTCTGCTCGGGCCTGACGATCTGGTTCTTCCGATACAAAAAATGGCTGTAGTTTTCTTTTACAACCTTACTCCTTGTCCCAACTGTTCGCTTTTTGATTTTTAAGACCTTCGCTTTTTTAAAAGCGAAGGTCTTAAAAAAGTTTTAGAAAGAAAAGTGTATCTTTGCAAGATGCTGCAAAAGTTGGCGCGCCAGACGGCAATTTATGGGGTGAGCACCATTGTAGAACGGTTCTTGAGCTATTTGCTCGCGCCGTTCTATACGAGGGTGTTCGGTCAGGCGGTTTACGGTGTCTACACGGATGTCTATTCGTTAATTCCGTTGGCATTGGTGCTGCTGACGATGGGCATGGAGACGAGTTACTTCCGGTTTGCCGATAAGCCCGGTGTGGATCGACAGCGGTTGTTCGCCACGACGTGGGGTGTCACGTCGCTCGTGGCGGCACTCTTTTTCGTGACGATATTCGTGTTCCGGGGTTCTGTGTCGGGTGTCATGGGGCCGTTCTATGTCGTGCATCCGGAGTACGTGGTGTGGGTGGCGGCGATCGTGGCGTTGGATGTGTGGAAAGCCATGCCGTTCTGTCGGCTGCGCCAACAGGGACGTGCGAAAACGTACGTGGCGTTACGTATCTTCAACGTGTCTGTGAATGTGGGGTTGGCCTTCGCGTTCGGATGGATGGGGTTGTATGCCACGCCGTTCGGAGTGGGATGGGCATTTGTGGCAAACTTTGCGGCCAGTGCGGCGACACTCATAGCGGTGATCGTTGTGACGGGCGAACGGACGCTGCCGCGTATCGACCCGAAACTGTTGCGGACGATTTTCCTCTATTCGCTGCCGTTGCTTATCAGCGGTGTGGCGGGAATGGCGAACGAGTTTATAGACAGACAAATGATCAAGTACCTCGCGCCCGCGGGGGCTATGGAGCAGGTGGGGGTGTACGGGGCGATCGTGAAGGTGGGAGTGGTGATGTTGTTGTTCATACAGATGTATCGCTACGCTGCCGAACCGTTTTTTCTGGCCGATTACAAGAAGTCGGACTTCAAGGCGATGAACGCCGCGGCGTTGCAATATTTCGTGTTGGTGTCGATGGTGGTGTTTTTGGGCGTGGCACTCTTCAAGGACGTGTTTGCGTTGATCGTGGGACGCGACTTCCGCGAGGGTATCGGAATTCTGCCGGTGGTGCTGTTCGCCAACTTCTTGAGCGGCGTGTGGTTGAACTTGTCGTTCTGGTACAAGCGTGAGGAGAAGACGCACATGGCGATCATCGTCACGGTGGCAGGACTCGTGGCGTCGATGGCGGTCTATTTCGCGTTGGTGCCACGGTACGGATACTACGGTGCGGCATGGGGACGCATGGCGGCCGAGGCGGTGATGGTGGCGGTGAGTTTTTGGTTGAACCGGAGGTATTATCCGATACCTTACAAGTTGGGACGCATGGCGGAGTATGTCGGTGTGGCGGGAGCGATGTATGGAGTGGGGGTATGGGCGGATAACTATGTGGTAAGTGGGGTGTTGATCGTGGGGTATATGTATTACGCGGTGAAGCGTGAAAAATTGGATGTATGCGGTTTAGCGAAGTCATTGGTCAGAAGGGGATAATCGAGCATCTGGTACGCAGTGCGGACGCGGGACGGGTGAGCCACGCCCAGCTCTTCGCCGGGCGTTCGGGGGCAGGTATCCTGCCCCTCGCGTTGGCGTATGTCCAGTATCTGAACTGTACGGACCGACGTGACGGTGATTCGTGCGGCGTCTGTGCGAACTGCCAACAAGCCAACGCGCTGGCTCACCCGGACCTGCACTTCGTATTCCCGGTCAACAAGCAGGGAAAGAAATCGAACGAGGTGGTGGTGAGTGACGACTTCATGCCGCTGTTTCGCGATGCGGTGTCGGCGACGGGAGGTTATCTCACCCCTCAGGAGTGGTACAGCCGGTTGGATCTGGGTAAGACGTTGAAGGGTGTCATTGCGGCCAAGGAGACGGATGGCATCATCAAAAAACTGTCGTTCAAGAGCTTTTCGGGGAAGTACAAATGTGTGTTGATCTGGCTCCCGGAGACGATGAACGAGGAGGCGGCCAACAAGATGCTGAAGGTGTTGGAGGAACCGTGGGAACGGACGGTATTTGTGTTGGTGAGCGAGCGCCCGGAGTTGCTGCTGGCCACAATACGCTCGCGTGTGCAGGAGATCACGATTCCTCGTGTCGACAACGACGTGATCCGTATGGAAATTGAGAAGAGGGAGACGGATCAAGAGAAAATCGCTATATTTACCCGCTTGTCGGGTGGTGACGTGGTGGAGATGCGGTCGCTATTGGCTAATGAGGACGGTGGGGAGAACGAAGAAGGGGGGCCTGCGGGGGCGGGGAGGGAGTATTTCGACCTGTTTTGCCGGTTGATGCGGTTGAGCTACAACGACAAGCACCTCGAACTGATCGGTTGGGCGGAGGAGGTCGCAACCTTGCCGCGTGAGTCGCAACGTGCCTTCTTGAGGGATGTGTTGCGCCTGGCACGGGAGAGCTACCTGCGTCACGCGGGACTGGGAGAGATCGGCATGCTGTGGGGCGAGGAGGCAGCGTTTTGCGAGAAGTTCGCCCCGTTCATCGGTAACGACAACATAGAGGCGTTGGTGGAGCAGGTCGAATCGGCAGGGGCGCAACTGTACCAGAACGGCAACCCGACGATAATCTTCACGCACTTCGCGCTGGCGGTGAGCAAGTTGATACGGAAGCGATGAGGGAGGCGGTGATATTGCTTGGGGGTAATGTGGGAAATACCGAGGCGACCCTGCACCGGGCGCGCGTGCTCCTTGCGGAGCGCGTGGGCCGCGTGTCACGGACATCGCGGCTCCATGAAACCCCTGCATGGGGTTTCGACGCGCGCCCGTTCGTGAACCAGGCGGCGGTGGTGGAGACGTCGTTGGAGCCGGAGGAGTTGCTGGACGTGTTGCAGGGGATCGAGCGAGAGTTGGGACGCGACCGGGATGCGGAGGCGCGTGAGAAATCTGCGACGGGAGCACGTTACGTGTCACGGACGATCGACCTCGATATTTTGTTTTATGATGACATGCGGATCGACACGCCGCGATTAAAAATACCCCATCCGTTGATTCGAGAACGTGAATTTGTGATGGTGCCGTTAAGGGAGTTAGGATTGATATGAGAAGAGCGATAGCGATAGTTGTAGCGATACTGTTTTGTGTGCCGTTTTTGTGGCGGTGCGCCAACATCATGCGCCTGGAGGGCGGCCCGAAAGATACGTTGCCGCCGTTGATCGTGGCGGTACTTCCGGAGGACTACACAGCCAATTTCGCGGAGAAAAACATCTTCATCGAGTTCGATGAGTATGTGCAGATACAGGACCAGCAGAAGGAGTTTTTCACCTCTCCGCAGATGAAGAAGACTCCCCAGCTGTCGATCCGTGGACGCGGGGTGTACATCCAGATCAAAGATACGTTAGCCGAAAACACCACCTATGCCCTGAATTTCGGCAGCTCGATACGCGACAACAACGAGGGTAACCCGCGTCATGGCTTGCGTTACGTCTTTTCGACCGGCCCGGAGATCGACTCGATGGTCGTGTCGGGTTACACGGAGGATAGCTATAAGGCGGACAGTGTCCCCAAGTCGTTCATCTACTTCTTCCCCGTCGATGCACTGGATTCACTGGTGCTGACCCGCGATTACGACTCCACGATGCTGAAAAAAGACACGATGGGTGCTCCGATGTACCGCCCCGCGGTGATCGCGCGTGCCGAACCGAACGGCGTCTTCATCGCCCAGAACCTCAAGCCGATCCCCTACCGCATCTATGCCTTCGAGGATACGAACAGCAACATGATGTACGAACCGTCGATCGACAAGATCGGATTTATCGAAGAGCCCCAAAACCCGGCTGAGTTGACCGATTTCGGTATCTGGTTCGACTCGATCCGCATGTACGTAACGGCCCAGCCGCAGCTCTATTTCCGCATGTTCACGGACGAGACGTTCAAGCAGCAGAACCTTCGCGAACAGTCGCGTCCGCGCCAGCACCAGGCACAGTTAATCTTCAACGCCCCGTGGCCCGAAATCGACGACATTGCGTTCGACAGCATACCCCGCGACCGTGTGATCGTGGAGCCGATGGCGCTGCGTCGCGATACGATGGCGCTTTGGTTCAACATGCCGGGCGAGGAGCTTCCCGATACGATCAAGGGTACGATCACCTACCGGCAGTGGAACGACTCGTTGCACATGTTAGTCCCCGCGACCAAGGATTTACGATTGGCATGGCGTCCCGTACCGGAGACTCGTGAGCAGGAGCGTGAACGATTGCGGTTGGAGAAGGCACGCGAAGAGGCCCTGCAAGATAGCACCGAATGGGTGGAACCCGAGAAGAAAACGCTGTTCCGATCGACCTTCACCCCGTCGAGCGGCACCGTGACACCCGAAACACAACTCTCGATCATGTTCGACATGCCGCTCATACGCTTCGACACGGCATCCGTGCGAATGCGCGAGATCGTCGCCCCCGCCCCCACCGGACGCTCGTCGTACACAAGACCCTCTTCGTCCAAAGAGGAGAAACGCGACACGGTGTCGATTCCGATCCGTTGGCGTCAGGATACGGCGCAAATGAGGCGGTGGTATCTGGATGTGGCGTGGAAGGTGCGCAACGGCTATCAGTTGACGATCCCCAAGGGTGCGTTCGAGGATATCGCACGCGAGGTGAACGACTCGACAACGATCAGCTACACAGGTGTCGATCCCGACAAAACAGCCACGTATGTGGTGTCGGTGACGGGTAAGACGCCCGACGCACGTTACATTGTGCAGCTGCTGAGCGAGAGCGGTCAGGTGTTGCAGGAGAAACGAGACGTGCAAACGGGAAAGGTTACGTTTCTTTATGTGAATCCGGGCAACGTGAAGTTCCGTGTCACGGAGGATGCAAACGGCAACGGCAAATGGGACTCGGGCAGTCTCGTGGAACGGCGTCAACCCGAACGGACGGAGTATTACGTGAACGACGAAGGAGTGGATGTGTTCATTGCGAAGGAGAACTGGGAGTTCGACGATGTGAGGTTGGATATGAACAAGATTTTCGCCCCCATGACCCCCCAACGCCTCTGGGAGACGTTGGAGGCCCGCGAACTGTCGCGCCTGCAACGTGTTGCCGAAGAACGGGCCAAGAATCCCCCTCGTGACCAGAACCAGTCCTCCGGCATGGGATTCCAAATGCCCTCCATGGGAGGTATGGGTTCCGGCTCAAGCGTAGGGTATTGATATTATGGCGAAATTTCTCAAAATATTCGGGCTTGCCCTGTTCGCGATGTTCATTGCGAACGAGGCATCGGCACAACACACGTTGGGTATGACGGGTGGCTACGGCATGACCACGTTCCGTCCCTATCCGGCACAGGAGACGCGTGCCATTTGGGGTAACGCGACAGCCGGATTGAGTTGGCGGTACTACGGTCCGCAACGCTTTGCCGGCGGTTTCGGTGTGGATTTGGAGTACCTCGAACGGGGATTCTCCTACGCGCCCTACACGTCGTTGTTCGAGACGGAGGAGGATTGGCGTTGGTACACGCGCCGCGTGAAGTCGATCATGATGCCGATCATCTGGCAACCGCATGTTTATGTGGCGAAGAACCGGGTGCGTATCTACCTGGATCTCGCGGCATTCTTCTCGTACAATCTTTCGGGAAGGTACGACAACCAGTTTGCGGCCTACCAGGCGGAACAGGGGGATGATACGTATGTCGACAAGCCCACGAGCGGAGAGTATGTGTTCAAAGAGGGACGCGACAACCGGTGGGGCTACGGACTGGCGGGTGGCGGTGGATTGAGCGTCCTGACGGGACGTGTGGAGTGGAACTTCCGGGTGCGGTATTACTTTGGCTATTCGGACCTGATGCGCAACCGGAATCGCTATCCGGACAACCTGACGGATGAATTTTCGGACGCTCCGGCCGCCAATCCGTTCCGCCAGACGCCGTTACGTTCGCCGATTGACAACCTGATGTTCAGTGTGGGCGTGTCATTCCGCATGGGCAAGGGGTCTAAGGATGGATTCCGGGAGTGGCAGACCAAACCGCTGAGGTCGCGCAAGATGGAGGATTCGTTTGACTACAAGATGTGATTTTGTGTTGAAAAAAATCCCTTTTCTGTAATTTTAGGGAGGGATTTTTGCACTGAGCGAAGGAGAGAGGATGGGGGATGTACACGAAGTACCTCCTCCGAAGAAGAACAAGGTGTGGTGAAAGGTACCTCTAAAAACCGCAAAAATGGAGAATGAAAGCATAAGACAGCAGAAAGTCGCCGAACAGATCCGTCGCGACATGTCGGAGATATTCCGCGCCGAGGGACGCGACCTGTTTCGCGGTGTGATGGCCACGGTGACGGCCGTAAAGACTTCCCCCGACCTGACATACGCGAAGATATACGTGAGTGTATTCCCGTTCGCACAGAGCGGTGGTGTGATGCTCGCGCTGGAGAAGGAGAACTGGATGCTCCGCCGCGCGCTGGGGCAACGCCTCCGTAATCTGAAGAGCGTCCCCGAGATCACCTTCTTCCTGGACGATTCGTTGGAGTACGTGGAGAAGATCGACCGCGCGATGCAGAAATGATGCACGAGTAACGATGTTGTCCAACCTGTTTGCCCGTAAGTACCTGTTTTCACCGAAATCACACTCGGTGATCAACTGGATTGCGGGTATCAGTGTGGTGTCGTTCGCGATGCCTGTGGCGGCGATGGTGATCCTGCTGTCGATCCTGAACGGGTTCAGTGATTTTGCACGTACGATGAGTTCGTCGTTCGATGCGGACGCGACGATCCTCCCGCGCGAAGGGCAAACATTCCGGATCGAGGATTTGGATAGCGTTGCATTGACGTCATTCGGGGAGGTGACGTTCTTCCTGGAACAGCAGGTGCTGTTGGAGCACGACGGCACCCAGACGACCGCCACGTTGCGGGGTGTGGATGATAATTATGCGAATGTATTTCCGATCCGAGAGGCAATAACCTCCGGGAGTTGGGAGGTACGGCTGGGTGATTTCGACCGGTTGGTAATGGGACGCTCATTGGCACGCGAGTTGGGCATTCGTACGATCACGGATACGGAAGTCAATGTATATGCGGTGCGTCGTGGGAGTTTCTCGACACTCTTGCCGGTGGACGGTTATGATGTGCGGCGGCCGAGGGTGACGGGCCTTTTCTCGGTGGATGCGGAGAGCGAGCAGGCGTACGCACTGACTTCTCTGCGCGCTGCCCGGCAGCTGTTCCACAGGCATGGCGATGTATCAGCAGCAGCCATCAAGCTCACCCCGCCCAAGCTATCGCCTGCGGCGAAGCACCCCCGCGGGGTCACTGTTGAAGAGCTCCGGACGGTGGTCGATGGAGATACATTCGTAGTGAAGAGCCGTGAGGAGATGAATGCGACATTCCACCGATTGGTGTCGTTCGAGAAGTGGGGCGTGTTCTTTATTTCGCTGTTGGTGTTGATCCTGGCATCGTTCTCGATCGTGGGGACGCTGGTGATGTTGATGATCGACAAACGGACGGACATGTGGACGTTGCGTGCCTTGGGGGGAGACACGCGTCTCGTGCGGTCGATATTCATACGCGAGGGGTGGCTGATCGGAGGACTGGGCGGCGCGATCGGATTGGTGTTGGGGGTGGGATTTTGCCTGGTGCAACAGCATTTCGGGGTGATACGCATGCCGATCGACTCGTTGCTCGTGCAGAGTTATCCGGTGCGGTTGCAGGGTGTCGATCTGCTCATCGTGACAGCGGCATTCGCGGTGGTCGTTGGGATTGTGTCACGACTGACGGTCGTGGGGGTGATAAAGAGAAAGTCATGAAAAAAAGGAGTTGGATTTTAGTATCGATACTACTGGCGTTGGGCGCGGGCTGTGTACGTGACAACAAGTTGATCCCTGACGAGGAGTTGGCGGAGATCTTTCGCGACGTCTATCTGGTCAACACCTACGCGGGACAGTCCGGCCGGTTCGGTGCGGATCGTCTGCATCTCGATTCGTTGGATCTCTATACGCCGATTTTCGATGAGTACGGTTACACGGCCGAGAACGTACGCTATACGATCGGCAACTTTTCACGCCGCAAGAGTGCCAAGTTGAGCGACGTGGTGGAACGTGCGATCGTGCTGTTGGAGGAGGGCGGTGCCTACTACAAGCGTGAGGTGGCGGTACTGGACACGATCGACAACGTGGCACGTCGACGGTACACGCGTACGATTTACAGCGATTCGTTGATCCGCGTGCGGCGGTTGCGCGACACGTCACGGCTGCACATCATGTTAAAGCATGTTCGTGAGGGCGATTATGTGGTGACGTACGACTATCTGATCGACAGCGTGGACAGTAACGTGGGGGCACGTGCGTTACTCTGGATGGAGAATCGCGACACGGTACAGGGAGAGGTGCAACGGATGACCCTGCGGCGGTTGAATCGTTACAACATGCGCGGCGAGCTGAAGGCCGACAGCGCCACGCGCAACCTGGTGATGAATCTGTACGTCCATCCGAGGAGGGCCTTGGAGCAACCGTCGCTGACGATTTACGACTTGAAGGTCGTGCATACCCCGATTGCCTCCGAGGCGGTCGACAGTCTGTACGGCGATCAGTTGCACCTCCCCGTCTTCAGTTCCTCGTTCCTCTCTTTCTAAACCCTTTTGAAGGACGGAAACCTACAATTTTTCGAGTTCTTCGGTGGAGATGTGTACCGACACGTCACCTACGGCGAAGGCGGCAATGTCGTAAGGGTTGTAATAGAACGTGATGCCGTCGTCCGTCACCTCGAAATTCTCCACCACACCGATCTGATCCGGGAAAAATCCCAGGTTCACCAGCCCCTCGTCACCCGCCACGTGGAACTGGTCGTACAGTTTGTGACGGATCAGCGTCAGTAACGACTCCTGCTCTTTGGCATCGAAAAGATCCGCCAACACGAGCTCGTAGCCGCCCTTCAACGAATAGTTGTGACTGAAAAATCCGTACATCCCGTGCGCACCGCCCGTGTAATCGGAGGTCGTGATCGTATACACAAGCAGTGAATCCACCACATGTGCCTCGGATTCGGCAGTGAGGATCATCTCCGGGATCGCATCACGTGATAATGAATCCAGTTCGTCGATGCCGCTCATGAACTGTTCGATCGAACGGGCGATCGCCTGACGTACATCCATCGTCGAAGCCCCCGAAGGGCCGAAAAAATGGTCTATATTGGCCTCCTGGATTGCCGTGAGTACGGGCGATTTATCGGCATTCGAGATCAACGTAAAGGCATATTGGAATTTACCCGGTACACCGTGACGTACGACCGTCGTGTCGACCACAACGACATCGAATTCCGGCATTACGAGTTTCGGTTTGCACGAAAACAGGCCCAACAGGAGGCCGAATAACAGACATGTCGCGAGGAAGAGAAACGTTTTTTTCATAGCGATGAAGTTAATTCGGCACGAATGTAAAGAAAATTTTGCACACTAACACATTTTATCTATATTTGCACCACTTTGGTGGATTCGTCTAACGGTTAGGACACGTGCCTCTCACGCACGAAATAGGGGTTCGATTCCCCTATCCACTACCCAGGGGCCCGGTTTATGGGCCCCTTTTTTGATTTCACGAGAAACGTGAATGACGAAAAAGTACCGTCAGCCTGCGGTCGAAAAACAAAAAATTTCTTATCTTTACCCTGAAAATACAGCCTAATCGCCACCAACCACGACCTGATGATAGATTTGGCATTCCAAACTTTTGGACACGCTTGGCGCGTGTTTTACTTTGCAGTTTGGAAAGGCGTCGTGGCCTGGTGGCGAGCATCGTAGATGCGCGCCTTTTTTGTGGGCGTTTGGGTTTTAAAGCTTAAAACTTAACGCCATGAATTTCCCGAGAAATCCACCATAAACAGATGCAAAATATTTTTGCAGAGCGCCTCAGGGCGTGCGGAGAGGCAGAAACTTCTTCCGTGCGGAGGTGGTTTGTGAACCAGGCAACTCACGTACACAGGCGCGCGCAGGGGTCCCTGTCCCGCCCTACATTAGATCTTTATACAACGGAGGGGAAAGGCGAATCCGGTGTCATAGGTATTCGCATTGAATCCCGTGGAATTGAAACGCAACCCCGGCGCCATCGCCGTAGACGTAGCTTGGTAGGACCAGTAGAATCCGCCGAAAGTCTGATAGTCCAGCTGACCATTGGAGTATTTACGGTTCCCCGGCGCGGGGAGGAGAAGGACGTTTTGCAAAGAAAAATAAGGAATTATGAATTATTTTTTTATTTTTGCACCGTGAATTGAAAACAAACAAGTATAAAATAACAAAACAATGAAAAAAGTTCTCTTTTCGATGGCACTCGCGTGTGCCGTTCTTTTAGCCGCCTGTAACGGGCAAAAGAAACTCGTTACGATGGGTGACAAAAACACGATCGACACCCTCTCGTACGCACTCGGTGTGGATGTAGGCGACGGGTTCAAAAACTCGATGGGTGACCTCGATTTCGATTTCGATGCCTTGCAAAAAGGTATCATGGATGGTAGCCGTGAGAAGGGTAAAATCTCGCGTGACTCCGCGGTGATGTACCTCCGTCAATATTTCATGGAGAAACGTCCCGCACGTCTCAAAGCAAGTGCCGAAAAACGAGAGGCCGAAGGTATTGCCGAAGTACCCAAAACAGACTCGTCGCTCTTTGAGAACAAAGCGGAGCGTCGTAACGTGTCGTACGCCATCGGTGTCGATATGGGTACCAACATGGTGACGTCCAACCTGCCCATCCAACTCTACTGGTTTATGGAGGCCATGAAGACAACCTTCGTCGGCGAGAACGAACCCACGATCAACGTGACCGAGTCGCGTAACTTCGTGCGTAACTACCTCATGGTCGTGGCTCCCGCCAAGAACAAAGAGGAGAATATCGCCTGGTTGGCCGACGTGGAGAAAAAATCTGGTGTCAAAAAGACAGAGTCCGGTCTCCTTTATAAAATCAACAAGATGGGTGACGAGACTGTCATGGCCAAAGACGATCGTGATCGCGTGAAGGTACACTACACCGGTTGGAACCACCGCGGACAGATCTTCGACAGCTCATACTTCAAGAACAAACCCGAGCAGGTACGTAACATGCTCAAACAGATGAATCCCGAAGGTTACGATAAGGATGAGCCCATCGAGTTCCCGCTCAACGGCGTGATCAAAGGTTGGGGCGAAGGTCTGATGTTGGTCGGTAAAGGTGGTAAGATCACACTCTGGATCCCCTCCAACCTCGCGTATGGCGAGTGGGGTCAGGGCCCGATGATCCCTGGTAACGAAGCGTTGAAGTTCGAGGTTACGTTGGTGGATGTGATCCCCTACGCCGATCCCTATGCCCCGACTGCCGAAGACACCGCAACCTCCGAAGATGTGGAGACTGCCGAAGAAATCATCGTGACTGAATAACACTACGTCACACGAAACGAACCAAAGCCCCGCTCGATGAGCGGGGCTTTCTTCTTTTACTAAAACCTTACTCCTTTACACAACAAACCTTTGCTACCTTTTAAAAAAGGTAGCCCCAAAAATTTTCCTGGATACTTCGTATTCCTCCTTTTGCGCGAAGCCAAAGCCCGACGTTTAGTATTCCTGCGTTTCGGTTGTGTCGCAGGTTTCGGAAACCTCACGAGAAACCAACCCCTAAAACACCTTTCTTAAAGGTGTCGCGACAACAGATCGCAGATCCCGAAGGGATCGTGAACGAAAACAATCAGGGCTGCGCCAAGTTTACTTGAAAGCAGACATGTTGTTTTTGAACACAAAAATTCTGTAACTTGCGTCA
>DBDB01000065.1 GCA_002293345.1 Alistipes sp. UBA943
TCCAAAAAAGCGACAGTTGGCTCTTAGGGAAGTAAAAGCGACGGTCTGAAAAAAGGTTTTAAGGAAAAGAAAACCACTATAAGTAAAACTTATAGGGTTTTCAAAATCCATAGGCAAAACTTATGGATTGTTAATAAAAAAGCCCCGCTTGGGCGGGGACTTTTTTATTTGGAGGCACGGATTTTACTCGTCGCCCCAGTTACCTGCTTCGTTGTTACCTTTCTCCATGGATCCGAACTTGAGACCGCCATACTCCCCGAAGTTATTGACCCGGTCGTCGATGAGGTTGATCACCTCCTCACGGTACCTGATCGTATCGAGGAACGTTTTGTACGGTGCCCGCACCTCAACGACAGGGATAACGACTTTAGATTCTGTAGTCAGGATACCTGCCTCGATCTCGAACTCGGTTTTATCGTCCGTGAACGGGATGTAACGCAACTCGCGCACATGTTCGGGCGTGAGGTGCATGGGTGAGAAGATCGTGTCGATGGCACGTACCATCACTATTTCGGTGTTCTTACGCCCTGCGGCTTTGAGGGCTGCCATGGCGACGGAGTCATTCTCATCGACGAGTTGACGCTCGAACTGCAGTTCGTCATTGAGTACGAAATTGATGAGCGTATCGAAATTATCGGTAAACTGGCCGTACTTGGTTTTATAGGCACGTTGCGCGGTACGGACATTTTCGAGACGTTGCACGACGATTTTTTTACGAGCCTCGGCCTCTTTTTCAAATTCGAGGGGCGTTGCGACTTGTTTGTAGACGACGAACGCGAGGGCGATGATCGCGACGGCAAGCAGGATTTGGAGCAACCTTTTCATATTGTTTTCTTATATTTGTAGTCGGTATGAGTACTATTGCGACCCAAATTTACGCTAAAATTCCTTTCGATGCAACTCCGGGACAGAAAAAAGTTGTGGAGTTGCTTTCGTCGTATTTGGAGGGGGGCGATGCGGAGTCGATTTTCGTGCTGAATGGTTACGCGGGCACGGGCAAGACGACGGTTTTGGCGGCACTTGTCAAGGCGATGAAGGAGCGCGGGGGACGTCCTGTACTGCTGGCCCCGACGGGACGCGCGGCGAAGGTGCTGTCGAAGTACGCCGGAGAACCTGCACACACGATCCACAAGCGTATCTACCGCCAGGGTAACGATGGTAAGTTTTCGTTGAATATCAATAAGGATAAGGGTGCGGTTTACATTGTGGACGAGGCTTCGATGCTGGCGAACGCTACTGCCGAAAAGGCACTTTTCGGCAGCGGGGCGTTGTTGGATGACTTGATAGAGTACGTGCGCAGCGGCACGGGGTGTCGTCTGATCCTGGTTGGCGACGACGCCCAGCTTCCCCCTGTGGGTGAAGAGCGTTCGCCGGCGCTGGATTCGACGTATCTGTCGATGTACGGCGATGTGATTTACACGTCTCTGGACGAGGTGGTACGCCAGGAGGCCGACTCGGGGATTCTGCATAACGCTACGCTGGTTCGCAAACTGTTGGAGGAGGGTGGCGAGTTGGGCGAGGGCGGGATGCCGAAATTCGACCTGTCGTATCCCGATATCGAGGCGATCACGGGTCACGAATTCATGGAGAAGTTGGAGGAGTGCTACGGGCGCTACGGAGGCGACGAGACGATCGTCGTGACACGGTCCAACAAGCGTGCGAATCGATACAACGACGGTATTCGGCGTATCGTGCAACGTGCCGAGGGTGAGATCGAGGGTGGCGACCGGCTGATGATCGTGAAGAATAATTATCTGTATACGGGCCGTGAGGAGGATTGTGCGATGACGTTCATTGCGAATGGCGACACGGCGATGTTGCGGCGGTTGCGGCGGTTCGAGGAGAAGCACGGGTTTCGTTACGCGACGGCCCAACTTTCGTTCGGCGACTACGGCACGGAACTCGAGGTAAAGATCCTTTTGGACGCGCTGACTTCGGAGTCCCCGGCCCTGACACGGACCCAGATGGATGCCCTGTACGCGTCCGTGGAGGCGGAGTATTCGGATATCAAGAACCGCGGCAAACGCTGGGTACAGATGCGCGAGGATGAGTATCTGAATGCGGTGCAGGTGAAATTTGCTTATGCCGTGACGTGTCACAAGGCACAGGGCGGCCAATGGCGTGCGGTATTTGTGGACCGGTGCATCTTTGGCGACGAACCGATGTCTCGCGAGATGCTTCGTTGGCTCTACACGGCCCTCACCCGCGCCACCGAAAAGTTGTATCTGGTAAATTTTTAAGCCAGGTCGTACAGGGTTTCGGGAGCGATATCGGCCCCGTTATCCCATTCGATGGTCCAATCCGAGAGGTGAAATTTTTTAAAATTCTCGATTTTTTTCAGGGGAGTGAAAATTCCCGTGAACGGAAAATCCTTGAGGTCTACGGTTTTTTGCACGCCATTACTGAACGTGAGAGCGATTTTATAGCCACCCACGTGTTTTGCTTCTGTAATCCAAATGAGTGTCATAATTGTTTAAATTAGTGGTTCGATGGTCATTAGTTGTTCATGATTTTCCATTCGTTTCCAGTTTTCGAGCAGTTCGTCTTTATGTAGATCGAGCCAATCAAAGATCATTCCAACGGCACGCCTCGGCAACGATCCATGGATGACACCCTCACGAATGGTTACCAATGCCCTGTAGTCACCATATTTAACGTGAAAATGGGGTGGATTATGATCATCGAAAACATGGTGATGATGATTCCGTAGAAAGATGAGATGATGGGCATAGTCTCGGTTTTCCGCAAAAATAATACAAATTCAACTATTTTCCTATCTTTGCCGTCTATGTTCGGACGGATTTGGGGTGTGATGATGTTGTCTGTACTGCCGTTGTGTGGGTATGGACAGGACATATTCGCGATAGACGAGGATGGCGACACGAGTATCGCGATCGAGGAGATCGTGGTATCGTCACGGGCTTCGGATGCGAACGTCACGGGCATGGAGATGGGCGTCTCGCGACTGGACGCGTCGTTACTGCGGAAGATCCCGGCGTTGATGGGCGAGGTGGATGTCGTGAAGGCGGTACAGATGATGCCGGGGGTGCAGATGACATCGGAGGGCGGTTCGGGATTCAGCGTGCGTGGCGGTTCACCGGACCAGAACCTGATTCTGCTGGACGACGCGGTGGTATACAACCCGTCGCACCTGATGGGATTCTTTTCGGTATTCAACAACGATTTCGTCAGCTCCGCGGAGCTCTACAAGGGCGACATGCCGTTGCGCTACGGGGGACGCTTGTCGTCCCTGTTGGAGGTCAACACGATCGACCGTCAGCCGCGACGGTTCAGCGGCACGGGTGGTATCGGTCTGATCTCGAGTCGCGTGACGTTGGAGGGCCCTATCGGGGAACGGACGTCATGGCATGTGGGCGGGCGCCGGAGTTACGCGGACTTGTTTTTGGTTTTCGCTCCGGACAAGGAGATGCGCAAGGCGATTTTGCATTTTTTCGATCTGAACGCGAAGTTGACACACCGATTTTCCACGAACGACGTATTGGAGGCGAGCGGTTACTGGGGACAGGACGCGTTCGGTATGGCCGACATGGGGGCGATGCGTTACGGCAACGGAGCGGCGACGGTGGCGTGGCGGCACCGGTATAGCGATGGGCTGAGCAGCCGTTTGGCGTTCAATTTCAGTGACTTTACGTTACGTATGTACTCCGACGTGGAGGAGCTGAACGCGAAGTTACACAACTCGTTACGCGACTTTCAGTTACGGTTGGATTTCGACCACCGTGCGGGGCGGTATTTCAATTTGACGTACGGCGTGGAGTCGACGCTGCATCACCTGCAACCGAACGATGCCGTGGCGATGGGATTGGGCGAGATGCCCGATGCCACCCAGAACGCGCTGGAAGGCACGGTTTACGTGTCGAACGAACACGAGTTGGGGTCGGTCCTGACGCTCCGGTATGGGGCGCGCCTGACGTTGTTTCACAACGGAATGACTTACGTCACGGCGGAGCCGCGAGCGGGGCTCTTGGCCCGCACAGGCGCGCACGCGTCGGTGAAGGCGAGTTGGTCGTACAACACGCAATTTCTACAATTGGCGAACAACTCTTCGTCCGGGTCCCCGTTGGATATTTGGTTCACCGCCGGCCCCGATATACGTCCCCAGAAGTCGCATTTGGTATCGGTGGGGTATTTCCAGAATTTACGCAACGACATGTTTGCCCTCTCGGCGGAGGTCTATTGGAAGGGGATGCGGAATGTGATCGACTTTAAGGACGGCGCCAATCTGCTGCTGAACAACGATTTGGAGCAAGAGATTCGCTCCGGTAGGGGAGAGTCGTACGGATTGGAACTCTCGGCGAGCAAGGAGCGCGGCGCCTGGACGGGATTCATCAACTACACGCTCTCACGTTCCGAACGCACGATCGAGGGGATTAACGGCGGCAGGACTTTTCTGGCTCCGTTCGACAAGACGCATTCATTGAATTTGTCGGTCAGTTGGGCCATTTCACCGGCTTGGGAGGTGTCGCTTTCGTGGGTTTACGGTACAGGAAACCCGACCACCTATCCGATTGGACAGTACGACATCGGCGGCCTTACGGTGATCCGCTATTCGGATCGCAACGCGTACCGTTTCCCGGACTACCACCGCATGGACGCCTCCGCGACGTGGCATATCCGTCCGTACAGCAAGCGCCGTTGGCGCAGCGAGCTGAATATCTCCATATATAACGTGTACAACAAGAAGAACCCCTGGATGATCAACTTCACCGAGGGACGCTCCGAGATGATTTATCTGTTCGGCATACTTCCCTCGATCACCTATAACTTCCGATTCTGATGAAGCGCCTTTTCGCACTGTTTTGTTTGTGGCTTGGGTCGTGCACGGCCCCGATCGACCTCGACGTTACGGCTGAGGAGCCGCGATTGGTGATTTTCGGCGTATTGACGGACACGCAGGAGCACCAGACGATCCGTCTCCAAAGCACGGTTCCCTATACCGACGGTTCGGACAGTTACGCGAGGGGGGTTGCCGAAGCGATCCGGAGTGCCGAAGTCATGATTACCTCGTCACGCGGCACTGTTTACCCGACGGAATACAATTCGTTGAACGACTTTTTCCGCACGCGCGACGCGCTGGAGATCCACCCTGGCCTGAGTTACGATCTGGACGTCCGTTGTGACTTCAACCGCGACGGATTCCCCGAACGTTACACCGCCACGACCCGGGTTTTACCGCCCGCGGGCCCTGATTCACTGAGCGTCACCCCGATCTCGATGCCGATGATGGATGAGAACAGGATCTACAAATTTTCGATCTATGGCCGCGACCCCGCCGGTCCCAATTGGTATATCTACCGCTTGCGTGTGGATGGAGAGTTGCGCAACAACGTGAATCAGTGGATCTTCGGCGACGACGGGTTTTACGACGGGTCACCGTACTCGGACTACCCGTTGGTGATGCTGACGAATCCCGTCGACGAGGAACCTCTGTTTTATGAGGGCGTGGAGGTCGATCTGTTGACCTCTAACGTGGAGGAGGATTTCGCGCTGTTTATCTCGGAAGTTATGGGATCCGAGGGTGGGGAGATGCCGCTTTTCGGAGGTCCTCCGTACAACGTCCGCACGAACATCACGGGCGGTGCCCTCGGTTTTTTCGGCAATCTCTACTCGACCGAGATTAGCGCCATCGTGCAATAAAAACATTACAATCTTAGATTGGCACGGATAGTGCATGTGTCACAGTGTCGTGAGTACTGTGAGACACATAGTTTGCTTGATATTGTCGTTGCTGCTTGCTTCGTGCATCATGGACAGTCTGGATGACTGCCCTCCGGAAGGAGTACCTCCCGGCGACCCCAAGGTAGACCCACCGGCCGACCCCACACCCTCCGGACGCATCTTCGTGGCAGCCCGTGCGGTGGACGGCACCCCTTACGATACCCCCCTGAACACCCGTTTCACGACACTGACGTTGCAGCGCCACTGCCACGCCACGGACACCTATCACACGGAACAGATCCCGATCGACCACGACGGCACACTCCATGAACTGGACGCCAAATATTTTCAGGATGGCCTGAACGAGCTGTTGCTGGTGGGCGGCGGTCGTTTCGCCACGCGTAACTTCACCCCCGAGGATGGCACAATCGCGTTGCATCCCGAGGGACGTGGATTGAATCGTGTCCTGGTGGGAGCGGACTCGGTGCAATACCCGGTCGTGCAGGATGTTACGATTTGGATGGAACCCGTGAAGGGCGGCTTGCAGGTCGACCCGTCGCAACTGCCGGAGGGAGTGACCGGTATCGACGTCCGTGTGGAGAATGTCTATTCGGAGTTGGATTACGGTGATACGTTCGCTTATGACGGTGAGACTACCGTCATACAGCACTTCGACCTCACGGGCACGGACCCCATTATATTGATCGTCGCCCCGACAGCGCTGCCGACGGTTGCGGACCCCCGCGACGTGTCGCCGGTAATGCTGACACTCACCTATGCCGATGGACACACGGAGGATGTCCCTGCGATACCTGTAACGATCGAGCGCGGCGAATTGACGGTCGTACGCCCGACGTTGGAGCATTTCGGATGGCAGTTGGAGGTATTTATAGATGGAAGATGGGAGGCCGTGGAGCCGCTCGTATTGACTTAATTGACACTTAATATTATTCACTAAATTTTTATGATCATGAAAAAATTGACAACTTATTTACTGGCCGCCCTCGCACTCACCGCGATGGTAGTTTCGTTGGGCTCGTGCGACCGTGAGACGACCACTCCCGATCCCGAAGTAGGCACACTGGTGTTCGAGATCATGACGGCCGGTGTGACTCCCGCCACGCGTGCCGGCACGCCATTCTATTCGGTATCGTTGCCTTCGCCCGTGAGCACGGTGACGGTCTATGTGTTTGAACGGAATGAATCCGGTGATTTTATGTGGACGCGATCGATTCCGTTGACGGAGTGGTCGTCAGCAGGCACATCGTATGTTTACACTGTGCCCGAGGCGAATATGCTTCCCGCCGGTACGTATAAGTTCCTGGCCGTCGGTTCGGGTGTGATTACCGGCTACACACTCCCTACGTTGGACGAATCGCTGAACTACAACAACATGACGGTCACGGGCACCTCGACCGACACGTTCGACGAAATCTACGCCGGCAGTAGTGACAACGTGACGATCACTTCCGAAGGAGCGCGTGTCGGGATTACGATGAAACGTAAGGTGGCTGGCGTGATGGGTTACTTCGTGAACGTTCCTGTCAACCAGGAAGGTGTGAAACCTACAGCATTACGCCTGACGGCCACAACCCGCAACACGGGGGTCAACTTGACCAGCGATCTCGGTATCACCCCTTCGGCTGCCGTGTATAACATTCTGGACATCGACCTGACGGGACTTGCTGATAACGGTACGGTATTCACCGGAGCTACGATCCCGGGTATCGTGAAGCTGGATAACTCCCAGTTGCAGGGCCACTTCGTATTTCCCGTGGAGGATGTGATATTGGAACTCGGGCTTTATAACGGAACGACGGAGTTGCGTACGTGGGAGATCAACAACGGTGATCCAATGACCCTCGCGGCGAACCACCTCTACACGTTGGGAACGAAGCAATTGCCCGGCTCGACGGCTGGCGATCCCGATTCGGATGACCAAAAACCGGACTCCGGTATCGACCTGATGACCGACCAACAGATTATGATCACGGTCGACACGTCGTGGGACGATGTGACGGATTTGATTATCGAATAACGATAAGAGAAATGAGACGTTTCGTACGGATATGTTGCATGTTGCCGCTCCTCCTTGGAGCGGTGGCATGCGGCACGTCCAATACGAACGATCCCGAAAAATCATCGGTGGTACTCCACCTCGGAGCGGGTACCGGAATGCAGCCGCATTTCTCGAATGCCGATTCGCTGACTGTGAAACGTATCATCGTCATTCCGTTTGTGAAACGCGACGAATCGCTCTCTGACGACAACGAAAATTTCGTACCCGATCTCAACCTGATGAAGCAACGCGACATTGTCGACTTCCCGGTACGCGATATTGTACTCTACCTCGAGGCACGGCGCACGTACAAACTTTTGGTCGTCGGATGCAAACGTCGCGACTACGATTTGGCGTTCCGCGGCACGGCGATGAACCGCTTCGAGATGGGTACCTTCGACGTTACAGCGACGCTGGCCAATTTCGACCTGCATCCCAAAACCGCCAACCAAACTCCTGAGTTCTACACCTGTGTATGCCGTGTCGACGGTACCGAAACCGAGGCGTTCCTGCCCGATAAGACCGAACTGTTGACGGGTGAGTTGACGCGCATCGTGAGCGGGCTTTCGGTTACCATTACCGACATTCCGACCTACGTGGAATCCATCTCGCTGATCGCCGAAAACCTGACGATATCGTCCACTGCGGTGACCGGAAGTGTGGTGCTGTTTCAGGATACGGGGCGTAACGAGGATAGCCTGCTGGCCACACAAGTGCCTACGGAAGAGGGTACGATCGAGTTCAACGTGTACCTGCTGCCGATGATGCCGAGTCACGATACGGAGTTCTACTTGGAGGTGACGCAGCGCAATGCGGGGGCAGTGGAGAGTCACACGATCATTACGGATGACATGCCGGGTGTGGTGATGAACAACCGTTTCATGCTCTGGCCCAACCGCGCACTCAACCTGACGGGTAACTTTACGAAACTCAACGTAGGATTTCAAGTGAATACTTCCGGGATTAATTTGGACGATCCTGCTTGGGATGGTATAGGTTACGGTCCAGCTTAGCGTCTATATATGAAAACACGTACGATACTCTTTTTACTCCTGTGCCTGTCACTCGTGGCCTGCACGCATGGACCTGATTCCGATGACACGGACTTGTCCACACCTTCCATCGGGGTTCCCGACGGATATTTTGTCGCTACGTTTACATCTACCTCCTCGACCGATCCCGTCACCCGTGAGGCGGTGACGGGTCCGGATGCGCGCATCAGCGACTTGCGTTATTTGATATTTCTCGAAACGGGTGAGTTTGTGAAGGAGAAACGTGTCACGACCCCTGCGGACGGGGTGCAGACATGGCCGCTGCCCGTGATTCGCGACACGTTGGCCAGGGGTAGTTATCGGGTCGTGTTTCTCGGTAACATGGAGCCGTCGCTGTTCAATGGCTCGGAAGTGCTGACCGGTTACCGGGACGGCTTCGCCAATACACGCATCCACCTCCCTCAATATGAATTTACGGACAACACGGAGTTCTACATGGCGCAGGCCACGTTTTCAGACGTGTTGCCGACGGCAGAGATCCTGCTGCAACGCATCATCGCCAAACTGGATGTGTCGCGCAACTTCCTCGACGCGGAAGATGCCCTGAATATGCTGGTGGCCAATATCGTCGCACAGGTAGACTACAAAACCATTCTCTCGACGACGATCAACGGACTCCTGCCTGGTCCACTGACGGCCGCGGTCCAACAGATACCGTTGGCAAGTGTTGTTTTAATACCCGTCGGAGGTGTTGTTGGCGCGGTAGATCTGTTGCTGGGTACGCTGTTGGCGCCGGTGGTGGATCTGGTGTACGATCTGCTGCTGCAACGGTTGGTGGCGGCTGTGGGGTCGCTCCTGGCGGCCAATACGGAGAGCGGTGCCGGGATTCTGGATATCCTCACGCCACTCCTGAATCCTTGGTCGTCATTGGACGGAACCTCCGCGGCACTGGTGACGGTCGATGGATTTCCGAGTTCGATGGATCTCAACCTGACCGTGACGGACACCTTTCCGGACGGGACGCAGTTTGCCTACTCGTTCTCGCCCGATCCGAATGTGAAGAGCGTGTGGATACGCGGGTTTGCGGGTACGTATAACATTACGGAGGTAAATGTGCTCAAGCAGGGGCTTGTGGGGGGTATTGTGGTGGATGGAATACTGGACAGTTCGCTGCTGTTGAACGGTGATTTTATCGACATCAACGACCCGATAACCGCTGTGCTGGGGGTTAACGAGTGGTGGAACGCTGACTATTCGTTCCTCGATCTGGGATTGAAGGATTATACGCTGCAAACAGATGGCGAGGCGCCCTTGTCGATAGATATTACGCTCTCCGATCTGACGAATCTCGATGGGTTGTTGGGGGGTATCCCGATCCTGGGGCCGATCATTGAAGATGTCGTGGGTACGCTTCTGGGACCGATCAAGCTCTCTGTGCCGGTGAATCTGCCGCTTCTCGGGATCGAAAACCTGAGCGTACAGGGCGGTTGGTCGACCACGCAGCAGGTGTAATTACAACTCCTGAATACGGTTGTTGGAAAAGAGGATCGTGCGGGCGGGATGCTCCTCGACCAGTGTCGTGTTGTGTGTCGACATGACGACAGCCGTACCGTCGTACGAGATTCGTTTGAAGAGCTCCATGATGCCGTCTGCCGCGGCCGGATCCAGGTTGCCCGTCGGTTCGTCGGCCAACAACAGCCTGGGTTTGTTCAGCAGGGCGCGGGCAATGACCAAGCGTTGCTGTTCGCCACCGGAGAGTTCGTGCGGCATCTTGTAGTGCTTCTCCATCAGGCCAGTGAGTTGCAGGACCTCCTCGATACGCATCCGGATCTGTTGCTCGTTGCGCCAACCCGTGGCACGCATCACGTAGTGCAGGTTCAGAAACACGTTCCGGTCCGTCAGCAGTCGATAGTCCTGAAATACGACTCCCAACTGGCGCCTCAGTGCCGCTATGTCGCGTTTGCGCATCCGCGTCAGGTCGAATCCGACCGCCTCGCCAGTGCCGGTATACAGCGGAAGCTCGGCATACAGCAGTTTCATCAGCGACGTCTTGCCGCTACCCACACGACCGATGAAGTAGACGAACTCTCCCGCCGAGACGTCCAGATCGACATCCGTCAGCACAGGCTCCCCGGACTGGTACACCGAAACGCCTCGCAATCGTATCACATTTTTTGTCGCCATTGCCCGGCCAAGATACGATTTTTATTTTATTTTTCGTTACCTTTGTCGCATCATCCACTCAGCCGTGGACGCCGGGGGTGACCGGTTTTGACAGCGGGCAGGGTTTGATGGTAAGCACGTCGAGCGTTGTGTGGTGGCTCGCTAATCCCAACATGCAAATTGTAAATGGCAATAATAGCTATGCACTCGCTGCCTAATTTTC
>DBDB01000056.1:0-329 GCA_002293345.1 Alistipes sp. UBA943
TTTACTTCCCCAAGCCCCCCACTGTCGCTTTTTTGGAAAAAAGCTCCTGCAAAAAACTTCGGGAAGTACTTCGTACTTCCATTATGTGCGCGACACCATATCGCGACTTCCTTACGGAAGCCTTCGGCTAAAACTCAAAACAACTGCTTACAAATGAATTTGACGCAGTCCTTTCGAGTTTCATCCGGATCCCTTTCAGGATCTGCGATTTTTGGTCGCGAGGACAAAATCACCGTTAGGTGATTAGGGCGTTTTATGAGAAAACCGTCGAAAACTCGTTTTCGTAAAGGTTTGCGAATAAAATGACCGGAACGCTGAAAGCGTTGTCC
>DBDB01000056.1:351-8668 GCA_002293345.1 Alistipes sp. UBA943
GGTACAGTTGGGTCTTAGGGAAGAGTAATAGCGGCGGTCTGAAAAAAACAAAAAGCGATCTAAGACAGGGCTGTTTCGAGTTCTTCCACCGTCACGGGTATCTTCTTACCACTATCCTGACCGATCGTACGGTTACCGGTTTCGGTAATCAGGATATCATCCTCGATACGTATACCTCCAAAATCACGATAGGCGTCCAGGACGTCGTAATTCACGATACCTTTGAACTTCCCCTCCGCACGGCACTTGTCGATCAGAGCGGGAATAAAGTAGATGCCAGGTTCGTCGCTCAACACGGTTCCGGGCTGCAATCGCCACGTGGCACGGTGGATACACGTCGCCGAAGCCTTGGCACGGTCGATCCATGCCGAGAAATCGAGTGTCCGTTCGCCGAACGCCTCGCAGTCGTGCACATCGAGACCCATGCCGTGGCTCAGTCCGTGGGGCATGAACAGCCCCCCTATGACACCCGACGCCACGGCATCCTCGGCCGTGCCACGGATCAACCCCAATCCGATGAGTCCTTCCGCCAGTACACGTTGTGCGGTGGTGTGTGCCTCCATGTACATCATGCCGGGAGCCATCACGCGTGCCGCTTCGTCGTGGGAGCGCAGGACAATGTTATACATATCGCGTTGCTTCGAGGTAAATTTGCCGCTCACGGGGTAGGTGCGCGTATGGTCGGAACAGTAGTAGGCGAGTCCTTCGGCACCGGCATCGACGAGCAACAGGCGTCCGTCTCCGAGTACACCGTCACTGTGGAGGTTGTGGAGCGTCTCACCGTGTTGCGACACGATCGGCGGAAACGACACGCCGCGTCCGTATGATTTGGAGATCCCCTCGATGGCTCCCGCGATCTCGCGTTCCACGACACCCCGACGGCACATCCGCATGGCAAGTGTGTGCATCTCGTAACCGATCAGGTAGGCGCGTTCCAACTCCTCGATCTCCTCCGGCCCCTTGCGTTCACGCATCTCGGCCACGGCAAACAGCAGGTCGACCGAATACGCCTCCGGATTCAGACCCAGATCTTCAAACTGGAGTTTCGTTTCACCGCGGTATGGCGGCAGGAACCGGAGGCGGCGGCTCTGTTGCAGAGCGCGTGTTACGCGCTCCTGCAACGCGCCCAAGGGCGCTGTGTGGGCTACGCCCACACGAGCCGCCGCCTCGGCGAGGGTGGGCTCGGGACCGGTCCATATAATATCGTCGACCGTCAGATCGTTACCGTACAGGGTATCTTCCGTTGAGTCCGTGTCGATAACCCCGACGAGCGACGGCAGGTCGAGACCGAAGTAGTAGGCGAACGTCGAGTCCTGACGGAAGGGATAGGTGTTGTTTGGATAGTTGTTCGGCGCGGGTAGGTTGCCGGGCAGCAGGATGAGTCCCGTGTGACCGGCAGCGGTCAATTTATCGCAGAGTGTTTGTCTGCGCCGGGCATAGATTTTGTCTGTAAACATAGCGGTTTCGATTTTTCACAAAATTAACACAATTTACGAAAAATTTACTAATTTTGTAAAAATGTACGTAAAAACAAACGCCATGAGAAAGTATATCTATTTGACAGTTTTGGCCGTGTTCGCTTTTGTGGGCGTGGCATCGGCACAGCAGTTCCCGAATGTGGAGGTGGAGAACCAGAAGGGAGCCACGATCAGCACCCGCACGTTGGTGGATGGCAAGACGCCGTTCATCGTGACGTTCTGGGACACGACCTGCAAACCGTGCGTGAAGGAGCTCGACGCCCTGGCGGAGAACATGCCCGACTGGTTGGAAGAGGCGAATTTCCGTGTGATCGCGGTGTCTGTGGATGACTCTCGTTCGTCGGCACGTGCCAAATCGTTGGCTGCAGGACGCGGATGGACCGCCGAGCTGACGATGCTCTACGACAAGAACCAGAACTTCAAACGTGCGCTGAACGTGTCGCTCACCCCAACCGTATTCGTATTCGACAAGACGGGCAAGATGGTCTACACGCACACGGGCTACACCCCCGGCGGCGAGTACGAGCTCTTCAAGAAGGTAAAGGCCCTCAAATAGGGATTATTAAGCGATCGAACTATGAGGAAGATCATTGCAGGGGCCATCTTGGGGGTTCTGTTGTTTGCAGGGACGGGGCATGCTTTCGGGCAGGAGGTTAAGACACGCAACTTGGGACACCTGAGCGGTAGTTTCGAGACCAACACCATTTTCTACACGAAGGACAAGCTGACGGGAGCCGGTCTGCCGAAGAACAAGGAGGGCGAGGAGTACAAAACCCCCTACGGATCGGCCAACTACCTGAAACTCGACTACCAACGCAACCAACTCTCGGCCGGCGTTCAGCTCGAATACTATCCCCACTCACTGATGGGCCTCCCGATGGAGGGGTACGAGAATGAACTCGAAGGGTTCGGGTGGGGTAACCTCGCCGGTAAATATGTCGCCTGGACGGACAGGAACTTCTCCGTCACGGTGGGTGATTTCTACGAGCAGTTCGGCAGCGGATTGATCTTCCGCTCGTGGGAGGACCGTGCCCTTGGATTCAACAACTCCATCGGCGGCGCACGCGTGACGTTCAACATCGGCAACTTCCTCCAAGGTAAAGCCCTCTACGGATTCCCGCGCTTCAACATGCGCTATCTCGACACTCAGATCGGGGGCGGCGATCTGTCATTCTCGCTCGCCAACGCACTCGGCATGGACGAACATGTCCTCAATATCGAGGGAAGCGCCATCAACCGCCGTTTCAAAGGAGTCCCGGATTGGTACGCCGAGGATCAGGAGTTCGGATTGGGGCTCTACGACTTCGACCTGCCGAAGAATGTGACGAGTTACTCGGCACGCGCCGCATGGGAATTCCGCGGATGGACGGCCAAGTTCGAGTACGACATCAAGAGTAAGGACATCATCAACGCCAAACTGCAAAACGGCAACGCACAGCTCGCCGAGGCGGGTTACACGGGTGACGGATTTGCCGTCGTGGGACAGTTCCGCCGTCTCCACCTGATGCAGAGCCGTCTCTACCGTGCCAATTCGAACGACCGTCTCGAAGTGCTGCCGAACAACACGCTGAACTACATCCCCTCGATGAGTCCGCAGCACGCCTATATGTTGGCCACGCTCGAACCCGACCAACCCCAATCGCCCAGCGACCTGGTCAGTGGTGAGATCGGCGGACAGATCGACGCCTTCTATCTGTTTAAACGCGGTACGGCTATCGGCGGCAAACGCGGCATGAAAATCCATGCCAACTATTCGCGCTCCAACTCGTTGAATATCGACGGTTCGGCGGGAGCGTTCCACTACCGCGACTTCTCGTTCGATATCGACAAGTCGTGGAACTCGAAACTGCGCACGCAACTCTTCATGTCGTTCCAGAAGAACGAGGTGCACCAAACGACACAAAACATCTTCGTGGCGGACGTGACGTACAAATTCACACGCACGTTCTCGGTGCGCGGCGAATTGCAGTATAACTATGTGACGCGCGACATCCTTGCGCCCGAGAAAGGCGACTGGTGGGCAGCGGCATTGGAGGTGAATTTCGCACCCTCATGGAGTATCTTCGCCAGCGACATGTGCAATCACGGCGACTCAAAGATACACTACTACCAAGCCGGATTCAGCTACACGCACTCCATCGTCCGTCTGCAAGCAACGTGGGGACGCAACCGTGCAGGTATGATCTGTTCGGGAGGCGTGTGCCGCGAGATGCCCGCCTACACGGGAGGCAACCTCGCCATGACGATCACTTTCTAAGGGGCCAACGAGGGGGCCAACGAAAGAGGTCAGAAGAAGAGGGAGGATTTATTGAAAACTATAAAAATTAGACGATATGAAGAACTTACTGAAAATTTTAGCTTCCGTGACCCTGTTGGGTTCGCTGGCTTTCGCCTCCTGCGATCCTAAGAAGGGGGAGGATGAAAAACCCACGCCCGTATTGCAGGCGAGTCCGTCGAAATTACCGCCTGAAGGTGGCACGGTGACGTTTACCACGACAGTCGAAGGATCGCCTGCCGTAGGTGCGGTCATCACCAACGAGACTACCGGCGAGGTGCTCGCGGGTAACACATGGAGCGCCACTGGTGAGGGCCAATGGCAATTCTTCGCCACGGTGGATGGTAAGGAATCCGAGCGTGTGACGGTTGTGGCCGGCGACGTGTTCTATCGCCACATCCTGCTCACGAAATTCACCTACACGCTGTGCGAACCTTGCGTATGGGCACAACAGTCGTTCGACTCGATGCCCGCAACCCAACAGGAGCACTTCGTCGTACTGGCCGTGCATGGCAATAGCGATCCGCTGGAGATCCCTGTCGGAGAGGCATTGCGTCGTGAATATGGCGTTAGCTCATTCCCTGTATGGTACTTCAACTTCGGGCGCTTCCTCACCTCATCCGGTCCGGAACCGACGAACGTAAACCCCACCTCTTTAGCCAACCAGATCACCTATGCACAGCAGATCAACCCGGCGATATGCGGTATCAAAGCCGTTTCGACCCTCGAAGGACGTGACGCAACGGTCAATGCGACGGTGAAGTTCCAACAAGGAGGCAACTTCCGAATCGGTTGCGCGTTGGTGGAGGATGTACCCCTGGAGGCGTTGAACGGTCAGGGCCGCATGCCTGTTTTCAACAACGCACTGCGCAGCGACACGAAGGAGATGCGCAACGGCATGGGTATCACGACCAATCTTACGGGTAACGACGTGATTCCCGCGGTGACTCCCGGTGAGGAGCGTACGTTCACATTCAACGTGACGTTAGACGAGGCGTGGGATGCCGAGAAGTGCAGCTTCGTGATCTACGTATTCTATCAGCAGGGTACGACGGCTAACTATGTGGTGAACAACGCGTTGGAGTGCCTTGTGGGGGGCGATACGGGCGGCTACAAGTATGTGCAGTAGCGTTGCGTGACACGCAGACACAAAAAAGGAGAACGATTCGATCGTTCTCCTTTTTTGTTGAGCCGCAACCCGGATTTAATTAGAAACCGACCCTTTGAGGGTCGTTTCCGTTTCGAGCCGCAACCCGGACTTGAACCGGGGACCTCTTCATTACGAGTGAAACGCTCTACCAACTGAGCTATTGCGGCAACGCGGGGCGAAGATATGAAAAATTTGATATCTTTGCAAAATGCGTCTCGATTTTGCACGATTGTCACTACTTTCCGCCATCACGTGGCTGGTGGTGATCGTGGGCATGGCAGTGGCGTACGGCACTCCGGTCGCCACACCCGGCAGCACGGAACCCGAATCGTTATCCGTACTGGGTGCATTTCTACAGGAGTTTCAGGACCATTTTCCGGCGTGGTCGAAGGTCATTTCTGCAGTCATGGTCATCTTGGCCGGATTCCAGACTGGACGCCTCACGGTACGCTATGGATTGTATCCCGTTACGACAAGCCTGGCAATCCCGCTCTACGGTATCGTGGCATGCTGCATCGCCATCGGGCAGGAGTACCTCGTCTCCTTCACATCGGCATACGTATTGATGCTGTCGACACGGCAGTTTTTCGCCGCCTATCGGCACGGTTATGCCATCGGCACGGTTTTTCGCGCCTCGTTCTACCTGGGGCTCCTCCCGTTGCTGTACGCGCCGGCATGGCCGCTTGTGTCGCTGTTCGTTTTGGCGGCGATCTGTTTCAGACGCACGTTACGCGAGGTGGTCGTATCGTTATGCGGCGTTGTCTTTCCAGTGCTCACCGCGTGTTATGTCACGTGGTGGAGGGGAAGTGGTTTCTGGGAGATCCCCGTGCAACTTTGGAATGTCTCGCTCGGGGCCGCAGCCTCCGTACCTCCGGCATCTCTGCTGGAGATGCCTGCGTCAACGGAGGCACTGGCCCCCCACACCCTTGGCGAGATGGTTACATTGATACTGGCCGGGCTGATCGGGCTACTTGTGGTGACGTCGATCGTGATCTGCGTGATCGAGTTCAGAAGGCGCGGATGGAGGGGACGCAAGGCACAATCTATCTCCGCCTACACGATCCTGTTATTTCTGTCCGTGACGGGATTGATGTTCCTCCCGTCGGGGATGTCGGCCAACCTGTTGCCGTTACTGGCCCTGCCCGCCGCGATCCTGATCCCCCAGACGCTGTTGCGATTGAAACAACGCACCCTAACCGCACTTTTTTTGCTATTAATCTGCGTTTCTGCGATAAATTTATTTGCAATATAATATTTTAATCGTACCTTGGTCTATAATTTATAATTATGATGATCATGGATCAAGCGTTGATAGTGCAAAATACGGTACACTCCCCCGTGGAGGTGGAGTTACGTGAGTGTGCGAATTGTGTGGTGGGCTACGTGCTGGACGGCCGCATGGAGATACACAGCAACAAGAGCGTGAGTGAGGTCTCGTCCGGCATGGTGTATTGTTTGGGCGTCGGGGCACACTACGTGCGGCGCATTCCTACCCAGGAGACGGCTTACCGCGAGTTGATGTTCCACTACCCGTCGGAGTATCTGCAGGAGTTGTTGCTCCGGTTGAGTTTGGAGTATCATGTAAACACGCCGAACATGCACACGGATCCCTCGGGAAACAAGTCGCAACTTCCGGGCAATTACGCCTGTGCACCGGCATGGGATGCGCTGCGCCGCTTTTTCGATTACGTGGACGACACGCTGCGCATGACTCACGACCCGGTGACGGAGAAGTTCCAGTTGATGGGCGCCCTCTACTTGATCGTTTCGGGAGAAGACGACCTGCTTCGCCAGATGATCCTGTCGCATTCGGATCCCGTCCGGAGTCAATTCATCCGCATCGTCAGTTCGCACATCTTCGACAACATCTCGATCGAGGATTTGGCCCGCGAGTGCAACCGCTCGCTAACGTCGTTCAAGAAGGAGTTTCAGTCGATCTTCCACACCTCGCCGCACCAGTGGTTCCTGCAGAAACGGCTGTATCACGCACGCCAACTGCTCATCTCCACCGACCGTTCGATCTCGGAGGTGGGAACTTCGTCGGCGATCCCCAATCCGTCGCACTTCATCAAACTCTTCCGCAAGCAGTATGGCATCACTCCGGCGCTGTATCGCTCCCTGCACCGGCAGATCCAGAATGGTCCTGAAAAGAGGGCGAAATCACACACGAAAGTGGCACAAAAAGTCTCCGAAACGGCCCAAGTTTAATATCTTTTGCCTATCTTCGCCGGCATGGAAGAGATTTGGCAATCACTCATCGACCACTACGGTTGGGAAGGCACGGCGCTGTCCGTGTCGATCCTCTTTCTGTTCGGCGTACAGCTCTACTATTACCTGCTCATCTACGGACGCCTACCCGCTTACAAGGACTCCAAACGTCCCGATCTGTTGGATAAAAATCCGCCCATTTCGGTGGTTGTGCCGCTGTTCTCGGAGGACTACACGTTTGTCGAGGAGACGCTGCCGCGTATCGTGGCACAAGAGAAGGCCGATTTCGAGGTGGTGCTGGTCTACGTGGGACGCGACACGGACTTTTTCGACGACCTGATTCGCATCAAGCAGGTCTTCCCGAGCGTCACCGCCACGAAGATCGAACTCAATCCGCTGTTTCCCATCTCACCGAAGATGGCGCTCAATATCGGCATCAAATCCGCCCGCTACGAGCATATTCTCTTCACGACACCCGAATCGACACCCCAGTCCGATCGTTGGATCTCGCTGATGGCAAATGGATTCCGACGGGGTGACATCGTGATCGGTTACTGCGGACTCGAACACCGCCGCGGCCTGGGAGGTTACCTGATGCGTACGTGGCGGATGATGCACTCCGTGCAGTGGCTTTCGAGTGCCGTGCGTGGCAAACCGTACCGCGGCGTGCGACAGAACTATGGCTTCACGAAATCGCTCTACTTCGGCGTCAACGGCTTCAGTCACCTGAACATGAATATCGGTGAGGACGACCTGTTTTTGAGTCGCATCATCGAACCGGGTAACGTGAGTGTGGTACTGTCGCCACGTGCCGCGTTGCGTGAGAAGTGCTGGGGGGGCATGGGCTGGTGGACCGGCACGCAACGCTATTTCGAGGCATCGAAACCGTTCTACCCCACGTGGGTACGCAACTTCGTGCAGTGGGAGTGGTTCAGCCGCGTACTGTTCTGGATGACAGCGGGGGTGGCGATAGGCGTGCTTCCGTGGGAGATCAAAATCGGAGCGGCATTGTTGGTACTCGTGCGCCTGGTAATCGTACTCGTGGAGGTACGCCGCATCAGCCGGCGGTTGGGCGAGAAAGGTGTCACGTTGCGTTACGTACTTTACGACTTGTGGAGTCCGCTGTACAGTGTGTGGCTGGCCCTGTTGCGGCTTCGCAAAGACGACCGCGTATGGCGCTGAGGAGGATGGAGAGGATGGAGAGGA
>DBDB01000056.1:8764-10572 GCA_002293345.1 Alistipes sp. UBA943
GGATGGAGAGGATGGAGAGGACGGAAAAAATGGAGCAATTGGAGATGGATCCCGTTCAAACATATAGAAGCCCGATGGCCGACTATGTGGTTTCCGATGACGCCACACTTGTCAAGTGGGCGATGGAGGGGGATCATACGGCGTTCGAGTATCTGTTCAATCGCTACCGTGAGGCGTTGTATCGGCTGTTCATGCACCGTACGGGACGTACGGCCGACAGCGACGACCTGGTCCAGGAGACATTCATCAAGGTGTTCGTGAATCTGCATCGTTACAACCCTGCGTATACGTTTGGCCAGTGGGTCTACACGATCGCACGCAACACGTTTATCGACTACACACGCAAGCGTCAGGACGACCTGTCGCTGAGCGACACGTTTTCTCAGCCCCATGCGACAACCCCCACACCCGAGGAGCGGGTGATCAACGCCCAACAGCGGGTAGCGATACAACGGGCGTTACAGAATATGGCGGAGGGGTATCGGCAATTGATCATGATGCGTTTTTTCGACGACTATTCGTACGAGCAGATCGCCTCGGAGTTACAGTTGCCGTTGGGCACGGTCAAGACACGTATCCATCGGGCACGAGAGCAGATGTTCAAACTTTTCGAGCGTGGAGATCGTTGAAAAATATTTTCCCGACCTGACGGAGGTGCAACGGCGGCAATTCGATGCACTGGAGGATTTGTATGCAGACTGGAATGCGAAGATCAATGTCATTTCACGCAAGGATTTCCAGAATTTCGCCACACATCACGTGCTGCACTCATTGGGGATCGCGAAAGTCTTACACGGGGCGGCCTCCTCTATGCCCCGCGGGGGTGCTTGCTTGGGCGGGGCGGACTGCGCCCCATCGAGACTCACCACCGCAACACGCGTTTTGGACGTCGGTACGGGCGGTGGATTCCCGACGATCCCGTTGGCGATCCTGTACCCCGATGTGCACTTCACGGCCGTGGATTCCATCGCGAAGAAGATCCGTGTGGTGGAGGGTGTGGTCGAAGGGCTCGGGTTGAAAAACGTGACGCCGATCTGCACCCGTGTGGAGGGTTTGAAGGGAAAATTCGACTGTGTCATCTCGCGTGCCGTGACACAAATGCCGGTGTTTGTCGGTTGGGTGTGGGGCAAACTGAATCCCGGCGGAGCGATCGCGGCACTCAAAGGGGGTGACCTGACGGACGAGTTGGCATCCACAAAATTAAAATGGGAGGTGTTCCCGCTAAGGGATTATTTCGAGGAAGAGTTTTTTGAAACGAAACAGGTAGTATATGCAAAAAAGTAGAGAAGCGGTATTGGTAACGGGTGGCGTGGGATTTATCGGCAGCCACACGGTGGTGGAGTTGATCGCCGCGGGATTCGATGTGGTGATCGTGGACGATCTGTCGAACTCGGAGCTATCGATGCTGGACGGTGTGAGAAAGATCACAGGCGTCGAGGTACCTTTCGAGCAGGTGGATTGTTGCGATCGTGAGGCGCTGAAACGCGTTTTTGAAAGGTATGAATTTTCATCCGCGATCCATTTCGCAGCCTCGAAAGCGGTAGGTGAATCCGTCGAGCAACCGTTGAAATATTACCGCAACAACCTGGTGTCGTTCCTGAATGTGGTGGAGTTGATGCGCGACTTCGGACGTCCGAATATCCTCTTTTCATCGTCATGCACGGTGTATGGCGAGCCGGACGCACAACCCGTCACGGAACAAACACCCCGCAAACCTGCCGCATCACCGTACGGTAACACAAAACAGATCTGCGAAGATATTTTACGGGACGCTGTGAATGCCTCTCACGGGGCGGCGTCTGGACCTG
>DBDB01000010.1 GCA_002293345.1 Alistipes sp. UBA943
GTACCCCGGAGCGGGGAGGAGAATAAACATGAAACAAGAGAGCCGATCCATAGGATCGGCTCTCTTGTGATGGGGTGGCGAATTACCCCTCCCCCTGTTTTGACACTTACTCTTCTTCTACCCACTCGAACTCGTGAAACTCCACGAAGAGGAGGGGCATTTGTCCCGGTGCCGAATCGTCGATATAGACATAGATGATCGACATTTTATCGTCATTCTGGAACATGTCGGCCATGGCGTTCATACCTGTCGTCAGGTTACTCATGGGTTTTGTTCCGAGGAACGGATAGGTGGCGTGCAAGTGTGCTTTTACCTGGGCGGTGTAGAGCACATCCATCAGCGATGCCGCCTGATAGAGCATGTTACCGTTAAAGAATCGGTATGCGAAGTTATCTACAGATCCGCTGCCGGGATAGCCGTAATAACCCGAGCCGGCGGGACCTGAAACAAGTTTGGCGACATCATACCCGGCTTCCGTGAGTGCCTCCTTGAATGCACCTACGCTCAATCCCCATGCCTGGAGCGGCTCCTCGAATTCGAGTTCCAAGCCGACGGGCGAAATGATGGGTGTAAACGTGGCGATCAGATATTCTCCCCCGTTACGAGGATCCCCACCGATACGCAAGTCGATCATCGAGTTGGTGGGCTCGTCGCGGAACAGTTCTCCGATTCCGTCCTCAGCCTTACCGATATAGGCACCCACTACCTCTGCCTGTTTGAACATTTGATGCCAATAAATCTCGTGCATCACAGCGACGGATTTCATCAACTGATCCTCCTTCGAGAAGTAGTAATAGTACTGCAGGGTAGTACCTTTTCTGGATGTCGTCAGGTTGACGTCACCTTCGAATTGGGCCTCCTCCTCACCAGACGGAAGCGTTACCTGATCAATAAAGGCCGTCACATTAGAGGCATAATTGGCCACAAAATCGGAATTCACACCCCACGCCTGAACGGGAGGGACGAATTTCATCAGCGTGTCTTTAGGAGGGGGAGGCACACAACCTTCTTCGCCCTCCTTACAACCTCCACCATCACACCTCACGAACGTGAGTGTCAGAATCGCGATACCGAACAGTGCGACAAGCGCGTATAATAATTTTTTCATACGTATATAGTATTTAAAGATTAGTTATTAGGTACGTATTCGATCATCGAGAGCTCGTCGAACGGTTGTTTCAAGTAAGCCATGGCCGTATCGCCACTCTTGTTGACGAAGATCAAGACCCCTCCGTCAGCAGTTTGCTCGTACGTGTGTGTAGCCCTCATGTAGGCTTCCATCTCGACATTTCGAGTCGTATAGACCCACGCAACGACGCTGATCAATCGTTCGTTACCATCGAAAAGGTACCAATATTCGGCCGTTGCACCGTCACCTTCATACACGTCGATATATCCCTTTTCGGCACTTCCACCATCGGTTGTCTCGAGGAATTTGGTGGGAGCCACATCTTTGACGGACGCCCTTGGGAACTGCCATCCAATAAACGGTTCGGTGTAGGAGAAGGGGCCGTTATCTCCACCTTTTTCTTTGTCGCACCCCGTGCTGAACATTGCCGAGCCAAGCACCGCAATGGCAGCTATGGCGAGTAAATATTTTTTCATAATCGTGATTTTCTTAGGTTATTGTTGACCTGCGTATACGGTATCCATGTACATGGCGATCACGACAGGATTTTCGGGATCCGATTGGTCGATATAGAGGTTAACGGAAGTCAACCTGTCTGTCGATACATAGAGTTTACCGCCGCTATCGGTATCCTGGGAGAAGTTGAATTTCTGACTCAGGTGGGTAGCCATATCCACTGCTGTACCATTAGGCAGTACGGCAAGGACCATGTAGAGTTTCCCTTGGGCATCGAAAACATAGCCATATTCAATGGCATCGCCGTATCCTTCATAAAAATCGGCAACTCGATTTTCCCCATAATCGACAGCTTCGACAAACGGCGTGGGAGCGATGTCTCTGAGTTGTGCACGCGTGAGTGTCCAGTCGATGATCGGATCCACATACTCGAACTTTCCATCATCCTTTCCAGGATCGTTTGTTTTCGGATCACACCCGGTGATGGAGAACATAACCAGGATCGCCGACGCGATCAATAATAGTTTTTTCATCTTTGAGTTATTTTAATTTTACGTTATTTCTGGTGTCAATTAGAGCAAAGGAAAACAAAAATTTCGGGTTTTGCAATAGCGGTACAAAAAAAGAACCGCTCAATGTATGAACGGTTCCCTTTGCGATAAGATTGTGTTCAGAGTTTTCTGAGCAATCCCGAGAGTACGGAGTAGAGGATGTTGGAGGTTTTCTCCGTCACCCACGTATGCACATTTCGGATGATCTGTGCGGCATGGTTGATGTTTTCGACATACTCCCCGATGCGTTGGATCGTGGGTCTCATCCCGACGAGATAGACCACCAGGGCGAGGATGAGGAAGAATCCTCCGACGATGACCGCCCCGAGGGCTGCACAGCCCAACAGTTGTCCGATCCAGATCGTGAGTGCCGTGGTGAGCAACGCGAGTGCGACCAACAGGAACAGCGCGAACACGAAGAAGGGCGCGATCCTGATTTTAGTATGGTTGTTGTTGTTCACGTCCGGTTACTGTTTTTCGGCCATCTCCTCCAACTTGTCGACGATCTGGTTGCGCAGGCGCGTTTTGACATTTTTGGCTTTGGCCTTCATGTTGTTGACTTTTTTGCGTGCCGCCACTTTGGTATCGTCGACGAAGTCCATAATATCCTCCCTCAACTCGGGACCCGACTTGGGCGTTGTGAGAGCGACGATAACGGCCCCTGTGATCAATCCACCGAGGAAAGCGAGCATACCTGTTTGACAGTTTTTCATAGCTATTAAGATTTAAATGGTTTGTACGCAAATTGTTTCATGGGTAAATATACAAATTTCAAACCAAAAACACTAATTTTGCGGAATGAAAAATCACCTTCCCTGCCGGATTGCCTTTACGGGTCACCAGACTTATGACGGAGCGGTAGCCATGGGTCTTCGCGACACCGTGCGGCGCTTGTGGCACGAGGGCGGCCGTACGTTTTTGAGCGGTATGGCACGCGGATTCGACTTGGCTGCTGCTGAGGCGGTGTTGGAGCTACGGGGTGAATGTGCAGGTTCCCGATTGGTGGCTGTGGTGCCGTATGAGGGTCAGGCGGAGGAGTATTCGCAGGAGGATCGTGCGCGTTACGACCGGGTGTTGAAGGCGGCGGACGAGGTGGTGGTATTGGAACGTGAATACTCGAAGGGCGTGTTTTTCCGCCGTAACGACTATTTGGTAGACAATGCCGACCGGGTGGTGGCGTGGTGCGTGCGTCCGAAGAGCGGCACGGGTTACACGATCAAGCGGGCCCGCAGCCAACGCAAAGAGGTAATAAATCTGATGTTTCCGTCGTTATTTTGAGATGCAAAATGATGTGTTACATATCGAGGGGGCCCGCGTCCACAACCTGAAGGATGTTTATCTGGACATTCCGCGACGTGCGTTGGTCGTGATCACGGGTCTGAGCGGCAGCGGCAAATCGTCACTGGCGTTCGACACGCTCTATGCCGAAGGGCAACGACGCTATATGGAGACGCTGTCTTCGTACGCGCGTCAGTTTGTGGGCACGATGGAGCGTCCCGATGTGGATCGTATCACGGGTCTGAGTCCTGTGGTGGCGATCGAGCAGAAGACGACGAACAAGAATCCCCGCTCGACGGTCGGCACGGTAACAGAGATCAACGACTTCCTGAGATTGCTGTACGCACGGGCGTCGCGTGCCTATTCGCCGCACACGGGTGAGGAGATGGTGCACTATACGGACGACCAGATCGTGGATTTGATCTTGCGGGAGTTCGCCGGGAAGAAGATGGCGCTGTTGGCTCCGTTGGTGAGGGGTCGTAAGGGACATTATAGGGAGCTGTTCGAGACGTTGGCCAAGCGTGGCTACGTGAACGTGCGTGTCGACGGCGAGATCCGTGAGTTGATGCCGGGCCTGAAGTTGGATCGGTATAAGGTCCACGACATCGAGTTGGTGGTGGACAGGATCGTGCCCAAGCCGGTGGATCGGGAGCGGTTATTGACCTCTCTTCGCGAGGCGATGCGTCAGGGTAAGGGCAATGTGATGGTCTACACGTATGACGACGACGGGATGAGGTACTATTCGCGCCACCTGATGTGTCCCACGACCGGCATGGCGTTCGAGGATCCGGCGCCACATACGTTTTCGTTCAACTCGCCGAAGGGCGCATGTCCGCACTGCAACGGTTTGGGTGTGGAGCCGCGCGAGGAGGTGGATGACTATTTGGAGATGGGTGCCCCGGAGGGATGGGTGGCGGAGAAACTCTCGGCGGAGCCCTGCACAGTGTGCGGCGGATCGCGGTTGAAGGCAGAAGCGTTGCAATTCAAGATCGGGGGATTGAACATAGCGGAGGTGTCGGCACTGTCGATCGAGAAGTTTTCGCACTGGATTTGTGGTGTGGAGGAGTACCTCAATGAACGCGAGCGTGCCATCGCCCGTGAAATCATCAAGGAGATCGGCGAGCGGTTGAAGTTCCTGGTCGATGTGGGGTTGGGATACTTGTCGTTGGACCGGGCGTCACGGACACTGTCGGGCGGCGAGAGCCAACGGATACGCCTTGCGACGCAGATCGGTTCCAAGTTGATGAATGTGCTCTATATATTGGATGAACCGAGTATCGGACTGCACCAGCGGGATAACGAGCGGTTGATCCGCAGTTTGAGCGAACTGAGGGATGCGGGTAACTCGGTGATCGTGGTGGAACATGACGAGGAGATGATGCGTGCGGCGGACTGGATCGTGGACGTGGGGCCGTTGGCCGGACGTCGCGGGGGACGGATCGTGGCGAGCGGCACATTCGAGGATATTTTGAAGGCCGATTCCGTGACGGCGGACTATCTGACGGGACGCCGGAAGATAGAAGTGCCGACGGAGTTACGTCCCGGTACGGGTGAGTTCCTGACGGTACGCGGCGCACGGGGTCACAACTTGAAAAATGTGGATGTGCGTTTCCCATTGGGCAAGTTGGTGGTGGTGACGGGCGTCAGCGGCAGCGGCAAGTCGTCGCTCGTCAACCAGACGCTGAGACCGGTGTTGTCGCACAAACTGTACCGATCGACGGACTTGCCGCTGCCGCACGACGGAGTGGATGGGCTGGAACATGTGGATAAACTGGTGGTGGTGGATCAGAGTCCCATCGGGCGGAGTCCGCGCAGCAATCCGGCGACCTATTCGGGTGTGATGACGGACATACGGAAGCTGTTCGAGCAGACGCCGGACGCACAGATACGGGGTTTCAAGGCGGGACGCTTCTCGTTCAACGTGAAGGGCGGTCGATGCGAGGCGTGCAGCGGGGCAGGGGTGCAGACGATCGAGATGAATTTCCTGCCGGATGTGTATGTGACGTGCAAGGTGTGCGGCGGCCACCGATACAACCGTGAGACGTTGGAGGTACGTTACAAGGGTAAGAATATCGACGAGGTGCTCAACATGACGGTCAACATGGCGGCCGAGTTTTTCGAGCATGTGCCGTCGATCTATCAGAAATTGAGGGCGATCCAGGAGGTCGGCCTGGGGTACCTGACATTGGGACAGCCCTGCACTACGCTATCGGGTGGCGAGAGCCAACGGATCAAGCTGGCGAGCGAATTGTCGAAACGCGACACGGGTCACACCTTATATATACTGGACGAACCGACGACGGGTCTGCATTTCGAGGACATACGTCAGTTGTTGGGGGTGTTGTCGAAGTTGGTGGATCGCGGCAATACGGTGATCGTGATCGAGCACAATCTGGATGTGATCAAGACGGCGGACTGGGTGATCGACGTGGGCCCGGAGGGTGGTGACGGCGGAGGCAAGATCGTGGCGGAAGGTACACCCCAACAGGTGGCGAAGGTGAAAAAGAGCTATACCGGAAATTTTCTGAAAAAAGTATTACATTTGTGATCTCATGTCGGATTACGCCCCAAAGAAATCAGATACGCCCTTGATGCGTCAATATAAGGCCAAGAAGGCCGAGCATCCCGATTCGATTTTGTTGTTTCGGATGGGTGATTTTTACGAGACTTTCGGTGAGGATGCGGTCAAGACGAGTGCCATTTTGGGCATCACGCTGACCAAACGTGGCAACGGATCTGCGTCGGAGGTGGCTTTAGCGGGATTTCCACACCATGCGCTGGACACGTATCTGCCTAAGTTGGTACGTGCCGGTGAGCGTGTTGCGGTGTGTGACCAGTTGGAAGATCCGAAAACCGCCAAGGGCCTGGTGGAGCGTGGCGTGATCGAGATCTTGACGCCTGGCGTGGCACCTACCGACACGGTGGAAAACAGTTTTTTGGCGTCGGTCTATTTCGGCAAGGAGTCGACGGGTGTGGCGTTTCTTGATCTCTCGACGGGTGAGTTCTATGTCGCGGAGGGCACGGACGGGTATGTGGATAAGCTGCTGTCCAATTTTCGTCCGAAGGAGGTCTTGTATCCGCGCGGGATGGAGGATCGTTTCGCAGACGCGTTCGGTGCCGCGGGACACTACGTGTATCGTTTGGACGAGTGGGTCTTCTCGGAACGGATCAATCGCGAAAAACTGTGCAAACAGTTCGGTACGCCATCGCTGAAGGGTTTCGGTGTGGAGGAGTTCACGGTGGGCATCTCCGCCGCGGGAACTATCTTATACTATCTGGATTTCACGCATCACAAGGATCTCGATCATATCCGTTCGCTGTCGCGTGTCGATCAGTCGGAGTACGTGTGGTTGGATCGCTTCACGGTGCGTAATCTGGAACTGTTCGGTTCGTCGAGCGGACGTGAGGGGTCGTCGTTGGCCGAGGTACTGGATCAGACCTCCACGCCGATGGGGTCGCGGTTGTTGCGGCGTTGGATCGCCTTCCCGATACGCAACAAGGAGCAGTTGGAGGAGCGTCTGGATGTTGTGGAGAGTTTTGTGGGCGACGAGATGTTGTCGGATGAGGTCGCGGCCCGCCTGTCGCAGATCTGCGACATGGAGCGATGCGCTTCGCGCCTCGCGGCGCAACGCATTTCGCCGCGCGAAATCGTTGCGCTGGGCCGCTCGCTGGAGGAGCTCTCGGGATTGAAGAGCGTGTTGGCGGCGAGCGATTGCGAGCCGTTGTGCGACATGGCGGAACAGATCGAGGTGCTGCGGAAGGTACGCGAACGTATCGAACATGACCTGTGGCCCGACCCGGAGAGCAATCAGATTCAGAAGGGGGGGGTGATCGCGGCGAACGTGGATGCGGAGTTGGACGATCTGCGTGACACGGCCAAACGCGGCAAGGAGGTTTTGGAGGACATCCGTGCCCGGGAGACGGATCGCACGGGGATCCCGTTGAAAATATCGTTCAATAACGTTTTCGGGTACTACATCGAGGTACGTAATACACACAAGGATAAGGTGCCCGCGGAGTGGGTGCGCAAACAGACGCTGACGGGTGCCGAGCGATATATCACACCCGAGTTGAAGGAGTACGAGGAGAAGATCCTCACGGCCGAGGAGCGAATTATCGAGATCGAGGTACGTGTCTGGACGGAGCTGTTGGAATTCCTTTCGGAGTCGCTGGCCGCGTTGCAGAGGAATGCCGCGTTGGTCGGCCGCGTGGATTGCCTACTATCGTTCGCCACTCAGGCACGCAAGTGGAACTACTGCCGTCCCGAGTTGGTCGACCCGTTGGGGAAGGATGAAGCTGCTCAACCCGGAGACGACGGCGGTTGTAGCGTGGCGATTATTCAGGGACGCCACCCGGTGATCGAAACGCTGTTGGGCGTGGGCGAACACTACATTCCGAATGACGTGACGTTGGACGCCATGCAGCAGATCCTCATGATTACCGGCCCCAACATGTCTGGTAAATCGGCACTGCTACGCCAGACGGCCCTGATCGTGCTGATGGCTCAGATGGGGTCATTCGTACCGGCAAAGGCGGCACGCGTGGGGCTGGTGGATAAAATCTTCACGCGTGTCGGTGCGAGCGACAATTTGTCGCAGGGCGAGAGTACATTTATGGTCGAGATGCTGGAGACGGCGACGATTCTGCATAACGCCACGCCTCGGAGTCTGGTATTATTGGACGAGATCGGTCGCGGCACGAGCACTTATGACGGTATGTCGATCGCGTGGGCGATCGTGGAGTATCTGCACGACATGCCTGCCTCGCGGGCACGGACACTCTTCGCGACGCACTATCACGAGCTGAACGAGATGGAGTTGCATTACGAACACGTGAAGAATTTCCACGTGACGGTGCAGGAGGTCGACGGTACGGTGGTGTTCATGCGTCGCCTTGAGCCGGGTGGCACGGAACACTCGTTCGGTATCCACGTGGCGAATATGGCGGGGTTGCCGACCTCGGTGATCCGTCGCGCGGAGAAGATCCTGGAAGGCCTCGAAGCCTCTTCGGCCGACGTTCTGCCGACACACAGTGGCGGCGGCACGCAGATGCAGCTGTTTGAGTTGGCGGATCCGGTATTGGCGGGGATACGCGACCAGTTGAAGGGTCTGAATCTGAACGAGTTAACCCCTATCGAGGCGCTCAACAAATTGAACGAGATCAAACGCCTCGCCGATTCCTGATTTTTCCTAAAACCTTTCCTTTTTCAGACCGCCGCTTTTTGGTGAAAAGCGGCAGAGAGATTACTTTGCAAACACCGCTCCGAGCCAGAGTCCGGGCATGTTTTCGAGGAGCGTGGCGATGGTGGTGAACTGTTCGTCTTTGGCGAGTTCGGGTGAGATTGTTTTCGCGGTTTGAGCGGCACGGCTGGCATCGAACATGATCACGAAACCTGTATTGGAGGGATTCCCGGATGGGTTTTGGGCGGAAGTAATTTCACCGCGAATGGTGTATTTTTTCTTTTTATCGGCCCATGTGAAGTCGATGTTTTTGCCGTCGGGAGCGATGGTGTAGGTACCGTCGATTCCTTTGTTACCCTCCTTGTCGACGACCCAGCTGGTGAACCGATTTTTGGATTTAAACTGGATATAGGCACGGTTTTTATCGAGACCGTTTTGGAGGTAGAGGATGTTTATTTGTTCCTTGAAGCCGGTCACCGCCATCGCGAGAAGCATATCCGCCCCACGGTACTCGACTTTAGGCTCTTTGAAGGCATAGGTGCCGGAGAGAGAGAGGTTTGTCGCAGAAACTGAAAAAGACAGGGCGATGAGGGCGATTGTTAGAAGATTTTTTTTCATTGTAGGATCATTAAGAGGCGATCAGGTTATCGATTTCACGGAGCCATAGGGACGCGGAGGCATCGGATGGCACGTTCCACGCGCCACGTGGTGACAGCGATATAGCGGTAATTTTAGGACCATCGGGCATGGCGGAACGCTTGAACTGGTTGGCGAAGAATCGCGCGAAGAACACACGCATCCACCTCAGGATGGTCTGCCGGTCATATTTCCCGTGGAACTGTTGTTGCGCGTCGTCTAAAAGTTCGGCCGGGTTGGCATGCCGGAGGATGAACCCTTCGAGAAACGCGTCATGCAACTCGTACGGCCCGACAATATTTTCGGTATGTTGATCGGTGGCGAGGAGCTCTGGGGAGATGGGCGTGTCGACAATATCCAACAAAATTTTGCGTTTTTCGCGGATGATTTTTGCCGCTTTTTGCTTGTCGCCGAGGGGAGGTACGTCATGTACATCCCCATCGGCTTCGCACTGCATCGCGGCAAAAATCCCTCTCCGAAATTCCACAAAATTGGAATTCTCCGCATCCTCTCTTTCATCACCCAATCCTTCCGCATATTCCCGTGTGATGGTCTGGATGAGCGTTTTGGGCAGCGACGCGTTGAGCGAATACATCGACATCTGGTCACCGTTGTAGGTACACCATCCGAGTGCGAGTTCACTGAGGTCACCGGTACCGATGACGAGCGCGTTTTCCATATTGGCGACATCCATCAGGATTTGGGTGCGTTCGCGGGCTTGCGCATTTTCATAGGAAGCTCCCTTGTGTGAGATAAGTCCGATATCCTGAAAATGCTGTTCACAGGCGTTACGGATGGATATTTCGCGCATCGTCACACCCATGGACGACATGAGTTCGATGGCGTTTCGGTAGGTACGCCCTCCGGTGCCGAATCCGGGCATGGTGATGGCGATGATGTTTGAGCGCGGCAGGTTGAGACGGTCGAACGTGTGACACGTGGCGATAAGTGCCCACGTGGAGTCGAGACCACCCGATACTCCGATCACGGCTTTTTGGATGCCCGTATGTGTGAGACGCGTGGCGAGGGCAATGCTTTGCATCTGCAATATTTCTTTTGCCTGCCCTTCGCTGGCGATTCGCTGACCCGTCACAGGCCCGTCAATGGAAGCGACGACGAGTTGTTCGTGGAGCGAGAAGCGTTCCGAGGCGGCGATCAGGGTGCCACGGTGAAAGATCATCGCGTCACCGGCATACACATAATCGGTGGTGGATTCGCCGTATCCGGGCGACACATATATAACAGGTTCGTCTGTCGCGAGCGATCGACATCGGAGTTTTTCGACGAGTTGCGGGTACGTTCCAAGTATTGCGTGACACGGGGCCTCCGCCTGAAAGTAAACTTTCAGACCCGCTTCGCGTGCAGCGTGCCGAATCACAGATTCGGCACGCGCGGAGGCCGCCGCGAGGAGCGGTTGTAGGGACAGGTCGCCACATGTCACACCGGTTGTAGCCCTGTGAGGCAGGTGTAGCTCTGTGGCACCTTTTTCAGCTGCGCGTTGAATGAGGGTAACGATACGCCATGCATTCTCGTCAGGATCGGCGAGGCACACGATGGGCACCGCCGCCGCGATGATCCTATGGGCTATTTGGCCCACTGTTTAGCGATGTTGATAATCGTGGAAACTGATTTTTCCATGGTGGTGAGTGAGGCATACTCGAACTTCCCGTGAAAATTCATACCGCCGGCAAACAGGTTGGGACACGGCAGATCCATGAACGACAGACGCGCTCCGTCGGTACCGCCGCGGATGGGGCGGATCAAAGGTTCGACATTGGCTTCACGCATGGCGAGGATGGCTTTTTCGATCACCGCGGGATGCGGCTCGATCATCTTACGCATGTTGTAATATTGGTCTTTGAGGGTCAGTGTGAGAACACCTTCGCCATATTTTTGTTGAAGGAGGGCCACGGCCTCGGTCATGAGTTTCTTTTTAGCCTCGAACCGCTCCATGTCATGGTCACGGATGATGTAGGCGATGGTGGCATTCTCGACGCTACCGTTGAGGGTGTGACAGTGGAAGAACCCTTCGTACCCGGTCGTGTGTTCGGGACGCTCCCAGGCGGGAATCATCGCGTTGAGTTCACACGCCACCTGTATCGCGTTGATCATTTTGTCCTTAGCGTACCCGGGATGCACGTTCAATCCCTGGATGTCGATCTTGGCACCCGCGGCATTGAAATTTTCGTATTCGAGTTCTCCCTCGAAACCGCCGTCTATGGTGTAGGCGAACTTGGCACCGAACGCCTTGACATCGAAGTGATCGACCCCTCGACCGATCTCCTCGTCGGGAGTGAACCCGATGCGGATTTTCCCGTGCTTGATTTCGGGATGCGCGATGAGGTATTCGGCGGCTGTCATAATCTCCGCGACCCCGGCTTTGTCATCCGCACCGAGTAGGGTGGTACCGTCTGTGGTGATGAGGGTGTGACCCTTGAAGAACGACAACTCGGGAAAATCCGCCACACGCATCGTGAGCGTGTCGTTGAGCTTGATATCCGACCCGTCATAATTCTCGATGATCTGGGGATGGACGTTGGCGCCGCTCATATCGGGGGCGGTATCGACATGGGCGATAAACCCGATCACGGGTGCTTTTTCGCACCCCGGAGAGGCAGGGATAGACCCCATTGCATAGCCATTCTTGTCGATTGACACTTCGGTGAGCCCGATGGCTTTCATCTCCTCGACGAGATGGTTCAGGAGCACGAGTTGCTTCTCGGTGGACGGGTACGAGGTGGACGATTCGTCACTCCGTGTATCGAATGACACGTATTTCAGGAACCGATCTTTCAGTGTTGTCATGATGGTATGTTTTTACTCTTTTTTCGCTTTGAGCGTGTGGATGACGAAGTAGGTTACGAGACCGACGTATGCCGCGATACCCACGTAACCTGACACGGGATTGGCGAGCCATCCCTGGAGGGTGAGATCGCCACCGAAATAGCTGATAATGGCCGAAACGACACCCATCAAAGCACCTCCGGCAATGAATCCCGAAGCGATGAGCGTACCCTGGTTCGAGCGTGCCTTATTGAGAACGGAGTCTTTGGAACGTGTCGTGAACCATGCCACGAGACCACCCACGACGAGTGGCAGATTGAGGTGCAACGGGATAAACATACCGAGTGCGAACGGCAGTGCGGGTACGCCGAGCGCTGTGAGGATGAGGGCCAACACTGCACCACAGAAATACAACACCCAAGGTGCCGATCCCCCGGTCATGAGGGGTTGGATCACGGCTGCCATGGCATTGGCTTGCGGTGCGGTGAGCGACGAATCGGGACCGAACCCATACGCCTGGTTCATGATCATCATCACACCGGCAACGGTTGCGGCAGAGATCACGGTACCGACGAACTTCCATCCCTCCTGTTTCTTGGGCGTGGTACCGAGCCAGTAACCGATTTTGAGGTCTGTGATGAATCCGCCTGCCATGGAGAGGGCTGTACACACGACGCCACCGATGACGAGTGCGGCTGTGATACCGGCATTGCCATTCAGACCGATCGACACGAGTACGAGCGACGAGAGGATGAGCGTCATGAGTGTCATTCCCGACACGGGGTTCGACCCGACGATAGCGATGGCGTTCGCCGCGACGGTGGTGAAGAGGAACGCGATCACGAACACGATAGTGAGCGCGATGGCGGTCTGTCCCCAGTTATTGAGCACACCGAACTGGAAAAAGAAGAATACGGCTGCCAAGGTGGCGATGAGAATGGTGAGAATCGTACGCATGGATATGTCGCGTTGTGTCCGTTCGACGACGACCTTCTCTCTCTTTTTACCCGAAAACTCGCTGACCGCAAGCCCGAGCGCTTGTTTGATAATACCGCCCTGTCGAATGATCCCGATAAGACCGGCCATCGCTATGCCGCCGATACCGAGGGGCCGTCCGAACGACGCGAACAACTCTTCGGGCGACATCGCGGCCCCCGTAGCAGTGGAACCTACGACCGGCACGATGATCCACCACACGAGACAAGACCCGGCAGCGATAATGGCGGCATATTTCAATCCGATAATGTATCCCAGACCGAGCACAGCGGCAGAGGTATTGAGGTTGATGAGTACCTTGAATTTATCGGCGATGGCAGTGCCCCATGCCGACATACGTGTGGAGATGGAATCCGTCCAGAGTCCGAACGTGGAGACGGCAAAGTCGTAGAGACCGCCCACGAGACCTGCCACCGCGAGGAGTTTGGCCTGATTGCCACCCTTCTCACCCGACACAAGCACCTCCGTTGTAGCCGTTGCTTCCGGGAAGGGGTACTTGCCGTGCATCTCCTTGACGAAATATTTGCGGAACGGGATCAACAGGATGATACCCAGGATGCCGCCGAACAGCGACGACAGGAACACTTTATAGAAGTCTGCTTCGAGACCGAGGATGTATAGTGCCGGCAGGGTGAATATGGCCCCTGCCACGATTACGCCCGACGACGCGCCGATGGATTGGATGATAACGTTCTGCCCCAACATGTTCTTTTTACCGAGCACGTTTCCCATACCGATGGCGATAATAGCGATCGGAATCGCGGCTTCGAACACGTGCCCGATACGAAGTCCGAGGTATGCCGATGCAGCTGAGAAGATGATGGCCATGATGATACCCATCGTCACCGAATAGGGCGTCACCTCTTTCGGATTTGACGATGCGGATTGCAACGGTTTGTACGATTCGTTGGGTTTAAGTTCGCGATAAGCGTTTTCTGGCAGCGCGTGTTGATTGTGTTCCATCTATGCAATAAGGTTGTTTTTGATTGTAGGAACAAAAGTAAGGAAAATAATGAAAACAAAAAATCCCGCTCTGCCGCCGCTTTGTATCGTCCCTACATTAGATCTTTATACAACGGAGAGAGAAGACATAACCGACGTTATCGGTACTCGTCGAATACGTGGCGCCGGCATCGAACGGAAACCTTCGCGCACTCGTTGTAGACGAGGCCGCCGGTACCCAATAGTATCCGCGGGAAGTCTGGTCGTACAGTTGACCAGTGGAGCTGCGACGATACCCCGCCGCGGGGAGGATGGAGAGGAGGAGTTTTTAACGATTAATTTTCAATTAATAAGAAAAATACTACCTTTGCGACTGAAATTTTGAGGGGTGCCCCGATGCCGCGAGGTTGAGGAGCTGAGATTATACCCATAGAACCGGACACGGATAATGCCGACACCGGGAGCATAATCTGCCCCTTTTTATTGTTTAATTAAAAAAATTAAAAGCAATGAAAAGGTTTTTTTTGTGCGTGGCATTCGCCGCGCTGGTGTCGAACGTATGTGCCGAGGGATCGGCGGTGGACACGACACGGATCTACGAGTTACAGGAGATCGAGGTGAAGGGCACGCGTGCCGACCGTACCACACCGGGGGCCTTCACGGAGTTAAGCCAACGCGATGTGGAGGATGCCAATTTCGGCGCCGACATGCCGACGTTGCTGCAAGGTACCCCCTCGTTGGTTGCGACGTCAGATGCGGGTAACGGCATCGGCGGAACTGCGTTCCGAATGCGCGGCGCTGACGCTACGCGCATCAACGTCACGGCGAACGGCGTTCCGTTGAACGATGCCGAGAGCCACTCGACGTACTGGTACGACACGCCCGATTTCGCGTCGAGTGTCGGCACGGTACAGATACAGCGTGGTGCGGGTACGAGTACGAACGGCACAGGAGCCTTCGGCGGCAGCGTCAACATCGCCACGTCACCTTTGTCGAGCGAGTTCGGCGGCCAGGCATCGTTGAGTTACGGATCGTACAACACAAACAAGCAATCGGTACAGATCAATTCCGGACTGCTGGGCAAGCACTGGATCGTTGACGGACGCCTGTCGCACATTTGCAGCGACGGTTATGTGGATCGCGCGAAGACGGACATGGGCGCGTATATGTTCCAGACGGGGTATTACAAGGGTCGCACGATGGTGAAATTCCTATCATTCGGCGGCGTGGCCAAGGTGGGATTGGCGTACGACGGTGTGACGAAGGATATGTTGAAGGACCGTGTGTTACGGAGGTTCAACTCGCAGGGTCTCGTGGAACACGCCGATGGGAGCGTGTCGTATTTTGACGACCAGACGGACAACTACACCCAGATCAACAACCAACTCATCGTGAACCATCGTTTTAACGGCCGTTGGGAGCTCAACGCCACGACACACTACACATACGGTTACGGGTTTTATAACCAGTGGCGCAACGGCGACGATCCGGAGGAGTACGGATTTACGGAGTTCGTCGAGGGTGCGGATCCGATCCGCAAGAAGCTGATGGACAACCATTTCTTCGGCGCTGTGGCATCGGCACGCTACACGTCGCACCGGTTTCAGTTGACGTTGGGCGGTGCGGCGAGTGTGTATGACGGCAAGCACTGGGGTACGATGCAGGGGGTGAATTATTACCGGAATGCCTCGACGAAATACGACGGGAATTTGTACGCGAAGGCGAGTTACGAGGTCGCGCGCGGGTTGCATCTGTATGGCGACATGCAGTACCGCGGCATCCAACACAACATCGTGGGCACGAACGACAACTTTTCGAGTGTCACGGACGCCCTGCAGATGCTGAACATCCATCGGAGCTACGACTTCTTCAATCCGAAAGCGGGTGTTAACTACACGTGGGCACGCAACCATCGTGCGTACGTGTCGTTCGCCGTGGCACATAAGGAGCCGAACCGCAGTAACTTCACGGACACCAAACTGGATGAATTTCCGCTCGCGGAGCGCCTGTACGACTGGGAGTTCGGTTACGGGTTTCGCAATAAGCGGTTCGACGCAGGTGTGAACTTCTATTACATGAGCTACAAGGATCAGCTCGTCGCGACGGGTGAACTTTCGGACACGGGCGAGGCGATGATGCGCAACGTGGCGAGGAGCTACCGGAGGGGTATCGAGGTGATGGCCGATTTGGACCTGACCCGTTGGTTCACGCTGGGCGGTAACGTCACGCTGAGCCAGAACCGCATCCGTGATTTTTCGGAATATGTGTCGGAGTACGACGCCGATTGGAACTATCTGAGCGAGAAGGAGTTGCCGACTGGCGAATCGACACTGTCGTACTCCCCCTCGTTGATCGCGGCCCTGGAGCTGGATTTCCATGTGTCGGGATTTTCGGCACGCATCAAGACGCGTTACGTGAGCAAGCAATACCTGACGAATGCCCGTGTGGAGACGTTGACGCTGCCCGAGTATTGTGTCACGGACCTCGATTTGGGATATACGTATAAAAACGTTAGATTTGGCGTACAGTTGAATAATATTTTCGACGTGAAATACGCGAGCAATGGCTACGGCTACTCCTCCCTGGTGGGTGGAGAACGGCAGGACGAAGCGTACTACCTTCCGCAGGCTATGTTTAATGTACTGGCAAACATTACGTTTTTGTGGTGATCGGGGTGCATCTTCGGCACTTTGCTCGTTGGTCGCCGAGGGGAGGTACTCATGTACATCCCCATCGTCGCCCAACTTCGACAAAGCCCCAAATCTGCAACCCCGCTGACCACAAAAATATAGATTAGGATCATGGATTTTCCTCAAATACTCGAACTCTTAGGTGCTCTGACCGGACTGGTGTACATCTGGTTGGAGTACCGAGCGAGTGTGTGGCTGTGGGTGGTGGGGGCGGTCATGCCGGCGATCTACATCTATGTCTATTTCGAGTCCGGGGTGTACGCCAACATGGGACTGAATGCCTACTATCTGTTGGCGAGTATATACGGTTGGATCGCTTGGAAACGCGGTGTCGAGAGGAAGGAGCTCCCCATCACCCGTACGCCGCGCCGTTTCTACCCGTTGGGGGTGTTGGTCGCCACGGCAGCCACAGCACTGGTCTATCTCGTGTTGAGATACACGGACTCCACGGTACCGTTCGCTGACGCACTGATCGCGGGCTTGAGTGTGGTGGGACTGTGGATGCTTACCCGTAAGTGGGCGGAGCAGTGGTTGGTGTGGTTGGTGGCTGATGGTTTGATGACCTGGTTGGCCTTCACGCAGGGGCTGTACCCGACCTCGGTACTGTACGGGTTATACATGATTGTGGCGGTATTTGGGTTTATCAAATGGCGACGGGAGGCAGTATGAGCACGGTCATTTTAGCGGATGGGGCTTTCCCGATGCATCCTGTGGCACTGGAACTGCTCCATAGCGCGGCACGGGTTGTCTGTTGCGACGGCGCGGTCGTGAAACTCGTGGCCCATGGCATGGAACCTTACGCGATCGTGGGTGACCTGGATTCCATTCCGGATGATTTGCGCGAGCGGTACGCGGATATTTTACACGCGGATGCGGATCAGGAGACGAACGACCTGACGAAATCGGTACAGTTTTGTATGGAGAGGGGCTGGACGAAACTCGTGATTTTGGGAGCCACGGGCGGACGCGAGGATCACACGCTGGGCAACGTGTCACTGTTGGTGGATTACGCGAATCAGGGGGTGACGGTACGCATGGTGACGGACACGGGTATTTTCGTGCCGATTTTGGGCGACACGCGTTTCGATAGCATCGTTGGGGAGCAGGTGTCGATCTTCACGTTGAGCGAACGGACACTCGTCACGACGGAGAACCTGAAATACCCGTTACACGACGCGGTGTTGGAGGGTTGGTGGCGCGGCACGTTGAACGAGTCGTTGGGCGACTGGTTCGGATTTCGTGTGACGGGCCCGGCTATCGTTTACAGATCTCTTTGAAGTCGCAGTACCGGCATGTGTGCACCGGGTCATTGCACTGTGTGAACGGGATCGTTTCGTCGAACAGTTCGGTGAGTGTGGTGCGCAGGAGCACCTCGAATTCATTTTTGTACGCGGAGTAGGGTAGCCCGGTGGCGTCACGCTCCTTGTCGACGAGCAGCGGCGAGTAGTCGGGGCGGTACATATCGCGTACATAGTATAAATTAGGGATGGAATCCCCCTCGGATGAACTCATCATCGAGTACAGGAGCGTCTGGATGATGGCAGACTGCCGTTGCTTTCCATCGCCATGGAATAAGTCCCCCAGACTTTTGAACTCTAAGTGTGGCTCCCCTGTCTTATAATCGATTATTCGGATTTTCGCGGGTGCTTTTCGCACCTCCTTGTCGTTCAGTCGGTCATGTACTTCGGGTACACTCCCTCCTTCTCTCTGTCGCTCGGTGCAAAAATCCCTCCCCGAAATTTCCGAAAATCCTTCTATCCGATCAATCCGATCGGCCACCCCCGCGAACCGCACGGATCTATCGGGTGCGAAGGTGAAGTCGTGATGAATTTGCTGTTCGAGTGCGATGGTGGTAAAGTCTGGATTCGCCCGGTCATACGCCACGACGTTACGTACGTAATGTGACGCTATCTCTTTGATCAGCAGCAGGTTGCCGGTATATGTTTCGGGCGACGCGTCGGGATTTCGGAGGTAGTTTTCGTTGATGGCTCTGATGACGGCGGTCTCGACACGGGCCGCAGCCTCCGTACCTCCGGCATCTCCGATAGAGATGCCTTCGCCAACGGAGGCACTGGCCCCGTACAGGTACTGCAACGCGCTGTGCAGGATGGTACCGAACATGGGTGCATCGACCTCATCGCCAACGGGATCCGCGGGACGCAACCCGGCAATGGAGTGGAAGTAGAATTTGAGGGGGCAGGCGATGTACCTGAAAAAACTGGTCGGAGAGATCTTCCACGGGGCGGCGTCTGCACACGCGCCTGCGGGGCGCGGCGCATCGACACTCGCCATCGGCAGCAGGAATTGTCTCAATTTTTCCGCCACCTCGCCAGTTTTTGGCACCGCGATGGGAGTGATTTCGACACGGTCGATATCTATCCCGACTGTATGACGGCTGATTTTGTGCGGCGACTCATATTCGAGTTGGTATATGTATCGCGACGGTTCACCGGTGGTTTTCTCATCGGCATGGGAGCAGTAGAGCAGGTGCACATTTTCGGCACGTTGGAGGAGTCGGTAGAAGAGGTATGCTTGCGTCCCTTCGTGATATTCGGGTGTCGGCAGACCGTATGCTGCACGCAGGTTATAGGGCACGAACGAGGCGTTGGAGGTATGTTTGCCGGGGAACACATCGTCGCTGCATGATAGTACGATGACGTTTTTGAAGTCGATGTTTCGCGTTTCGAGAATACCCATCACCTGGATGCCGTCGAGGGGTTCCCCTTCGTACGGGATACGGAGTGATTGGAGGTGTTTTCGGGCGATTGCGGTGAATGTTTTCGGCGAGTAATCGACGCGGCATTCATCGAGCGAATTGGCGAGTTTGGTGAGTTCTTCGTTGAGATAGTTTGCTATAGGATTTTCTGATAGAATATTTTGAAACGATAGTTTTTTCTTATCGTCCCCTTGCTCCCACTCGGCATATTCATGGCTTTGCCTGAGGGGGTATCCCATCGTCACGTTTACCTTCAAATCGGCCGGCAATGCGTGTAGGAGCGGGATTAGGAGACTTTCATCGGTCAGCACGATGGCAGTCTCTTTGCCGAGGGTGCCAAAAGTGCGTTGCAGGCCCCTGAGAAGCGTATTTACGTGTTTGCACTGGATGGCATTGGAGGTCGTTGATGTGATGTCTATCTGTTTGTCTCTTAGGAAGTTGTCGTGTGTTACTTCAAGTGATGCTTTAAATGACTGTACGTTTTCTCTCAAAAATACACCTGCCTCCTGAAATTTATCATCCACATAATAGTTATCGAAATCCCACACGAATTCGGCATTTCGAGAGAGGTGTTTGAATAGGCGTAACTCGCACTGGGTTAGGGCGTTGAATCCAACTATTATATACTCCTTTTCGGACTCGAAACCGTCGTTTTTGAGACGTTCCACAGCATCGCGATGCACCATTCCCGGATACGCGATCACCTGTTCGGCAAGACGCGACTTAAATGTTTGATACACAGGAGATAGCGTCTTCCAAATCTTCAAGAATCGCTGTTTTTCGACGCTCACGGCACCCTCTTCGGCAAAGTTGCTCCAAAACTGTCGAATGAGTTGCAGTTGGTCTATTGAAAGATATGATATATCTGCTTCCAACTCTTTGATATCCAGAATGTTACGGAACAGCATATCGGCATCGACAAGGTATTTGTCGACGGTATCGAAATCGGAGAGCAGCAGGTCTCCCCATGCATAGAATTTATCGAATGACTCATCGTGAAATTGTGAGTACACGCGGTACAATTCCACGATCAGGCGTGTCCGGTCGGCGATTTTGAGTGGCGACAGTTCGGACATAAGGGAGTCGATCGTGGCAAATTTCGGTTGCCAGATGGGGCGTCCTGCGGCGATACTGATGGAACGCAACTCGTCGATGAAAAAAAGCTGCGCCCGTCGCGATGGGAAGACGATTTCGAGGTTTGAAATCCCGTCCCCATAGCGTTCGTAGAGGGTATTGGCAAGTTCGTGCAAAAAGGTTTTCACGGCAGTGAAATTACGAAAATTTTGGCTATTTTTACACGATGCGAGCGAAAATTCTCAACGCGAGTGCAGGATCGGGCAAGACGTGGCAGTTGGCGTATAAATATGTGCGTGACGTCATCGAGATGCCGATTTTGTACCGTCATATTCTGGCTGTCACGTTCACCAACAAGGCGACGGAGGAGATGAAGTCGCGTATCCTGACCGAGATCCATAAGCTGGCGATTGGTGATGAAAGCGGTTATTTGGACCCTTTGCAGCGCGATTTGGGACTCACGTCGGACGAGATACACGCACGAGCGCGCGAAGTACAGTCGTGCCTGCTGCACGACTACTCACACTTTAGTGTGATGACGTTGGACCGATTTTTCCAACGTGTACTTCGCGCGCTCGTGCGTGAGTTGGGTCTGGATCTGAACTACAACGTGGAGATCGACACGCAGGGGGTTTTGTCACGGAGTGCCGACGCGTTGGTGGAGGAGATCCGCGTGGACGATGCGCTAAGGAAGTGGCTGGCGGCATTCGTGGAGGAGCGTGTCGAGGAGGGAAAACGGTGGGACGTTCGCGAGGGGATTTTATCGCTGGGCGATGAACTATTCAAGGATTTTTGTGTTGAAAGTGCCGCCAATAAGGAGGAGCTGGAACGCATTGTCAACGAGGCGGTTAAGTCGGCAAACGCCACACAAAATCAGTATCGCGCGCTGTGTGCCGGGGCGGTGGATCGGGTAGAGAACAAGACCGCGAACCGTTACCTGCAAAATGTGGCATCGAGCTCCGGCCTGCCTCCCGAACCCAACAAAACGGTACGCAAACAGGATGTGCTGACGGACGTCTGTGACTTTTACGACACGCATATCCGCATGTGGAACACCGCCTCGTTGTTGCGCGAGAACTACCGCAGTTTCGCCCTGCTATGGGATTTACGCATGCAGGTGCAACGCCTCTGTCAGGAGGAGAACGTGATGATGCTATCAGACACGAAACATATTCTGGCAGAGTTCATTCGCCATAACGACACACCGTTCATATACGAAAAAGTCGGCAATCGTTTCGACCGATTTCTGATCGACGAATTTCAAGACACGTCACGTCGCGAGTGGGAGAACTTTCTGCCGCTGTTGCACAACGCGATGGCCGAAAGTACGGCCGAGAGCGTGCTGATCGTGGGCGACGTGAAACAGTCCATTTACCGATGGCGCGGCGGGGACTGGCGACTGTTGGGCTACGAGGCCTCCGAATCGTTACGCGATGCCGACATCATCCACCTACAAGATAACTTCCGCAGCCTTCCCGAGGTGGTACGGTTCAACAACGACCTGATCGCCCGTGTCGTCGAAGCGGGAAACGGGCAACTGAATGAGTTACTCCCGCCGGGATTGACGGGTGAACTGGGTGACACCCTGCGACGTGCCTACACACATCACTCGCAGACTCCGAAAAAGGAGCAAGGCGGTTATGTCTCCGTGACGCCCTGCAACGAGGAACCACCTGTCGTGGAGCGTATTCAGGCGATTCTGGATTTGGGCTACACGCCTCGCGATATCCTGATTTTGGTGCGTACACGTGCTGAAGGGGCACGGGTGGCGGAGACGCTGTTGGAGTTCAAACGACACAACACGGACCCCCGTTACGCGTTCGATATCATGACTCAGGAGGCTCTGGCGGTGGATGCGGCGCCGGTGGTAGGGTTCGTCATATCCAATTTGCGTCTCTCTCTCGATTTGAAGGACGGCATCTCCAAGGCGATTTTCAACCGGTTTCTGGACCGTAATTTCGCGACGGAGTTGAGTGAGGATGAGGTAGTGTTTTTTGAAACGTTGCGACATCTGTCGCCCGAGGAGGCGTTCGAGCGTATCGTGATGCGTTTCGGATTGGGGGCGGAGGATGCGTCGTCGTCCGAGATCGCTTACCTGCAGGCATTACATGAACAGATCATCGCGTTCTGCACGAACCGTACGCCCGACACGTCGCTGTACCTGCAATATTGGGATGACAAGGGCCATGCGGAATCATTGCGTGTCGGAGCGAGTGCCACGACGATCGAGATCCTGACGATCCACAAAGCCAAGGGACTCGAAAACAAGGTCATCCTGATGCCATACTGCAACTGGGCATTGAATTCCAAGGGGATAGTCTGGGCCAGTGCCTCCACTGGCGGAGGCATCTCTAACGGAGATGCCGGAGGTGCGGAGGCTGCGGCCCGGAGAGAGACCTTTCCCGTGAAGTTCAAGGCGGCGATGAGCGAGTCCGATTTCTCGGCGGATTACTACCGCGAGATGGTCTATTCGCATGTCGATGCGGTGAATCTGCTGTATGTGGCTGTGACACGGGCCGTGGAGCAGCTGCATGTGTTTATTCCCGTCACGACGAACGCCAAGGGTGAAACCCACGCGCGCGGCATCGGTCAGTTGGTCCTGGATGCGGTCAGGTCGATGGGGCAGTGTGAATTCGGCGCTTTCCGGGCCGCCCCGCCCAAACACGCACCCCCGCGGGGCGCCTCCGCACCGCCCCCCAAAGAACGTGGGGGCGCAGCTCCGGCACCGGTCCCGATGGTTCTGCCATCCTACCCGACGTCACTGCCTGATATGAAGTTGCGTCTGAAGGGCACTTTGGATGACGAAGGATCAGGGCGGAAGATGGGAATCCTGTTGCACCGCGCGTTCGAGCATGCCGCGACGGCGGAGGATATTTTCGACGCGATCCGTGGCATGGAAATCGACGGGGTAGTCGCTCCCGTGGAGTCCGAGAGGCTTACCGAGGCGGTCCGAACGGCACTCGAAAACCCCGACGTGGCGGAGTGGTTCATTTCCGCTTGGGACGAGATCCGTACCGAGAGTAGCATCGTCACGCCCGATGGGATGTTGCGTCCGGACAGGGTGATGATCTCACCGGAGCGGGTTGTGGTGGTGGATTACAAGTTCGGCGAGGTGGAATTGCCGTCGCACCGCACCCAGGTGTTACGTTACGTCGACCTGCTGCGCCAAATGGGATATCCCCGCGTCGAGGGATACGTTTGGTACGTGATGCGAGGGAAGGTTATCGAGAACTGCTAACCGCCTCTTCGATTTGGATTTTGATCGTCGGAATAATGTTACGCACGACGTCCCAGACGATGAAATAGTTAATCCACATATAGTCGTGGATCAACCGATCTCGCATCCCGGCCATGTTTTTCCATGAGATATTGCCCCATTTGAGTTTGATGTCGACCGGAATTTTCTTGGTTGCCTCACCGATAATTTCGAGGCTCCGCACAACAGCACGTTTGAGCGTTTCGTCGTGCATGAACACCTCCTCGCTCACCTCGGGCGTGATGACTGAAATGATGTAGTCACACTCATCAAGGATGTGGCGCAGCAATTCGACGTAATTTTTATACATACACCACTTCGTTTAGGATGTGACGTCCGATATATGGACTGAGACCTTTTCGGGTAACCACGTCGATATGTTCCCCCTTGAGCTTATCTTCCAAAATATCGTATGCGGAGAGAAAATTTGAGTACGTTTCCTCACCTGTCTCAAAATCCAAAAGAATATCTATGTCGCTATCCGTCCCTGCTTGTCCGCGTGCGGAAGAGCCGAACAGTCCCACCTCCGACACACCGACCTGTTCGAGAAGTTCTTTTGAATGACGTAAGATCGTGATTATTTCATCTGTCGACAACATGGCGCAAATATAATAAAAAAATCACTATATTTGCCCCCATCAATAGAGCACAACTCTTTGATCCCATTCACTAAACTTGCGCCCATCGGAAACGATGGTGTTTAAAAATCGGGTCGAGGTTGTACGCTCGGAGTGTGTGCCTATTTATTTAGGACCTCCGGTGCGGGACAATAATCCGGTTTGAGGTTCGCAAGACCAAGTGATGGGAAAATTGTTTCCGCACTTTTTCATTTCGGGATAAAAATATTCTAAAAAGTCAAAAAAGTCGGGAACGGGGCAATTATTTATATAATTTTTCGTTTCATTGGTATGAACAAGCTTTTGGGCAAGTGGCAGATGCGCTGCTGGAATTATAACACGCCGGACGGGTGGAAGACGTTCCGTAGATTTCGCTCCGGGGAGCAGGTTTGGGAGTTCCAGCCCCATGGCGTTCTTGTCGAGCGAAAACCCGGTCAGAAGCCCGTACAACGTAAATATCGGTACGATGAGGAGGCCGAAGTGTTGATGATCGAGTACCAACGCAAACCGGCACGTTATCGTTTGGATTTCGTGAATTTCAAGTACGCTATTTTTTATGATTTCGATATTCGTGTTATTGATTCTGAGGAGCATCTGGTGACGATGGAACTCGAAAAATTGATGGGTTCGACAACGCAACGTTTTTTTTTATTCCGTCAGCTATTGGGCCGCGCCTCCATTATTTTATTGTGGTTCGCCTCCCTCGCCACCTTCGTTCGCGATGGTCTCTGATCTCTCCGTTTTTTTCCCCACTGTTCGCTTTTTCTTACTCAACTGTCGCTTTTTTGAAAAAAAGCTCCTGCAAAAAACTTCAGGAGATGCTTTGCATCTCCATAATTTGCGCGCCCACCAATCTCAAATTCTTTCAGAATTTTTGTGTCCAAAAATCAAATATCTGCTTTCAAATAAATTTGACGCAGCCTTTTGATTTTCGTCCCCGACCCTTTCAGGGTCTGCGATTTTGGTCGCGAGGACAAGAGCTCCGCAGGAGCTCGTTCGTTTGGCGGGGAGGTTCGACGGGAGTTCACTCACGAAAGAACCTGCACGCTAAATGAACTGAAACGCTGAAAGCGTTTGTCCTCTCGCAGAAGGAGGGATACGAAGTATCCAGAAAAGTTTTTGGTGCCGCTTTTCACCAAAAAGCGGCGGTCTTAAAGGTCTTGAAAAAGAAAATTCTAATCGAACGACTGCATGCCCGATTCGGCGATACGCATGATACGTTGATACTCCTCGGGTGACAGTTCCATGAAGAAGTAGTGAATCGGATCGACACGCATGCGGTTGTGGCGCACTTCGTAATGGAGGTGTGGTGCGAGTGAGAGACCCGTGTCACCCGAGAGGGCGATGATGTCGCCACGGCGGACGGACTGTCCCCGTGTCACGTTCACGGCCATCAGGTGGCTGTACGACGTTTCGTACCCATTGCCATGGTCTATGACGACGGTTTTTCCGGCCGTGGAGCGCTCCGCAATCTCCTTGATATGCCCGTCCGCCGTGGCGAACACGCGCGATCCCTCCGGCACGGCGTAATCGACACCCTGATGCGACTCCAACGTGCGGTAAAACGGATGGATACGCATGCCGTAGGATGAGGTGAGGAGGGTAAGTTGCTTGTTCAGGACGGGTTGAATGGCGGGTATGTAGTTGCGTCCGCTGCCGACGGAATCCATTTGCGATTGCAGGGCGAGGTACGAGTCGTTGAGTTTGGCGAGTTCCTGCTCCATGCCATCGAGACGTGTCCTGAATTCCCTCACCAGACGCCTGTCCGAACGCCCGATCAGCTCCTCGTACGAGGCCAGTTCCTTGGCACGCTCCTCGGAATCGAAGTCGTAGGGTGTGGACTCGAACAGCAATCCGAATACATTTTGGTCGCGTGCCGCGACGTTGTCCATCACGGTGAGCAGCGAATCGTAACGCTCCTCCAGGCGTTTGTACTCGGTACGCATGCGACGTGTGGATTTTTTGAGTTCGTACTCGACGGGCGTGTCGAAGAACAGGGAGATCAGGATGTAATAGAGTACCAGCGCACCGATCCAGACGAGCGCCTGAAACGTGATACGTATCACGCGTTGCCTGATGGTCGACTGTTTGGCCGGTTTATTCATCGTCATCCATTATATCGAGATTCAACTCGGTCATCTGCTCCATCAGACGCTCGTACTCCTCGTTGGTCATGTTTCGGTTGAAGTAGTTGATGGGATTCACGACGGAGCCATTATGTATCACTTCGTAGTGCAAGTGCGGCCCGGTGGAGGCACCTGTACTGCCTACACGGCCAATCAATTGGCCGCGAGCGACACGCTCGCCGGGCCGCACGTAGACGGTCGACAGATGCGCGTAACGTGTCTGGTACCCGAACTGGTGATCGAGCAGGATCTGTTTGCCATACCCGCGCAGGCGTGGATTGATGTCCGCTTCCTTGACGGTGGCATCGCCCGTGGCATAGACGGCATCGCCTGTGGAGGCGGCCATATCGACACCTTTATGGAAGATTCGCTGGTGGTGAATGGGATGAATTCGGTACCCGAACGCCCCGATACCGCGACGGAGTGCCTGTCGGTCGATGGGCCAGATGGCCGGAATGGCGGACGACATGTTGTCTTTGTTGCGTGCGAGGATCTGCAGTTCGTCGAGCGACACGGAGGTACGGTACAACTCGCGACCGAACCGATCAAGTTGTTTCCACGTGGAGGTCATCAGGGGGGTGTAATCATCCCCGTCGAGAGCGGCGTATTTCCCCGCCGGATAGGGTGTGTAGGCTCCGGGGATATCCAGCGTATCGGCGGAGAAAAGTGATCGGTAGACATAGTTGTCGCGGTGGTGCATCTCATCGAGACGCTGCTGATCGGTACGTATGCGGTCTTGAAGGAGGTAATATTTGAGCACCATCTCCTCGTTGTCACGCAGGATCCGGTACATTTTCGGGGTGTAGAAGACGTTCGAGAAGACGACATTGGCGATCGACACGACGATAAAGACGAGCAGAATCTTCCGTACCGTCCGATAGGCACGCAAGCGCAGGTTGGCCTTCTTCTTTTTCTGCGGCTTCATTTGGCAAATTTAGCGGAAATTATGTAGTTTTGCAAACTATGACAAGCAACGAGATAAGAGAGAAGTTTTTAGATTTTTTCGCGACGAAGGGCCACACGATCGTGCCGTCGTCCCCGATGGTGGTGAAGAACGACCCGACGTTGATGTTCACGAACGCGGGCATGAACCAATTCAAGGATGTCTTTTTGGGCAACGTGCCTCGGAGTTACGCCCGCGCGGCGGACGCACAGAAGTGTCTTCGCGTATCGGGCAAGCACAACGACCTGGAGGAGGTGGGACGCGACACGTATCACCATACGATGTTCGAGATGCTGGGCAACTGGTCGTTCGGGGATTACTTCAAGAGGGAGGCGATCGACTGGGCTTGGGAGCTCCTGACAGGTGTTTACGGGTTGCGCAAGGAGCGTATGTACGTGACCGTTTTCGAGGGCAGCGCGGAGGACAACGTGGCGTTCGATCAAGAGGCATACGATCTGTGGTTGCAGTACCTGCCTGCGGAGCATATTATTCGGGGTAACAAGCACGATAACTTTTGGGAGATGGGCGACACGGGACCGTGCGGACCGTGTAGCGAGATACACTATGATCTGCGGGATGACGCTGAGCGTGCACGTGTGGATGGGCGTGAGGTGGTGAATATGGGCAGCCCGTTGGTGATCGAGATCTGGAACCTGGTGTTCATGCAGTACAACAGGCGATCGAACGGCACGCTGGAACCCCTCGCGGCGAAGCATATCGACACAGGTATGGGTTTCGAGCGCTTGTGCATGATCTTGCAGGGCAAGCAGTCGAATTACGACACGGATGTCTTCCAACCGACCATACAAAGACTCTCGGCGATGTCTTCCGGCCTCGGAGAGGCCGTTTCGGGCCCTCAGGGGGGGGGCAGGGGCCCGAAAGAGGATAAAGATGTTTGCGAAAACCGCCAAATTGCCCTACGTGTGATTGCCGACCACCTCCGCGCCATTGCGTTCTCGATCGCGGACGGACAGTTGCCATCGAACGTGAAGGCGGGGTATGTGATCCGGCGGATTCTACGCCGCGCCGTGCGGTACGGGTACACGTATCTGGGTTTCAACGAGCCATTCATGTGCAAATTGGTGGCGGGTCTGGTGGAACAGATGGGCGGCCAGTATCCGGAGCTGAAGGCACAGCAGGCATTGATCGAGAAGGTGATCGAGGAGGAGGAAGCCTCGTTCCTGCGCACGCTGTCGACGGGCATACAGTTGTTGGACGGTGTGATGAAGAAGGGGAATATTTCGGGTAAGGACGCGTTTGTGCTGTACGACACGTACGGATTCCCTATCGACCTGACGGAACTTATCGCGCGCGAGCGTGGCCTTGAAGTGGATCTTCAAGGCTTCGAAGCGGAGCTTCGCGCTCAGAAGGAGCGCTCGCGCGGCGATGCGGCGGTGACGCAGGAGGACTGGGTGGACCTGATGCCGATCGGGCGGAGCGAGTTTGTGGGGTATGATGCGTTGAGTGCCGACGTAAAGATCACGCGGTATCGTAAGGTGACGTCCAAGGGCAAGACGCAATACCAGTTGGTGTTCGACAAGACGCCGTTCTATGGCGCTTCGGGTGGTCAGGCGGGCGACACGGGATATATCGAGGATAAAGAGGGTACACGCACGCCCATCATCGGTACGGATAAGGAGAACGACCTGACGGTGCATTGGGTAGAAAGGTTGCCCCTCCATCCGGAGTCGGATTTCGTGGCGGTAGTGGACGTGGAACGTCGTCGTGCCACGGCTGCGAACCACACGGCGACACACCTGTTGCACGAGGCACTTCGGAGTGTTCTGGGCATGCATGTGGAGCAGAAGGGTTCGCAAGTGACGGGTGACGGATTGCGTTTCGACTTTTCGCATTTCCAGAAAGTCACGCCGGCGGAGCTTCGGGCCGTGGAACGGTTCGTGAACCGCTCCATTCGAGCGAACTATCCGCTCGAAGAGTCGCGTGACGTGTCACGCGACGCGGCCGAAGCCGCCGGCGCGATGATGCTGTTCGGCGAGAAATATAGCGACAGGGTACGTATGATCCGTTTCGGTGAGTCGGTGGAGTTGTGCGGCGGCACGCACGCCCGTGCGACGGGTGAGGTGGGATACTTCAAGATCCTGAGCGAGGGGGCTATTTCGGCAGGGGTACGGCGTATCGAGGCGGTGACGGGCGAGGGGTTTTCGGACTATCTGTACCGTGTCGAGGATACGCTGCACGAGGTATCGGAACACCTGAAAAACCCGCAAGTGGTGCAGGCGATCAAGAAGGTGTTGGAGACGAACGACACGTTGGCGAAGGAGGTGGAGTCGATGCGTCGTGAGTTGGTATCGCAATGGGCAGACCGTCTTTGCGGTGAAAGCACGTTAGATTCGACTGCGCCTTGCTCTTCGTCGGGGGGAAGTACGTTATGTACATCCCCCCCCCTCATCGCTTCGTTGCAGCCAAATCTAACGCACTTTGACCACAAATCCGCCATCTCTGAGGCCTATCGCGTAATTACGTTCCAAACGGACAAGAAGATAGATGTTGTTAAGGAGCTCGCGATGTCGTTGCGGTCACGCAGTAAAGATGTGGCGTTGGTGGTGGGCTCGACGTACGGTGATAGGCCGACCCTGTTGGTGGCGCTGGGTGACGACGTGAAACTGAACGCCGGAGAGATCGTGAAGGAGGCAGGTAAATTGATCGGTGGCAGCGGTGGCGGTCAGCCGACCCTCGCCACGGCCGGAGGTAAAGATATAAACGGTTTACAGGCCGCGATGGACAAAGCGGTCGAAATGATTAGAGAACAGATGCAATGAAGAAGGTACTTTTAATGATCCTTGACGGTTGGGGGATTGGCGACGGTGGTAAAGACGACGTTATTTCGCAGGTGAAACCGCCGTTTCTGACGAAGCTGTGGAACACGTATCCGCACGCAACGTTACGCACGGACGGTGAGTGTGTGGGACTTCCGGATGGGCAGATGGGTAACTCGGAGGTGGGACACCTGAATATCGGTGCGGGAAGGGTGGTGTACCAGGATCTGGTGAAGATCAACAAGGCCTGCACGGACGACACGATCCTCGACAACCCCGAGATTAAGAAGGCATTCGAGTATGCTGTCGAGCGTGGTGTGAAGGTGCACCTGATGGGACTTGTGTCGGACGGCGGTGTGCATTCGTCACTGGATCATCTGTTGAAACTGACGGACATTTCGTCATGCTACGGCTTGTCGGCCCGAACGTATATCCACTGCTTTATGGACGGCCGCGACACGGACCCACGCAGCGGCAAGGGATTCCTGGAGCGTGTCGAGCGGCATGGCAACGCGACGATCGCCACGGTGGTGGGGCGTTACTACGCGATGGATCGCGACAAACGTTGGGAGCGCGTGAAGGTGGCGTACGATCTGCTGGTGAATGGGATAGGGGAAGAGAGTAAGCCCCTCGAAGGGGTACAGAAATCGTATGATGAGGGCATTACGGACGAGTTCATCAAACCGATCGTGTGTGACAGGGGTGGCATGATCGAACCCCACGATTTGGTGATCTTCTTCAATTATAGGAACGACCGTGCGAAGGAGTTGACGATCGTGTTGACGCAACAGGACATGTCCGAGGAGGGTATGCACACGCTGCCGCTGTACTACTGTACGATGACGCCGTACGACGCCACGTTCAAGGGCATGCACGTGCTGTTCGACAAGGAGAATGTCACCGATACGCTGGGCGAATGGATCGCCAAGCAGGGCCTGACGCAGCTTCGTATTGCCGAGACGGAGAAGTATGCACACGTGACGTTCTTTCTGAACGGCGGCCGCGAGGAGAAGTTCAAGGGCGAGGATCGGATCTTGGTGCCCTCGCCTAAGGTGGCGACGTATGATCTGCAACCGGAGATGAGTGCCCCCGAGGTGGCCGATAAGCTGGTCGCGGCACTGGACACGCAGCAGTATGACTTTGTGGCGTTGAACTTCGCGAACGGTGATATGGTGGGACACACGGGTGTATATGAAGCGATCGAGAAGGCGGTCATGGCGGTGGATACGGCGGCGGCGAAGGTTGTCGAGGCAGCCCTTCGGAATGGTTATGAGGTGGTGCAGATAGCGGATCACGGCAATGCGGATCATGTGTTGAACGCGGACGGTACTCCCAATACGGCACATTCGTTGAACCCTGTGCCGATCGTCGTGGTATCCGGTCGCGTGAAGGAGGTGCGGGATGGAATTTTGGCTGACGTGGCCCCGACGGTATTGGCGCTGATGGGTGTGGAGAAACCGGCAGCGATGCAGGGCAGGAACCTCGTGGAATTCAAATAAACAGACATGAAAGTACATTTGATCGAGTACGCTCCCGAGTGGCAGGCATGGCGAGAGAATCTCGCCCGTGTCGAGCGTGAGCTCGCCACGATGAGCGACGTGTCGCTCATATGCCTGCCCGAGATGGGCTTCACGGGTTACGTTACGCATCCCGATGAGATCGCCGCGGTGGCACAGCCGATGGACGGTGAGATTGTCGAGACGATGCGTGCGTGGGCCCGGAAGTATGACAAGGCGATTTGTGGCAGTGTCGTTATTGAGGATGGCGGCAGGTATTTCAACCGCCTGATCTTCGCCAAGCCCTCGGGTGAGTTGGCGTGGGCGGATAAACACCACCTCTTTTTGGGTGCCGAGGCGGACAATTTCGCACCCGGAACTATCCGCACAGTGGTGGAGTACGGCGGAGTACGATTTTTGTTGTTGGTATGTTACGACTTGCGGTTTCCTGTGTGGAGCCGCCGCGTGCCGTGCGTGTCGGGTGGCACGGATATGGATTACGACGCGATTATCTACGTAGCGTCGTGGGCATCGAGTCGCCGCACAGCGTGGCAGAAATTACTCCCGGCACGTGCCATCGAGAATCAGGCGTACGTATTGGGTGTCAACCGCATAGGTACGGATCCGTATGACGATTACGCGGGAGATTCGGCTGTGATTGACTTCAAGGGTAACGATCTGGGTGTGACGACAGATTTGGACATGGATGCACTGCACGCATTCCGTGCCAAATTTACGGCGTGGCGCGACGCCGACCGTTTTGCGATTTTATAATCTCCTCCCCGCGGCGGGGTATCGTGCCGGCTCCGATGGGCAGCTGCAGGGTCAGAATTCCAGTGGACCTTACTGGTCCTGTCGGGCGACTTCCGCCACGGATGCGCAAAGGTTGGCCCTCTATTCCACGACGTTCAATGCGGTCACCAGTAGTGTTAGGGACGCTTTCCCCCTGCGTTGTATAAAGATCTAATGTAGGGCGGGACAAGGAGGGGCCGCGGAGCGCGCCTTCTCCTCCCCGCGCCGGGGTATCGTTATCGAGATAACGGAAATTTATATCTTCGAACTTCCGATGGAATTTACTGGGCCTCTCGAGTAAGCACAACGGAACGTGCCCAAAGATTTAATTTCGAGACAATGGCTGTGGATTCTAACAACGCTCTCCCTTACGTCCATCAAGGCTTCTCCCTCCGTTGTGTAAAGATCTAATGTAGGGCGGGTAAAGGTTTTCGCGGCTTCGCCGCGAGCTTTTACAACTTTTTGCTTGTCCAAAAAGTTGCATCAAAAAGGACACCCCGAAATTTTCACGGCGGGGATTGTGGCGCCGCCGACGAACTAAGATTTTTTTCTTATCTTTGCCGTCAAATATAGCCTAATCGCATCGAACTAACACCTTGAACTGATTTGGCTTTCCCCCTGGGACACGCCTTGGCGTGTGTTTACTTTGTGGGGAAAAGGTTTGTGTTAGACCTGATGCGAGCATCGTAGATGCGCGCCTTTTTTATGCGGTTAGGTGGAAAAAATGTAAACTTTAAAACTTAATCGTTATGAGAGAAAAAGTGAAACGTCAGGTGGACATGATCACCGGAAGGTGGGAAATCGTCGAGGTGCACACGTTACGCGATGGCGTGTGGACACCCTACACCGAGCAAATCGGGCAGAATATTTCGGGTTTTTCGTTGGCCCGGCTGATCGTTCAAAATCCCAAAACGTCGCACGTCGAAACGGTCGATGGCAATCCGAACGAAATCTTATTTTACGACATGGCTTTCGATGAATCAATCGACCAACCCCTCCACCGAAGGGGCAGGTTTATAAGAGTGTAGGTGCACGAAGCGCCTACACTCTTGTATGGTTGTGTGGCTACTGTACGACGACGAGAGGTGCGTCCGTCGCGACGGTATCACCCTCATGCACAAGGATTTGTACCACCGTACCCGCATAATCGGACGTGATGGAATTCTCCATCTTCATGGCTTCGAGCACCACCACCTCGTCATCCGCTTTGATCGCGTCACCCTCCTTGACCGTCACGGCGATGATTTTACCCGGCAGCGGGGCGGTCACTTTCCGTCTGGAAAGTACGGATGCTCCTTGTGGAGCCTCCGCAGGCGACTTCGTCGCCTCCACCGCCCCGCCGCTTGCTTTGAAGGCTTCGATCTTCTGTTTCGTCAGGAAATCCTTCGCCACCTGCGGGAACAGTTCGAGTAGGAGCTGCTCCTTTTCGTCCGCTGCGAGTTTCGCGTCACCTGCCTCGGGGAGGGTTGGGTTGGGTTGCGTCTGGTACTTCGACGTGTCGTAAGGGGTCTCTTCACGCGATCCGGTGATTTTCAGGCGAAACTCTGGATCCACGGGCACGGGCGTGCGTCCATATTCACCCTTGACGAGTGCCACGAACTGTGCGGATTTGTTGGTGTAGAACGGGCGTCCCGCCTTCTCGTCCATCGCGCAGTTAACCGCCTGTGCACCAACGATTTGCGATGTCGGTGTAACGAGAGGCGGAAGCCCTGCCGCGAGACGTACCATCGGGATCAACTCCATCGCACGGGGCAAAATATCCTCCGCTTTGAGCTGCTGCAACTGTGCCACCATGTTGGTGTACATACCACCCGGGATCTCCGCGTTCTTCACCAGTTCGTTCGGCGGCGGGAATCCGAAATATGCTTCGATTGCCTGACACGCCGCCGTGAGGGTGTCGTAATCATCCGTTTGTGCCGCTTTGATGGCACGGTCGAACTCGGCCTCCACCTCTGCCGGGAGCGTGTCCGTGAGGGGATTGAACGGCTTGGGCTCGGGTTTATCCTCGTTGAACACCGACAGGTTGAGCTCCTTGCGAATCTCACGCAGCTGGGTGTTGATACGCGCCACAGCCTCCATATTCACCCCCGTGTCGATGCCCATCTTCTGACAGAAGATGTAGACCAACTCCACGGCCGGTGCCGAGGGGCCTCCCGCGAAGTACCAACAGTTCGTGTCGACAATATCGACCCCCGCGGCGATGGCACCGATCACGGAAGCCAGACCATAACCCGGCGTACAGTGCGTATGGAAATCCACGGGGATATGCAGGTGCTTCTTGAACAGCCGCACGAGACCCATCACGCGTGCCGGAGGGATGAGTCCCGACATATCCTTGATCGTGATCATGTCCGCACCGAGGGACTCCATTTCGAGCGCTTTTTTCAGGAAATAGTCATCTGTGAAGACCGGTTTGGGCGTCTTTTTACCGAACAGACCGCCCAGAAATCCAACCTTGGGATACTTCGGATCGACCGTGTAACACACCGCACAGTCGGCGATACCGCCATATTTCTTCACATATTTGATCGTCGATTTAACGTTGTCGACATCGTTCAGCGCATCGAAAATACGCATGATACCCAATCCATTCTCCAACGACAGGCGGCAGAAACCCTCGATAATCGAATCGGGATAGGGCGCATAGCCGAACAGGTTGCGTCCACGCGACAGGGCGGTCAGTTTCGACGCCGTGCCGACATCCTTGTGGATCAATTCGAGGCGATCCCACGGATTTTCGTTCAGATAGCGCATAATCGAATCGGGTACGGCACCGCCCCACACCTCCATGGCGTAGAAATGGGCATCTTTATAGAGCGGCAGGCAGCGGTCGACCTGTTGTTGGTTCATGCGTGTGGCGAAGGATGACTGTTGTCCGTCGCGAAGCGTGAGGTCACGGATTTTCAAGGTTTTACTCATGACGTTAAGGTTTAGTTCAGCCACGAATATAGAAAAAATTATTATAATTTTGTACCCCATGAGCCTGACAGCGATTCTGATAACGATATTCGTCTACCTTGCCCTGTTGTTCGCCACGTCGTGGTGGGCCGGACGAAGGGCCACGAACCGCACGTTCTTTACCGGTAACCGTGAAAACCCGTGGTGGGTGGCGGCCCTGGCGATGGTCGGGGCGGCGATGTCGGGCGTCACGTTCGTGTCCGTACCGGGATCTGTGGCTGCGGATTCGTTCTCTTATATGCAGATGGTGGCAGGGTTTGCCGTGGGGCAACTCGTTGTGGCGTATGTGCTTGTGCCACTGTTCTATAGGTTGCGCGTGACGTCGCTCTATGAATATCTCGGGGGGCGCTTCGGCGACACGACACACCGCACGGGAGCGTGGATCTTCTTCGCCGCCAAGATGTTGGGGGCGTCATTGCGGGTGCTGTTGGTGTGTACTGTGTTCCAGGCGCTGGTTTTCGATCCGTTGGGGGTATCGTTCGCGGTGAATGCCGGGATCGTGGTGGGATTGGTGTGGCTATACACACGTCGCGGCGGTGTACGTACCGTCGTCTGGACGGATGTGCTACACACGCTCTGTCTCGTGGCGGCTATCGTGCTGACGATCTGTTATTTGCAGCCGTCACTTACAGCGATGGTCGAGGTGGTGCACGAATCGTCGATGTCACGAATTTTCTTTTTCGACGACCCCGCATCGGGACGCTATTTTTGGAAGATGTTTTTCGGCGGTGTGTTTGTGTTGATCGGCATGACGGGACTGGATCAGGACATGATGCAACGCAATTTGAGTTGCCGAACGCCCCGTGAATCGCAAATCAATATCGTCATTACGGCTGTGACACAGTCGATCGTGATATTTTTACTGTTGGCCCTCGGGGTACTGCTGTACGACTATGCGGCCCGGACGGGACTCCCGCTTCCGGCCAAGAGCGACCAGCTGTTTGGCCTTGTGGCAGTCAATGGGGGATTACCGTTAGTGGTTGGAGCAGTGTTCGTTGCGGGGCTTATATCGAGTACCGCTTCAAGTGCAGGGGCATCGCTGACGGCACTCACAACCTCGTTCACGGTGGATATTTTACGACGTGAAAAATCCACCTCGACACGGCGATGGGTACATGTGGCGATGGCGGTGGCGATGGCTGCGGTGGTGGTGGTGTTCGGTGCGTGGGGCGATGAGAGTGTGATCAATCTCGTATTCCGTGTGGCGGGGTACACCTATGGACCGATCCTGGGTATGTTCACGTTCGGTATTGTGACGCGGCGACGGATCCGTGAGCGATGGTTGCCGGTGGTGGTTGTTGCGGCACCGGCACTCTCGTGGGTTATGCAACACGTACTGTCACAGCGATTTGGGTACGTCGTCGGTTTCGAGTTGATCGCTTATAATGCGCTCTTCACGATCGTCGGCATGTGGATCATCAGCAAAAAACAGCACCGATGAAACTTTTCAGAACCATAGCAATGCCGGTCGGCATGTTAATCGGGGCACTGTTGTGTCGTCCCATCGTGGCGATGGACACGGCTACCGATGGATGGATCACACCGATGTTGATCTTCGTGATGTTGTTCATTACGTTTTGCCGCATCAAACCGCGCCGTATGCACTTCTCATGGCTGTATGCATGGCTTTTGACGGTACAGTTGGCGGTGTGCGGAGTGATCTATTTCGCCTTGGTATGCTATTCGCCGCTGTTAGCTCAAGGGGCATTGATCTGCGTCCTGACACCCGTGGCGATGGCATCGGTGGTGATCGGCGGCATGCTGGGCGCGAACGTCACCCTGATGGCGACGTACAGCCTCATCAATAACTTCGTCATCGCCTTCGTGGCACCGGCCGTATTGTCATGGATAGGGGGAGAGGGGATCACGTTTTGGATCGTTTTTGCGAGAGTGGGGCCTATGCTGATCCTGCCTTTTGTCGCGGCACAGTTGTGTCGTTGGGTGCTGCCCCGCGTGGCACACTGGCTGTCGTGGCACAGCGAATGGTCGTTTTACGTGTGGTTGGTTTCGTTGGTGGTGATTATCGGACGTACGACGGCTTTTATGATTGATTTACAGGGAGTTAGCATCTGGATGGAACTCGCTTTGGCCGCCGTGGCATTGGTGATATGTCTGTGTCAATTCCCGTTGGGACGCCACCTCGGACGTCGTTACGATGATCCTGTGGCGGGTGCACAGCTCCTCGGGCAGAAGAACACGATCCTTGCCATCTGGATGTCGCAATCATTCCTCGATCCCATATCGTCACTCGCCCCGACGGCCTATATCCTGTGGCAAAACAGCGTTAATTCGTGGCAGCTCTACCGCTCCGGAAAGAGAAAGACGTAGATACTCACTCTCTTTGTCTCCTTCTTCCGCCCTACATTAGATCTTTATACAACGGAGGGAGAAGCCGTAGGTGACGTAATCGGTATTCGTCGCATACGTAGTGCCGGCATTGAAACTGAACCAGCGCGCATACGTCGTAGACGAAGCCGAGAGCATCCAATAGTAGCCGAGGGAAGTCTGATAGTTCAACTGACCACTGGAGTAGCGACGGTACCCCGCCGCGGGGAGGATGGAGAAGATGGAGGGCGATTATTTTTTGAAGATGAAGAACACCGCCACGACAAGGAAGAAGAACCCGACGAGATGATTCCACCTGATCGGTTCGGACTTCATGAAGGCCAACATAAAGAGTGTGAAGATGATAAGTGTGATCACCTCCTGCATCACTTTAAGTTCCCATAGCGAGAAGGGTCCCCCGAACTGTGCGCTTCCGAGACGGTTGGCCGGCACCATGAAAAAGTACTCGAACAGTGCGATGCTCCAACTGAGAAAGATGACCCCGATGAGTCCGACACGCTCGAATTTCGAGCGAAAGGCGATCTGCCCGTACCACGCCAGCGTCATGAAACTATTGGCACAGACGAGCAACGCCACAGTAGCGATGGCACGTGTCATGATTGGGCTATTTTGAGTGCGTCACTTCGTCGATCCAAGGTTGGTTGTCGAGGTACCACTGCACGGTTTTCTCGATACCCTCCTCGAACTGTAAGGAGGGCTCCCAACCCAATTCGCATTGGAGTTTCGACGCGTCGATCGCATAGCGCAGATCGTGCCCCGCACGATCCTCGACATAAGTGATCAGGTGATCACTTGTGCCCTCGGTATGGCCGAGCATGCGATCGACGGTCTTGACGATGACACGGATCAGGTCAATGTTCGTCCACTCGTTGAATCCACCGATATTGTACGTGTCGCCGACGCGTCCCTCGTGGAAGATCAGGTCGATGGCACGCGCGTGATCCTCGACATACAACCAGTCGCGTACGTTCTCACCCTTACCGTACACGGGCAATGGTTTTTGCTGACGTATGTTTTTGATAAAGAGCGGGATAAGCTTTTCGGGGAACTGGTATGGACCGTAGTTGTTCGAGCAATTCGTCACGACGGTAGGCAATCCGTATGTATCGTGATAGGCACGCACGAAGTGGTCGGAAGATGCCTTGGCAGCGGAGTAGGGGGAGTGCGGATCGTAACGCGTCTCCTCGGTGAAGAGGGTGTCGTCGAACTGCAGTGTGCCGTACACCTCGTCGGTGGAGATGTGATAAAATCGTTTGTCTCCTAAGTTGTTACCCCACAGCTCCTTAGCTGCCTGTAACAGCGTGAGGGTACCGAGGACGTTGGTACGTGCGAAGGTGAAGGGATCGGTGATCGACCGATCGACATGACTCTCGGCAGCGAGGTGGATCACGCCGTCGATATCATATTTGCGCATCACGTCACGGATCGTGTCGAGGTCACAAATATCGGCCTTTACAAAGGTGTAGTTGGGTGCATTTTCGATATCGCGAATGTTGGCCAGATGCCCGGCATAGGTTAATTTGTCGAGATTAACGATGTGATAGTCAGGGTATTTCGTGACGAATAGACGCACGACATGCGACCCGATAAAACCGGCACCTCCGGTTATCAGAATATTTCTTTTAGGCATTTTTCTAACGATATTGTCCAGTGTGGGACGGTGATGTGGAATATATTTTTGATTTTCGATTTGTCGAGTACCGAGAACGCCGGGCGTTCGGCACGCGTGGGATACTCGTCTGATCGACAGGGAGTTACGTGACACTTGTGTCCCGCCATGCGGTTGATCTCGTGTGCAAAGTCGTACCACGAGCAAACCCCCTCGTTCGAGAAGTGATACGTGCCTTCGTGACCCGTAAAGTCCCGATTTTCAATCCGCTCTACGATGAACCGTGCCAGATCGGCGGCATAGGTCGGCGTGCCGATCTGATCGAACACCACACGCAGCGTCTCCTTTTCGGACGTCAGTCGAAGCATCGTTTTTAGGAAATTCTTCCCATAGGGAGAGTACAGCCATGCCGTTCGGATGACGAGGTGTTTGCACCCCGATGCCCTGACAGCCTCCTCGCCGGCGAGTTTCGTTTGTCCGTACGCGCCGAGCGGTGACGTTCTGTCCTCCTCGCGAAGGGGGGTGTTTTGGGCGGTGCCGCCGAAGACATAGTCTGTCGAGACGTGAAACAGCGTGGCATCGACCACTTTGGCGGCATCGGCTAAGTGTTTGACCGCCAGATGGTTGATCTTGTCCGCCAGTTCGGGTTCATCCTCCGCGGCATCGACATTCGTGTAGGCGGCACAGTTGACGATCGCCCCGATTTGGTGCTCCTCCGTGAAATGTGTCACAGCCTGTGGATCGGAGATATCGAGTTCCGCGACATCGGTAAAGTGCCACGTGTGTCGTGACGATGCGGCACACGTGCGGAGTTCCGAGCCAAGTTGTCCGTTGGCGCCTGTGACGAGAATATTCATAGGTCGAATAATGCTTTAAGTGATACGCCGCAACTGTCTTTGGCTGAGATCGTTAATTCGTCATGCGAAAGGCGCCAGTCGATCGCCAGATCGGGATCGTTCCACGCCACGGTCAGTTCGGTTTCGGGTGCGTAGAAATTGTCACATTTGTACTGGAAGATGGCCTCGTCGCTCAGCACCACAAATCCGTGAGCCATGCCGCGCGGGATGAACAGCTGACGGTGATTTTCGCCCGACAGTTCCACCGCCACATGACGTCCGAACGTGGGCGACCCCTTGCGAATATCCACCGCCACGTCCAGCACGCGTCCCACAGCGACGCGTACAAGCTTCGCTTGCGCGGCATCATTTCCATCCTTGCCGCGCTGGACGTGGAGGCCGCGCAGCACACCGCGACGTGATTTACTCTCGTTATCCTGTACCCACTGCACGGGTCCGACCAAACGCTCGAATTCGCGTTCGGACCAACTCTCGAAAAAGTATCCCCGTTCGTCCCCGAAAACTTTGGGTTCGAGAATCACTACGCCGGGTATGGCTGTCTCAACTATATTCATCTCTCCTTTAACTCCTCAATGACCTTTAGGAGGTACTGCCCATACTGATTCTTGATCATCGGTTCGGCAACTGCACGCATCTTCTCCTCCGAGATCCATCCCTTGCGGTACGCAATACCTTCCAGGCACGCAATCTTCAACCCCTGACGCTTCTCGATCACCTCCACGAAGATCGACGCTTGTGCCAACGAGTCGTGCGTACCGGTGTCCAACCACGCGAATCCCCTCCCCAGTGTCTGTACCTTCAACTCCCCATCCTCCATAAACCGCTGATTGACGGTCGTAATTTCCAACTCGCCGCGTGCCGATGGTTCGATCTCGTGTGCCACCCTGACGACTTTATTGGGGTAGAAATACAGTCCCACGACGGCGTAGTTCGACTTCGGATGTGCCGGTTTCTCCTCCAATGAGAGACAATTCCCCTCGGCATCGAGTTCCGCCACGCCGTAACGCTCCGGATCATCGACACGATATCCGAAAACCGTCGCTTTGCGATCCTCGTCCGCCGTACGTACCGCCTCGCGCAACATGCCTGAAAATCCTGCCCCGTGAAAAATGTTGTCACCCAACACCAGACACGCATCGTCATTGCCGATAAACGCCTCGCCGATCAGGAAAGCTTGCGCCAACCCGTCCGGAGAGGGTTGTTCGGCATACTCGAACCGCACACCGAAATCACTCCCGTCGCCCAACAGGCGGCGAAAAGCAGGCAGATCCGTGGGCGTGGAGATAATCAAAATCTCGCGTATCCCCGCCAACATCAACACCGAAATGGGGTAATAGATCATCGGTTTGTCGTAAACAGGCAAAAGTTGCTTGCTTACGCCCTTCGTGATCGGGTAGAGGCGTGTGCCCGACCCGCCGGCCAAAACGATACCTTTCATCAAAAAGTTGAATTAGGGTTTGAATTTGGCCGTGAAGATAGCAAAAAATCCCCGGAAATACAATCCCTCCGCTTACAGTACCGTGATCGCGTCCTCTTCGATCTCGATATTGGCACCGTGTCGAATGGCATTCTGGATCACTTCGCGCAGTTCGTCCGATGTCTCGTACACCTCGCCGAAATCGACACACGCACCCGCACTGTCCAGGTCGAGATAATTTTTCAGATGCAGTTTGCCGCCGTGTTTGGACGACAGGAGGTTTTTCATGTCCGCGATCAGGTGATCCTCCGTCTCGGGGAGGAGCAACGGGTTGTTCGGTGTGCTCATAGCTGTATGGGTTTACGAAATTTATCTTAAATTTGTGGCACAAAAAGCATGCCTGATTATATGAAAAAGCTACTGACGATCCTACTTTTGCTCACTTTGACCACACCCGTGCTGGCGAAACGCACCGATACTCCCCATTGGGACGGACACCACCGTGTCGACCGGACACACCTCAAATTCAACGCACCCTTCTGGTTGCTCGGCATGCCCAACGCCTCGGTCGAGGTACCCGTACATCGGATCGTCACCCTCAACGGCGAGGTGCTCTATTCGCCTTGGAAGAGCGTTTTCGGAGGCAACAGATTCCAAATGCTGCAAGTGTCGCCCGAGGTGCGGGTATATCCGTGGGGCGCGTTCCGCAAGCTCTATGTCGGATTCTACACCTCGTACCACAGGTTCAAGATGACCAAGTGGAACTACCTCAACCAGGGGAAATATCAGGACGGAAACGGCCTTTCGGCAGGCTTTACGGTGGGATTCCAGGTGCCCTTTTCGGAACGTTGGTCGATGGATGTGTACGTGAGCGGCGGATGGCAACACAGCTGGTACAGGGGTTATGTTACCGCTACGGGCGAACAGTATGCCCCGTCGAACAAGTCAGGCGAGTGGTTGCCGTATAAGGCGGGGATCGCGTTCGGTTACGCGCTTTAAATTTGCGTTTGATTCGATTCGGCCCGCTATTTGCATGCGCATTCGATGTTACTTTAAATTTCACTTAATTATCAAATGCGTTATGAAAAAAATTTTTTTAATCGCACTGGCCGGAATCCTCGCGCTCGGTGCGGCGACGTCGTGTAACGACAGTGAAGTCGAATTTACCGTGACGTTTAACACCCAAGGTGGCTCGGCCGTCACTCCGCAGGTAATTCCCGACGGTGGTAAGATCACCAAACCTGCCGATCCCACCCGTGCCGATTACACCTTCGCCGGATGGTACAAAGAGACGGCGTGTATCAACGTGTGGGATTTCGACAAGGATGTTGTTCGCAACGCCCTCACACTCTATGCCAAGTGGACGGGTGCCGGTGCTCCGGGCGACAGCCAGGCCAAGATCGACCTGAAAGCCTCGATCGACGCGTCTGCCACGCTCAAACAGGGTGACTACACTTCTACGTCATGGGCTGCCTTCCAGACGGCCCTTACTGCGGCAGCGACCGCCTATGCAGATACCAACAGTACGGATGCCCAATTGACAGCTGCAAAAACAGCACTCGACGGAGCCAAGAATGCCCTCGTGGCTGCCGCCGACAAGAGTAGTTTGAGTGCCGCCGTGACGGCGACGGGTACGTTGCGTCCCTATGGCTACACGGCCGAATCGTGGACGGCGTTCCAAACGGCACGCAACGCAGCGATCGGCATACAGGCCAATGGCGATGCCACACAGGCTCAGGTGGACGAGGCGCTGACGAACCTCAACACGGCTGTCGAAGGACTTCAGGCCGCTACATCGAGTGACAATGGCGGCAGCACGGACGATCCCGCCCCGGACAAGACTTCGTTGAGCGCTTCCATCACCGCTGCCCAGGGTAAGACAGAGGGTGACTACACGTCCGATTCATGGGCTTCGATGCAGAGTGCGCTCACGGCCGCCATTGCGATTCAAGGTGACACCACCGCCTCACAGGCACAGGTAGACGCCGCGAAAGCCAATCTGGACAGGTCCGTTGCGGCGCTTCAGCACACCGCCGCGGCCAACGAAACAACCACCAAAACGGATCTCGACACGTTCATTGCCGACACGGATAAACTCGTTGAGGCGGACTACACAGCCGATTCATGGGCTGTGCTGCAAAGTGCGTTGACGGATGCGCGACAGGTTTCGGCCGACGGATCGGCGACACAGAGCCAGATCAATTCCGCCTATGCGGCGCTCGAAACGGCTGTTCAGAACCTGATGCCCAGCACGGCTAATACGGGTACGGTCAGCACGTTGACCAACCAGTTGATCAGTCTGGTGAATGCCCTGCCGACGGTCGATCAGTTGAACCGCAACCCGTTGCTCGCTGTGACGACACGCCTCGCCGCAAGGACAGCTGACGGAGTACGTGACGCGCTGATGTTGCTGTTGGGTAACACGGCACCGGACAACGTGCTGACGCTGAACGAGACGCTGAACGGAGTTCTCAGTGTGGTTGGATTGGGCGACCTGATCTAACGCAACGCCACATAACAAAGAGAGCCCGCCATCATGGCGGGCTCTCTTTGTTTGGAATAACTTAGACTTCGAGGGCGGTGGTTAGGTAGTGCCCTTGCTGTGCGAGCGAGAGCGTGATGAAGGGCGACTGCCACCCTCCGGCACGTACCATTACGTCGGCAAACTCCATCAAACGTTCCGCGGCACGTGCGTCACCCGTTTCTGCCAGGATGGCGATCTCGTGTATCTCGCGGAACTGGCGTTCGTTACCCACCGTGACGGACAACACGTTGCCCTTGTTGCGGATGAATGACTCGACGACGGCCGACAGGACGGACGTTTGATCCTCCAACGAATCGGCACCGATGTTGAGTGTCAGGTCGACCGGTGCACCGGCCGAGCAGCGCTCCAGGTCGAGGGATTTCAACGACGCGAAGATGTGTCCGAAGCTGCGGTTGAGGGTTCCCGGAGCGGGATTGTTGTTCTTCGACAGCGGGTCGTCCTTGAAACGATCCACCGACGCGGCGCAACCCATGCCCATCAACGTGAATGCGGCGAAGGTACCCAGACCACCGGTGAACGCGACGGTCTTTTTGAGACGCTTGTCGAACGAATCACCGAAGAATCCACCGGCCATACGCAACCGGCGTGCCTCCTCGGAGGTGATCGAGCCCTTCGGTTTCTCGCGATAGATACGGTCGGTCATCTCCTTGGTCTTTTTGAGCGACGTGAAGAATAGATCGGTCACCGACTTGGCGATACGGTCCGCCTCGGGGTCGTTGGTACCGTAACGGGGACTGTTCTCGTTCAGATCGCGATACAGGTGGCGGTAGGCGCGTGACACCTCACGGGGATGCAACCCATCGGCACCGAAATTATTGCGGAACGCTTCGCGCACCTCTTCGAGCGTGTATTTCTTCTCCTTGAAGATCCACTTGTCGATCGCGGCGATGGAGTTCACCGTGTTGGGTAGTCCGGAAAACACCGTTCCGGCCACCGACAGGCGGCATCCACCGCACGATTTATCGTGTCCGGTCTCCATGCACGACCCCAGAAAGGCGGACAGCAGCGGTGCCGGAGTGACGTACTCGTCCAGCAAATAGTAGTTGTACATCGCGGCGGCGGACTGGAAACAGATGAAGTCGAGGTGTTCGCCCAGGGCCGTCATCAGCTCCTTGTAGGTCGCGACGGGTTTCGAGCGGTAGCTCCGTTTGCCGCCACGCAACTGCATGTTGCCGCCATCCAACGTGTTACCCTCGTTCAGGGCACATTCGAGAGCCGTGAGGCCGTTGATCATGTTGAATGTCCAGTCGCCCTGACCATTCAGGATCGGCTCCCAGCATCCATCGACACAGTAGTCGCGTACCAATTCGAGGGCATCCTCACGGGCGATCGTCTCGTCATCCATGAACGATTGCAGGAATCCGGGGATGATCGTGTCGTCATTCAATACGGAGGGCAGATTGCGTGTCACGGCAATGGATTCCGCCACTTTCTCGACCAACTCTCGCGGTGAATTCTTGTGCAGACGCACGTAGATGCCCGGCGTGGGGAGGTTCGTGTTGCGGAACGCCTGCAGGATGAGGTACGTTGCGTCGCACGTGGCATCGGCACCGGTTTTCTTGTCGACACCGCCGATACAGACATTTTGCAGGAACTGGTTCACGTTTCCACGCTGATCGGAGTACCATCGGCTCGTGCCCATCGACACACCGAAGTCGATGTGATCCTGCTCCATGAGGTGTGACGCCGTGAGGTTCATCGGTCCGGCGAGTTTGATCACCATACACTCCATCAGTTCCAACGCCCGTGCGGCATTCTTCTCCTTGACCAGGAACGGTTGCAACGTCTGGTCGAGACGTCCGAGCGAGAGGAGATCCATGCTGGCACGGAATCCGATTTGCAGGAACAGGATGCTCTGCAACGCTTCGTGTAGCGTCGATGCGGGTTCCATCGGCACCTTGCGACATACGCGTGCGATCTCGATCAGTTCGGCTTTACGCACGGCATTTTTCTCTTTAGCGGCCATCGTGTCGGCAAGTTCGGCATAACGTTTCGCGTAGGCCACCACACCCTCACAGGCGATGATCACCGAGGTGTAGAAGTCGTGCTGTTCGCGATGGTCTTCGGTGAATTTCCCCGATTTTTTGAGCGTGTCGAGTTTGGCGAGTTTTTTCTGTGCGTCGCCGATCACCTTGCGCATGCCGCCCTTGACGAGACGCTCGTAGTCGGCCGAGTTGTGTCCCTGGATCGAAAATTCGGAACGGTTCGACAGCGATGCCATCGCACGCTCTTCGGGTGTCAGGTAATCCGGAAAGACCTTACCGAGGCCGTTCGACCCCATCGGCAACACACCGACCAACAGTTCACCGTCGCCGATCTCCCATGAACGGGTACGTGCCGAGATTTTGGGTGTCGTGAGGGCATTCAACGTGGCGGCGATACCTTTTGCACGACGGATGATGATCGGTTCGTTGGATGCCAGGTTGGGCAATTCGTCCTTCGACAGCCAGTCGTTGGCACGGTTGCTTAGTGCACGGACGTTCAACTCGCGGCGCAACGCTTTCGTACGCGGCGTCATTGCGGACGGCAGGTTCAGGAACGGACTGACTGTAGGTTTTCCGGTAGATTTAGCCGCTGCTTTGGCCCTGGGTTTGGTCGTTTTCACGGAGGATGATTTGGTTGTGGTTGTTTTCATAGAGGATATGGTTTTAGGTTAAAATGCGTGCTTCGATGCCGCGGTGGGCGAAATAATCCCGTGCACGGTGCAGATCTTCCGGCGTGACGTGCGCCTCGTCACCGACGGTGCAGTTACGTCCCAAGGCTCGATAGAAGTGCGGCGTCTCACGGTTAAATGGCAGCAGTTCGAGTTCCGTGAGACGGTTCTCATGCATCGTCGTGGCGATTTTGGAGAGGGATTCGGGCGTGTCGGTGATACCGGCCATCAGGGGGGTGCGGATGATCACGCGCGAACCTGTGGACGACACGAAAGAGAGGTTTTCGGCGATCTGTTCGGCATGTGGCGGGGCATAGATCGACGTGGGACGCAACCCGAACAGCCAACAGTCGACCCATTCGGACACCTGCTCGAATGTGTTGCGTGGCAGCGTGCCCGAGGTCTCGATGGCGGTGTGGAACCCCTCCTTTCGGCAATATCGCAACAATTGTGACACCGCGTCGGCCTGCAGCAGTGCCTCGCCACCGCTCACGGTCAGACCACCGATCGTTTGGAGCAGTTCCAACTGGGGCGCGATCCATCGCCACATCTCATCGACCGTAGTGTCACGAAAGGGTAGTGCCAACGCTCCGGCCAACGTGTCGCGGCGCGATGCGGGACAGATCTCGATGCAACGGCCGCAGCCCTTGCATCGACGTCTGTCCAAGGAGTGCACCCCGTCCGTAAGACGATGCACTCCCTGCGGGCACGCCCGCATGCACGCGCCGCAACCCGCGCAACGCGACTCGAAGAAGAGCAACGATCGGGATTGCGAGTGTGGCGAGTGACACCACGGACACTGCAACGCACACCCATGCAGATACACCACCACACGATGCCCCGGCCCATCGTGACGCGACAGCCACGCGATATCGAGATAACTGAGCGGCTGTGTAGTTTTTTTCTCTATTTGTGCAGGTCGTCCCATCAGAAGACGCACCACAAAAATCGCACCGAAAATCTACCGCAACTCCTCCCCGCGTCGGGGGAGCGTTACTACATCGGTGGTAACCTGAACAATCAAAATTCCCAATCAGAATTTTGGACTTCCGAGGCACATTCTGCAACAGGTGCGGGGAGAGTCTATTTCTATGCAGATCGTATGTATACGACAGCTACCGCCAGTGTCTCCCTCGCCTACTCCCTTCGCTGTATAAAGATCTAATGTAGGGCGGGATAAGCAAGAATAATTGACAATTTTTTCTTACATTTGCCTTCAAATACAGCCTAATCGCCACCAAATTTCGACGTTTAGCAGTTTTTAGGCTCACTTTTAGTAGAACACGTTTTGGCGTGTGTTTACTTTGTAAGTGAGGAGGGCGTCGAAACCCTGGTGGCGAGCATCGTAGATGCGCGCCTTTTTTGTGGGCGTTTGGGTTTTAAAACTTAAAACTTGACGCCATGATTTTTCCGAGAAAACCACCATAAATAGATGCAAAATATTTTTGCAGGGCGCCTGATGGCGTGCGGAGAGGCAGAGTAACTCTTCCGTGCGGGATTGGTTTGTGACTCACTTATCCCACGCGCCCGTGCGCGCGCAGGGGTCCCTGTCCCGCCCTACATTAGATCTTTATACAGCGGAGGGTAATGGCGTCCCTGACGTAAACGGACTCTATAACGAATCTTACCGAATCTTACCGAATCGAAGTAGAACCTATACGCATGCGTGGTCACGTTGTCCGTTTGACAGGACCAGTAGCGCCCACCGGAAGGCTGACTGCGCAGCTGCCCATCGGAGCTGATACGCACCCCCGACGCGGGGAGGAGAGTTATGCCTTCACCCTGAGCGGTTGCACGATCACGGACGAGGAGCCGTTATCGGGGCATGTGGATACGATACGGATGGCTTTGACGTTTGTGACGTCACGGAGCTTTAGACAGCCGTTTTTGAGTGTCCCGACACGGGCGAAGGTGTGTCCGTCGTGTGACGTTTCGACATAGCCGTCGTTGATGATCAGTCGCGGTACCTGCACGTATCCCGTCCGGATAAAAATCTCTCGACACGTCACGGGACGCTCGAACGTGAACAGCACCCACTCTCCCTCGTGGCAGGTGCGTGTCGTCCGGGCACCCCCGATGTACCGCGATGCACGTTCCCAAGGGGTATTTTTTTCCGCCGGCATGGATGAGGTGACCGTCACGGCGGGCGTCACGGTACGGTATGTTTCGATCGGAAGGGTGACAAATTCACCGTCTACCCACCCCTCCCAAGCACGAACCCCCGGGGTTTCCGGGGAGCATGTTGGACGATAAAAAATCCCCATCGCATCCATACGTTTGTTGTGCGTGTCGAGTCGCCGCGAGAATGATTCCCATGTCGCACCATGCCCGGTCCAAGCCAGTTCGGCCAGCGCGCACACACGCGGGAAGAGCATATAGTCGATATAATCGCGTAGGCGGTCGATGTGAGGTAATCCGAGTTCATTCCAGAAGGCCCCTTCGACACCTTCGACGTGAGTCATTTCGCGGGGCGTGAATCCCATTCGCTCGAAGTCGAACGTCAGGACTTTACGCACGTCGAAAATCGCTGCCCAGTTGTGTCCATCCTCCTCGGGCGACTGCCGCATATCGAAATAGAAGTAGTCGCCCGGCATCACGACTGTGGGATATCCTTGCGCTGCGGCCCGCCGGCAGGGCTCCACGCCCTGCCAGCCGTGTACACGGCTGTGGTGGGGAAATCTATTGCTCGCAATAGATTCCTCCCACACGGCGGGCCGCTTGCCGTACCGTTCGAGAATCGCGACGACACGCATCATAAACACGTGTTGCGGGTCGTGCAACTTGCCACACCCGGGACACGGACGCCATTCGGATTTCTCTACCTCGTCGCCCCCGATATGGAGGTATGGCGATGGGAAAAGGGACGCCACTTCGCGCAGAATATCGTCCAGCAGCGCGTAATTCTCTTCACGGGTCACGCACCATGCCGACCGTTCGTCATAACCGTTCGATGCCGTGAGGTTGGGCGTATAGGGACACAGGATTTCGGGATGCACCCGCGCGATGGCACGGCTATGTCCCGGCAGGTCGATCTCGGGTATCACTTCGATGTTGCGTACCGCCGCGTATGCCACAATGTCCCGCACCTCCGCCTGGGTGTAGTATCCGCCATATTTTTCGTTCCAACCGCCATAGATGGCTTTGATCGGCGAATCACCGCCACGAAATCCTCCCACTTGGGCCAGTTCGGGGTGCGACACGATCTCGATACGCCACCCCTCGTCATCGGTCAGATGCCAATGCAGTTTGTTGATCTTGTGGTGTGCCAACAGGTCGATCAGGCGCTTGATCTGCTCGGGTTCCACGTATGTCCGTGCCACGTCCAGATGCTGCCCCCGGTACGCGAAGCGCGGAGCATCCTCGATCGTGCGGCAGGGAAGCGACACGGGTAGTTGTAACTTTGATCCATACACCTCCGCCGGCAGGAGCTGCAACAGTGTCTGTATGCCGTTGAACACGCCGCCATATCCTCCTCCGGTAATTTGAACGCGTTCGGGCGTGACGTCGAGACGGTATGCTTCCGTTTCGAGTCTATGATCCGTCGTGAGTACGATCGCGTTGTGAGTAGGGTCGACACCGAACGGACTATTCTGCGGCAGGTATTCCCAGAGATAAAAACCGAGCGGAGACAGGTCGCTCCCTTCCACCCGGATCGTTGTGCGTGCATCGAGGACGAACCGCCCTTCGTGTGCCACATCGCTCACGGGCGACGGAATGAGATGGGACGCTCCCGCACTGCATGGCAACAGGAACAGAATCGCGGCAATGATTTTCTTCATGCCACGAAGATACAAAAAAAAGACACCCCGCATGAGGTGCCTTTTCGCAGTTCCGTGTGACGTTACGCAAAGTAACCCTCCGCGAGACGCTTCTCGTTCAGTTCCACCACCAGCTTGTGGTCGCTTCCGGAGCCCGAAAGTTTCGACAGAACATGTTTCAGTGCGTCGATAACCGCAATCGGAAGACCCTTCTTGAAACCCATCGTACGCATACCCGTGCCGCCCTTGGTCAACTGCTTGACGTTATTCAAACGGGTGTTTAGGTCGGCTTCCGCCGCTGCAGCCAGCGACTTGTAGATGGCATCCTCGGTCATGTACTCAGTGATCGTTTTCGTACCGGCCATGAGGTTCTCCAGCAGACCGATCTGAAGCGTCTTGAATGCTTTCAGCGTAATGTCTGCCGTCTCGGCCAGGTACTGTTGCGTCTGGATCAGTTTCATGTCCGCCGCCATTGCCGCCTGGGCGCTGAAGAATTTAAACTCGTTCTCCAGGTCCTTGACACTGCGCATGATACGGTAGCTGATCGTCGTTGCGGTGATGGCTTCGGTGCCGAATGTATCCTTCTCCATCAGGCTGGTCGAGGTGGCCGAAAGGAACGCAATGACACCCGGTGAGAGACGGATCATCGAGAACGACAAACTGGACGAAGTCTTGGATGACGATTTTGCCGCCTGGGCCACAGAGTCGATCACCTTGCAGTAGGAATTCACCGCATCCTGACTCAATACCACGGCAGCCATATTCTTTTTTTCCGGTGTCAGCGCCGCATCCTTGTCGTTCGCCTTCGACACAACCTCTCCGATCGCTTTCAACGAATCTTTTACCACCTGCGCAATTGTATCCAGACTAAATTCACTGGCGTATTCGACTTTGGTTTGTTTCTCGTAATGAATCTCTGTCGCATCGTCGATGTCGGCACTTTTCAAATGTGCGTCGATCTCGGCGTAAAATTTGGACTCTCCTTCCTTGGCGAGTTGCTCGACCCTCGACTGAAGTTTTTCCAACTGATCTGTCGCAGCTACCGATTTGGAAGCCGCTACTTGTACCTTTCCTGATCTACATGACATAAAAATGTGGTTTTAAGTGATTATTCTGTCTCTTCTGCACAAAAATTATACCGTTTTTTCACTCCTGCTGACATAGGGTTGTCAATTGCGATGCGTATATTTGTCTCACGAAGCAACAAAACCTGAACCGATGAACCGTCTCGACCGCATATCCGCCATCCTCGTGCAGCTGCAATCGCGCTCTGTGGTACGTGCCGCCGACGTGGCCGAACGTTTTGACGTGAGCGTGCGCACGATTTATCGCGACATGCGTACGTTGGAACAGGCCGGTGTGCCGATATGTGGTGACGCAGGGGTCGGGTATTCGCTCGTGGAGGGTTACCGCCTGCCGCCCCTCATGTTCACCCCCGAGGAGGCGCTTGCGTTCCTCACTGCCGAGAAATTTATCGAGAACCTCACCGACAGCCACAACAGCCACCACTTTCGCAGTGCGATGGACAAGGTGCGTGCCGTGATGCGCGGCGTACAACGGGATTACGCGGTCGATCTGTCGGAGAAGATTGCCGTACGGCGACGCATCCCCGAGGCGAAACGCCCCGACCTGTTGCAGACGATCCTGCGCAGCATCAACGACCGCGAGATCCTTGTGATGGACTACACGAATGCAGATAACAGCATCACCGTACGCGACATCGAAGCTGTGGGGGTGACATTTTCGCACCCCTACTGGTACCTCACCGCGTGGTGTCACCTGCGTGGCGAGTACCGCACGTTCCGTCTGGACCGCATCGACCGCCTCACCTCTACCTCGCGACGCCACACGATCGACGAACATCCACCATTAACTAACTATAACAATCAAAAAACCATGAAAATCAGCAACATCGAGGTCAAACACCTCGACCCGATCGAAGTGATCGCCTTGCAACACGTGGGCGAGTATTCCGGCATCACGTGTGCGTTCGAGCGCATCGTGGAGTGGGCCGGCAAGAACAACTATTGGCACCTCGGGCCGCGCATGCTGGGTGTGTATCACGACGACCCCGACACAACGTCACCCGACAAACTCCGTTCGAGTGCTGCCCTGGAAGCGAAACCGGGGATGGAGCCCGGCGATGGGATGACGCGTTACACCGTCACGGGTGGCAAATTTCTCGTGATGCGTGCCGAGGTGACGATGCCCGAGTATGGCGACGCATGGCAGAAGGTGATGGAGGAGGTCGCATCCCGGGGTTTGCACTGTGACGATCGCGACCACTACGAGGTCTACATCTCCTCCACGGATGCCACCCAGGGAGGCGATGCACCATGGATCGTCGAATTCTGCGTTCCGGTTAAATAAGTCGAACTTCCTTGTCCCGCCCAACTTCCGCCAAGCCGAGAGCAGAGACTGCTTGCAGACTATGCCGAGGCGCGAATGGAAGTCGAGCCTCGAAGGGGCGAGAGCATTAGATCTTTATACAACGGAG
>DBDB01000005.1:0-4331 GCA_002293345.1 Alistipes sp. UBA943
CACAGAATTCAGGGAGGAGGATTACCTAATACTGTATGACCGTGTAAACGGTGCGATAATCCAGATGGAGAAAATCATATAACGTAACCGTCACTCAAAGCGCGACAAAGCAATTTATGTCGGCAGACATAGTTCCACTTCTTTGAACAGAAATTCATGTAGGGTGCCGTCAGAGAGTTCGATCATCAGTTCACCGCTCGAGCGTACGCCGCGAATGATGCCTTCGAACCGAGTGCCGTCGGGTAATGCGAACAGGCGGCGTTCATCTATGCCATACAGGCGTCGCGTGTAATCCTTCTCGGGGGTGTCTCCCGCTTTCAATGCCTCGTACCTGTGCCCTAAAACGCCTAATACTGTCGTCAGGACCTCGTTCAGGTTGTATTCCATGCCTGTGATCTGCCGCATCGACACGGGGTTCGGCAGATCCTCGGGGAATGCCGATTGATTGACATTCAATCCGATACCGACCACCGACTGCCCAAGTACGTTGCCGCGTATATCGTTCTCGATCAATATCCCCGCCGCTTTGCGTTCGCCGATATATATGTCGTTGGGCCACTTGACTTTGGATCCTATGCCGTATTGAAGCAATGCATCGCTTACCGCCAATGCCACAACCTCCGACAGAAGGAATTGCTTTGCCGCAGGCATAAACACCGGCTCCAATACCACGCTGAATGTCAGACTCTCACCCTGTACGCCACACCATTTATTGCCTCGTTGCCCCCTGCCCGCCGTTTGCCGTGCAGCTACGGCCACGGCTCCTTCACCGCGTCCATGTACCGCGTCGTTTGTCGATGTTGTTTCCTCGAAAAATTCAATGTCCCAATACATATTTTTCGACTTCGTTTGTAAAGAGGATGTTCTACCCTTCAGTCGCCTCTCTGAAGAATCCCCACAGGTTGTCGTCGGATGGCGGCGGGGCTATGACTTTGAGTAGTTGGTGGGTTACGGGGTGCTCGAACGACACACTATGCGAATGCAGTGATATGCCACCGCCTACGTTGCTCCGAGAGGCGCCGTACTTCAGGTCGCCCCTTATAGGCGAACCTATTTTGGCTAATTGCGCGCGTATCTGATGGTGCCTGCCGGTGTGCAGCCTGACCTCCAGCAGATGGAAATTGCGGCTCGATGCGATCAATGCATAATCCAACACCGCCTCCTTGGCATCGCCTTTTTTGGAGGAGAACACGTGCGCTTTATTAGTCCGGCCGTCACGGGATACGAAATGGCGCAATGTCCCTTCGATGGGGTCGGGCAGGGTGTCGACGATAGCCCAGTAGCGCTTGTCGATCTTACGATCGCGCATCATCTCGTTCATTCTGGTTAGCGCTTTGCTCGTCTTGGCGAATACCACGGCGCCACTTACAGGACGATCGATACGGTGCACGACGCCCAGGAACACTGCCCCGGGCTTCTTGTCGCGTCGCTTGATAAAGGCTTTCACGTTGTCCTCCAATGCCGGTGTACCCTCCGGATCGGACTGCACCAGCTCTCCGGCGCGTTTATTTACAACCAGCAGGTGGTTGTCCTCATAGAGTATCTGCATAGGTATATGTAAATGGCAACAAGTCGGTGGCTTTTTCGGTAACTGTTGCCGTTTTTGCGCCTGCCATAATTACGCGCATCGGTTTGCCTTGTCGCTGTTCTTTCTCCACCATCGCCTGTCGGCACACGCCGCATGGATAGCATTCCTCTTCGGCGGTCGAAACCACTGCGAAACCCTCGATAATTGCATCATCGAGCAGGCCGTAGAGCAACCGCCGCTCGGCGCATATACTTAACGTGCCTATTGCGCTCTCGAAGTTCGACGAGGTCGTTATGCTTCCGTCGGTTAGCCTTGCTGCCGCACCGACGCCGAAACGGGTGAAAGGCGCGTAGGCTTGTGCGACGGCCTTCCGAGCCGCATCGACCAACTCGCGGTCTTGCTCCGAGAGTTCGCTCAAAGGCAGGTTCGAGTATTCAAAAGAGTGGATCATATCTCTTTGCCTTCTTCATTTATAGTGCGCACATCGATGCCTTTGCGTGTAACGCGCACCAACGAAGCGCTGTGGTTATCATTCACAAAAATCGGAAAACCCCACTCCTCGGAACGAATCTTTTTATGTGTATGGCCGCATAGCATCAGGTCTATTTTCGCCTTAGTCAATATCGGCATAAACATCTCACGTATTCTGTTTACACCACGACTCAATGGTGGTTGGTGCATTACCACTATACGGTGGCGCGCCCCTCGGAAATTCTTACTGTGTACAATCTCCGACAGCCATTTCGCTTCTTCGCGGTGGTAATTCTCAAAATCCGCTAAACCAGCGTATACGGGATGATCGTCGGGCTTATCCTCGCCGGTGTCCAATACCAGCACGGCAGTTTCACCCACCATGTAAAGACCGTAGAAATGCCCCTCGGGAGTGTATACATAATCGGAGAACAGGCGGGCGTAACGCCCCCGTGTTTCGTGGTTTCCGCGCACCGCAACAAAGGGTTTGCTTGTGGCGAACATATCTACCGATGCATCTATAAATGCCGTATAGGGCCTCTCAGAAGTGTCGATATAGTCCATCATGTCGCCGTTTAGGAATACCATTTGCACGCTGTCCATCGGAAAATGCGACATCAGGCGGCGGTATTTAGCATTGTCGCAATGAATATCCGACACCACCACAAATGTAAAATCTTTTGCCTCGGGATCGAGCGTCCTAAAACTGTACCAAGGCGATGCGATGCTGTCGCCGTAAGTAACCTTATAGGGTTGGAAATCGGTGATCTGCTTCGAGACCAAGCGGTACTCGTACTCCGTATCTGGTTGTAATCCGTCGATGCGAATGGCATTCCGGGTGTCGTGTGCGTCGGCAAGCCCGTCGTGCGCTGATATAACGCGCTCCATGGTGCTCCCTTTACGTACTTCTATCCACGAAAATCCTCGTTCCGAGGTTGTGAAATAGACCGAAACCCCCTCATGGTTAAGCCCCTGAAGATAGGGGCCGTGCCCGAAAGAGTATTGAGCCTGTGCTTGTACGCCGACAGCCCAAACCAACGTCAGGGCTGCCGATAGAAATTTCTTCATGCCTATTTAATCCCGTCTAAAGCGAACTTCACCGAGACGCTGTATGTGAGGTTGAGGTCGCTCAACTGCAAAGGGGTTTCATAGCCTTGTCCCGCATCCGCGTTTTCGGAAACATAATAGGATGCATCCATAGAACGCATCATGACCACCCCGCTGCTGCTACCATAGTCGGCAATAAAAACTGCAGGGCCGAGCTTCTGGCCCACGGCATCCACCAGGTCGCGAGCTATGCGCTGCGCATCTTTCATAGCCTCTACGCGCAGTTCGCTGTTGATCTCTTTAATCTTGGAATGGGTCTGTTTCGTAACGCTCATATTCGATATGCCTGCACTTTCCAATGCCTGATATGCCTTGCCGAGTTCCACGGCGCTGCCTACCTTAAGTTCGTAGGTAGCCGAAGTACGCGCCTGCCCGGGGCGCAGGAAATAGTTCTTATAGTCGCTCGACATACGGTCGAGTGTAAGATTTTTCTCTGTGTCGACGCCTGTCTTTTTAAGTGCGGCGATCATTGCCTGCTCCGCCTGCTCGACGGTTTTTTTGAGTTTCAACTCGCTCTCTTTGATCACAATGCGAACATAAATTTCGTCGGGTGTAACTTTTCGCTCGGCCTTACCGGTTACCTGAATAGCGTTCTCGTAGCTGTAAGAGAGGTTTTGGCCTCCCTCGATAGGCATCTGCTGTGCCATTGTGGAGCCTGCCGTCAGCAGTGCCACTGCAAAAAAGATTAATTTTTTCATGTTTGTAGAAGTTATTTATTCGTATCAACACTTGTTTCTTCGCTTCGCCGTTCGCGCTTTGTCATCTCTTTTGTTTTGCCAAAAATATCATCTTTTTCATATCGTTGTAAAGATAATTATTTTTTCGACAATTTCACCACATTTTCTACATGATGGGTATGCGGGAACATATCGACGGGCTGCACTTGTTCGATACGGTACATTCCGTCCAATAGTGCCAGATCGCGCGCCTGCGAGGCGGGGTTGCAGCTTACGTAGACTATCCTTTCCGGTGCTGCGCGCAGTATGGCTTGCAATACATCCTCGTGCACGCCGGCGCGCGGCGGGTCGAGGATAACCACATCGGGGCGGCCGTTACGGGCTATGAAAGCGTCGTTCAGCACATCCTTCATATCGCCCGCGAAGAACACCGTATTCGTAATACCGTTCAGGGCGGAGTTCTCCCGTGCGTCGTCAATAGCCTCGGGAACATACTCCACACCCACAACACGGGCACAATCGCGCGCCACGAAGTTGGCTATCGTACC
>DBDB01000005.1:4412-19549 GCA_002293345.1 Alistipes sp. UBA943
CGCAGCCCCTCCATCTCCTCGAAAATATGGTCTCTCCCACTGTATGTTATGAGGGTTTGGTCGCCTATCGAGTCGTTTAATTTTTCGTTGACAACATATTGCAGTGATGTGATCCCAGGGAATTCAGAGGCTATATGTGCGAGAAGTTTTTCAATGCGTTCGCTGTCGGGAAGCGCAAAAACCACAATCACCATAACCTCGCCCGTACTCGACGTTCGGATTATCAGGTTCCGCATCAATCCCAGGTGAGTGCGCGGGTCGTAGAACTCATATCCGTTGGCGATACAGAACTTCCTCACGGCCAACCTTATGGCATTCGACGGCTCGGGCTGCAACCAACATTTTTGCACGTCCATAACCTTGTCGAACATCCCGGGGATATGAAACCCTAATGCCTCGGGGTCTTTTAGTTCATCGCCCTGTGCGATCTCCTCGCGTGTCATCCACCGCCGCGGCGCGAAGGTGAACTCCAACTTGTTCCTGTAAAAGACCGTCTTCTCCGAGGGCAGCGTGGGTTCTACTCCGGGCAGTTGCAGATGCCCTATTCGCGTAAGTTGGTCGGCGACCTGTTGGTGCTTCTGGCGCAACTGCTCATCGTAAGGCAGGTTCTGCCACTTACACCCGCCGCATATCCCGAAATGCTCGCAAAAAGCATCGACACGTACCGGCGACAATTTCACGTACCGCGTTACGAAGCCTTCCATATAACGTCTCCGCTTACTGCGTATCTGCACGTCCACCACGTCGCCAGGCACCGTAAGCGGGACAAAAACCACAATGTCGTTATGCCTCCCCATGGCCTTGCCCTCGGCCGCCAGCGCGGTGATCTCGAGGTTCTCTATCAGAGGGTATGATTTTCTTTTCATAATTATAATGTTCTTGTGCAGGCCGCTTGCGGTGCGGCATGAGTTTGCTCATGTTGCCGAACGACGAGATAGTCAACTTGTTACAAGGAGAAATCTCTCGCTCTAAGCCTGAGATGACATTAAAAAAACAGACATACAGAAGACTCTGCCCCACCTACAATATCCTCATGGCTATTGCTGCGCATGCTTCGGCGTCAGCCAACGCATGGTGGTGGTTTTGTAAATTATATCCCACCCACGCTGCCACGGTGTCTAACTTATGGTTCGGTAGATTTGGGAAAGCCCTGCGCGCTGCCCTGCACGTGCAGTGGAAACGGTAGCCGGGCCATGGCATATCGTAAAGTGTCATCACCGCACGCAGGCACCCCTCGTCGAACGGACTGTTATGAGCCACTAACGGCAGGCCCGACACTAACGGCGCAATGCTCGCCCACACTTCGGGAAACTCCTCCGCCTCGTCGGTATCGATCTGTGTCATACCATGCACGCGCGTGGTGAACCATGAGTAGAAGTTGGGTCGCGGGCGGATCAATTCGTGTACCCGTTCGACGACCTGTCCGCTACGCACAACCACAACACCAACGCTACATACACTGCCGCGGTAACCGTTAGCCGTCTCGAAATCTATTGCCGCAAAATCGTTCATCCCACAAAAGTAGCTATTTTTATGCTGCATGTCCGCAGAGGATTATTATTTTTTATATTTGTAGTATGTATTGTTACTCATACTTATTTCCTGTCGGGAGAATTTGGATTGCCGGCTGTGACGATGCCATCACAGAGATCTCCTGGTCGCCGATCGAGGGGGTGCAGTGCGAAATTCCGCTGATCATACGGACGGCGCGGCAGTTGGAGGAGTATTTCGCGGGTACGCGCATCGATTTCGATATGCCTTTGCGTGCTTCGGGTACGGCATTCCGGCAGCGTGTGTGGGAAGCTTTGCGCACCATTCCTTATGCAGAGACTCGTACTTATGGCGAGATAGCGCGCTTGTGCGGTTTCCCGAATGCATCAAGGGCAGTGGGCGGAGCATGTCATAATAATCCCATATCGATCATCGTTCCCTGTCACCGTGTGGTAGGCGTCAACGGTCTCACAGGCTATGCCGGCGGGTTGGATAAGAAAAAATTCCTGCTAAAATTGGAAGAGACTACGCAGCTTAAGCGCGCTGTCATATTGAAATAAGCCTTTGGCGAGTGAAAGATCTCTCGATCCACGCTCAAAATGACAAATAATAATTGCCATGTGCGGGCGCGCACTAATCGTTAATAATCGGTCGCTACTTCTGCTCCGTCAGAATAAATCAGCTTTTCATATCGGCGCGAAGGCGAGGGGATAAATTCGCCGAGACCATATTCATCCCATCGTGCATCGACCAATGCGATGGTTTGCGGCGTGCTCACTACCACATTAGGAGTACGTGAAGGATAATTCTGGCCGTAACCGATTTTCGTGCGCCCGTCGATGATCAGGGATGTGCCTCGAAGTTCTATGTCGCGTTCGGGGTCGATGTTTGCCAAAACATGCCATAACAATTCTTCTGCCGCTAATCCCTGTGCCGCTTTGTCTGCCAATACAATATACTTAGCATCTATGGTGTCGTCGGGTATTTCTCCATTATATACAGCCAAGACACCCCAATCTTCGATAAACTCGGTATCTTGTAATTTTGGCGATGTGCGGCCGCGATAATCGTCCTGTGCTTGTACGCAGGTCAAATCCAGGGCGATCTTGCCGCTGACGCCCGCGGTAGTGGCAGCGTGGTCGAGAGCGTCGGCAACTCCACGTCCGAACAGCACGTCGCGCGTCAGGTCGGCGTTACGAAATCTTCGTGCTATTTCTGCCGTATCGTGCAGTCCGACATCGGACGGCAGTACCAACAAAACTTTGTTGAACATCATCTGCCCCGCGCCCCACATCGCCGCAGCGACTTTCAAGGCCTGTCCCGGATACGAAACATCTATCGATACCAATGCCAGATTGTGTGCCACGCCCGCCGCAGGCATGTGCATATCGGTTAATTCGGATTGCAGTAGCCGCAGCGGTTCAATAAAGATCCGTTCTGTTGCAAGTGCAATGAAATAGTCCTCCTGTGGCGGTATGCCCACCACTGTTGCCGGATATACCGCTCCGTGGCGCCGGGTGATCGCCGTAACGTGAAAATAAGGATATAGGTCTTCGAGCGAATAGAACCCTGTGTGGTCGCCGAACGGTCCCTCGATCACCTTGTCCTCCGCAGGATCGACGTACCCCTCGATCACGAAATCGCAATCCGCGGGTACCCAAAGGTCGTTCGTCAGGCACTTCACCAACCGCACGGGCTTGCGTCGCAGGAATCCGGCCAGCAGGTACTCGTCCATGTTGTCGGGCATAGGTGCCGTCGCGGCGTACGTATAGGCAGGGTCGCCTCCCAGTGCCACCGTCACGGGCATGCGCATACCCATGCGTTTATACCCCTCGTAATGACGCGCACCCGTTTTGTGAATGTGCCAGTGCATGCCCGTCGTCACGCCGTCGAACAGCTGCATCCGGTACATCCCCACGTTCCTCGCACCCGTATCCGGATCCAATGTGTGCACCAACGGAAGCGTGATAAATCGCCCACCACGCCCACCCCCGTCCTCCGGCCAACACTGCATGACGGGCAGCTCGTCGAGCGACTGCAAGCGCCGCTGTTGGCACGCCCCTTTTTTGTGCGATTTCACGGGAAACCATCGCGACATCTCCGTCAATAACGGTAACATCTTCAACTTGTCGGACATCGACTCCTTGGGGCCCATGACACGATTCACAAGCGCGTCCAGACGTTCGCGAAGTTCATCCAACTCGTTGACACCCAACGCCATAGACATCCGCCTGTCGGAACCCATCGCGTTGATCAGCAACGGGAATTCAGTGCCCGTGTTCTCAAACAAGAGTGCCTTGTTGCCAGACGGGTCTCGCTTCGACACTCGATCCACAACCTCCGCAACCTCCAATACCGGATCGACATGCGTGGCGATACGCAATAACTCCCCCTCGCGATCCAAACGGTCGATATATGCTTGTAGATTGTTGTACATCCTAAAAATTCCTGAAGGGCAGTTTCAGTACACCAAAGAATGCCTCGCCGAAAATCGAACTCGACATTTTCGATTCGCCATATTTCCTGTCCACAAAAACGATCGGTAACTCCTTGACAGTAAACCCTTTGCGCCATGCCGTGTATTTCATCTCGATCTGGAATCCGTAACCCACCATCTCGACGCGATCCAGATTCATACCCTCCAAAACCTCGCGTCGGTATCCTACGAATCCCGCTGTGGCGTCGTTCACAGGCATCCCTGTGACAATTTTAACGAATTTCGATGCCGCGTACGATAACATCAGGCGCGACATAGGCCAGTTCGTTACCGTTACTCCATCCACGTAGCGAGAGCCCACAATCACGTCCACAGGACATTCAGGGACGGATTCTGCAAGTTTTTCGGCCAAGCGCGGTAAATCGGCAGGGTCGTGCGAAAAGTCGCAATCCATCTCGAAAATTAGGTCGTAATCACGTTCCAATACCCATCGAAATCCCGCCAGGTAAGCCGTGCCAAGTCCCTGTTTATCAGTGCGTTGCAGCAAATGAAGGCGTGTCGAACGACGGTACTTCTTCACCAAACTCGCAGTCCCATCCGGTGAATTGTCGTCCACGATCAGCAGATGCCACCCTCCCTCCAACGACAAAACGGCGTCGATCATGCGCGTGATATTGTCACATTCGTTATAGGTAGGGATTATAACTATTTTTTTTACCATAAGTTTTTCTTATACAAACCGGTGAACGAAAGCCAGGCCATAACGACCGCCTCGGCACTCCGCCAGCGGCCCTGCAAGATATAAAAAATCATCGCAACGACATCCAAAAACGGACGTGTCGAAAATACCAATAACCGTTGCCACAGAGGGGCGTTTTTCCGGATCATTCGCAAATTATTGCGGTGGTTCAAAAATACCTTCCGCGGGGATCCTGCGCCCAACGTGCCACCCCCCAAATGATACACCTCGCTCCGCGTGTCGACACAAATCTTGTACCCTGCACGACGCATGCGCCAACAGAGGTCGATCTCCTCCTGATGCGCGAAAAACGTCTCGTCAAAGCCACCCATCTCCCGAAATACACCCGCGCGACACGCGAAGGCCGCACCGCTCGCCCACGCTATCTCGCTCGGCGGAGTACCCTCGGGGTGGTTTTGGGGTGCGTCATATTGCCCCCTGTCACGTGACGTCCACAGTACTCGACCCCGGCAGTAAGGGTACCCCAACCAACTCATCATCCCGCCCGCAGCGCCCGCGTAATCGAACCTCTCCGGGTGCTGTAACGATTTGATCTTCGGCATCAACGCTGCCACGTCGCGATTCTTTTCCAACGTGTCGATGAGGGGCGCGAGCCAATCCTTCTGACGGATCTCAATGTCTGAATTCAACAGCACAACTATATCCGCATCAACAAAAAAATCACCTTTGGCAAAGCATCCCCGCGGGGTTTCGTCTAAAAGTACCTGATTGTAGCCCCCCGCAAACCCACAATTCCGATCCAAGGTAATAACTTTCACCTCGGGGAATTCGGATCTCAAGATCTCCAACGACTCGTCCGTAGAACCGTTGTCGGCCACCACCACATCTATCTCCTTCGGGGTGTTTTCCAACACCGAGGGCAAGAAGCGACGTAACAAATCCGCTCCGTTCCAGTTCAGTATGACGATGGCGACCCTCATCCCCCTCACGACTTCTTGTGCTTCCAGCGGCGGTGCGACCACATCCAAAGCTCGGGATTTTTCACTATGTGACGCTCCAACGATCGGACGTAACGCTCCGTGATTTCGTTGTCCGGGACCTGTTCCGACCCGTCGTACAGTAACTCGAAACTCATCTCGTACACCCCCGCCTTCACGCGATGCAGCCACACACCATATACCGGTAACCCGAATTTCAATGCCAATTTCTCGCCCCCGTCGAAAAACAACGTGTCGCGATTCAGGAACCGGAACCAGTGACTGTCCGGCCGACGAGGGGGATTCTGATCCGCGATCAAACCGATGGCGATACGTTTGCCGTTCATCCCGCCCTCGCGGTGCCGCAGGTAATAGCGTACCGTCTCCTGCATCGGTACCGTCTCGATATACCCAGACCGGTTGCGCAGGCGCTTGTACAGCGCGTCGAAAACCTGGCTCGACAGCGGATGGTACACCGCCATCACCTCACGGGGCGAAGGGTCGAACATGCTCCAATAGGAACAGTACTCCCAGCATCCCAGGTGGGCAGCCAGACCGATCCAGTCGCGTCCCGACACAGCCCTTGCGTGTTCCTCCAAGCCCTTAACACGCAACACTTTGCGAATCCGTTTCGGTGTCGTGTGGCGGGACAAACTCAGCGTGTCGACAAAAATCTCGGCAAGCGTCCAGTAGAATCCCAATTTGATCTTTCGCAGCTCACGATCGCTCTTTTCAGGGAATGAACCCTTCAAATTCTCCGTCACCACCCCGTCGCGATAGCGCAGCAGGCGCAACACTCCATAAATGAACGGTTGCATGATGCCGAACCGAACCCATCGCGGCAGGCGGGCGAAGAGCCAACAAAAAGCCCACAAGAACTCGAGCCACACTCTATTCATCCAAATCCTCCTCTTCGTGGCGGTTCTTATTCGGTTTCGGTGGCGCGGAGACGATGATCACGAACTCGCCCTTCGGGGGGTGTGTCTTGAAATGCGTCACGATCTCGCCCAGCGTGCCGCGTACCGTCTGCTCGAATTTCTTGGTCAGTTCGCGTGACACGGAGACCATTCTCTCCTCCCCGAAAAGTTCCGAGAACTGCTCCAACGTCTTCAGAACGCGGTATGGCGACTCATAGAAAATCATCGTACGGGTTTCGCCGCGCAGCTCCTCCAAGTGTTTCGTGCGTCCCTTTTTCTGCGGCAAAAATCCCTCGAAGCAGAACCTGTCGCACGGGAATCCGCTTGCCACCAATGCCGGTACGAAGGCCGTGGCACCCGGGAGCGCCTCCACCTCGATACCCCGCTCGATACAGCCCCGCACGATCAGGAATCCGGGGTCCGAAATGCCGGGCGTGCCCGCGTCAGAGATCAGTGCCACACCATTGCGGGCCAACGTGATCTCGTCCAACGTGCGGTCCAGCGATGCGTGCTCATTAAACTTATGATGCGCCATCATCCGTTTCTCGATACCCAGGTGCCGCAACAGCACGCCCGACGTGCGCGTATCCTCGGCCAGAATGAAATCGACCTCGCCCAACACGCGAATCGCACGAAGGGTGATGTCCTCCAAGTTCCCCACCGGTGTGGGTACCAAAAAGAGTTTCGGCACGGGGGCTATTGCAATTTGCGGCCCAGGATCTCCATCAAAGCGCGGACACCGTCCGAATGGGGATTCCAGTTGTAGTGTTCTGAAATGTAGATCAGGCAGTCGTCCAGCGTCGTGAACGTGTTCAGGCAGTCGATCGTATCAGAAAGCTCGCGAGGATCGTTGTGAAATACATCACGCAACAACAAGAACCGATCATTGACGCTGATCGCCTGACGAAGGTCCGTGACGCGTTCCACCTTCGTGTGCCGATCCGACTTCGTGTCGTGCTTCATGATCTCGTGCTTCATCAGCTCCTTAGCACGCTCCTGAACGTCGTTCTTCGGGGTGGCCGGTGCCGGAGCGGCCGAAGGTATCTCGGAGAGAGATACCGTAGGTGCGGAGGCTGCGGCCCCGTGGGAGACAGGTGGAACCGGAATCGGACAATTCCCCGAGAAAGGTGACGCAACGTCTGAGTCGTGGAGGGATTCGGGTGACGCGGTGGCCGGTGCCGATGCGCCCACCGCAAGGTGGTGTGCAGGCGCGGCCCCGTGAGAAACCGGTGGGATCGGTGGGCAACGCTCGCCCGAGAAGGGTGACGCGACGTCGGCATCGTACAGCGAACGGATACTTTTCCGGTTGAATTTCACAGGTTCCTTTTTAGATTCCGGATGTGGCTGTGGCGCTGGTGTCGGAGCCTCCGCACGGGACGGAGTTTCCATCCCTTGTGCACGCAGCCACGTCTCAAACAAATCCGTCAGGCGATCCATCTTATCGGTCAAGAGGGACAATCGGGTCTCTAAATTCTTATCATTCATACGCTTCATTATTCTGGTTTTTGTAAATCTACAAATTTTTCGCCATTCTCGACACGTGTCACTTCCAACGTGCCGTCATCATACAGATAAAAACCCGCCTCGCGATGCACCCCCGTCTTCGGGTCGTCGTGCACCATCACGACCCAGTTCGTCTCCACTCGACTCTCCCACAGCACACCATCACGCAAGTTGCTGACCTGCACCTCGCGACCACCCGCGCGAAGCGTATACACAACCTCCACCTCGCCCTCGTCCGTGAATCCCTTTATGTGTTGTTCTATATCCATAAATTTCAGTCTCAAAATAGTGGCTATTTCGCACTTTTAGGAGTGCAAGTTGGGGGCTCCATGAAGTCGGGAGGAAGGGCGCGTACTCGACGTACGTAACCGACCGATCGACAAACGATGTGCCGAAATTGCCTCATAAAATGTGAAATAGGTTGTCGATGCGACGCAGCGTCTCATCCTTACCCAAAAACTCCACCACGTCGTACATCCCGGGGCCCTTGCCGGCTCCGACCAGCGCCAAACGCAACGTGTTCATCACCTGACCCATGCCGTAGCCTTTCGATTCGATCCAGGCGTGTACCGTGGCCTCCAGATTCGTCAGCGAGTAATCTTCAATCCCCGCCAACACCTCACGCAACTCGCTCAATATCCGCGGATTGTCTCCCTTCCAGTACTTCGTGAATTGTTTCTCCTCATAGCCCGTCGGAGCGACGAAAAAGTATGCCGTCAGATCCCACAGATCCGCCGGAAATACCGCACGCTCGCGCATCAAAAATGCCGCCCGGCCTGCCAATTCGTCCGTCGTCACAATACCGTGCTCCTTTAAGATGGGTTGCAGGATCGAAGCCAACTCACACTCCGTCTTCGCGTGCATGTACTGTGCCTGGAACCATTTCGCTTTATCGGGTTGAAATCGCGCTCCCGATTTCGAGACGCGTTCCAATGAGAACGCCGCGATTAACTCCTCCATCGAAAAGAGCTCCTGCTCCGTGCCGGGATTCCAGCCCAACAGCGCCAACATATTCACGAATGCCTCCGGAAAGTATCCCTCCTCCCGGTACCCGAGGCCCCCTTCCCAACTCAGCGGGAATACCGGGAAACCCATCTTATCCCCGTCGCGTTTCGATAACTTTCCGCCTCCCGTCGGTTTCAGCAACAAAGGCAAATGTGCAAACTCAGGACGTTGCCATCCGAAAGCCCGATACAGCAGGAAATGCAGCGGCAGCGACGGAAGCCACTCCTCGCCACGGATCACATGCGTAATCTCCATCAGGTGGTCGTCCACAATGTTCGCCAGGTGATACGTGGGCAGTCCGTCCGACGATTTGAACAGCACCTTATCGTCCAGCGTGTCGGTGTTCACCGTGACGTGCCCGCGGATCCGGTCGTCCATCTCCACCGTCTCGTTCTCCGGCATCTTGAATCGGATCACCCACGGGCGTCCCTCTGCCTTCAAACGTTCTATCTCGCTGTCCGGTAACATTTTGCGTACCGCCGCGTTGTAACAGAACGTCTCGCCACGAGCCTCCGCCTCGGTACGCATGCGGTCCAGCTCCTCGGCCGTGTCGAAAGCGTAATATGCAGCACCCATGCCGACCAACTGCTGTGCGAAGTTCCAATAGATATCCTTTCGCTCGCTCTGTCGATACGGCGCATGGGGACCTCCCCCGCCCTTCACTCCGACGCCCTCGTCGATCTCGATACCGCACCAACGCAGCGACTCCAAAATGTATGCCTCCGCTCCGGGCACGAAACGCTGTGAATCCGTGTCCTCGATACGCAGAATCATCGTGCCGCCGTGACGACGTGCAAACAAGTAGTTATACAGTGCCGTGCGGACGCCGCCCATGTGGAGCGGACCCGTGGGACTCGGCGCAAAACGAACTCTTACTTTATTCATACTCATTGTTGTTTTTTGTGCTCAGAGTAGTCCTTATGCAAGGCAGTCAAGAAAAATCAAGGGAAGTGTACTGAAACGTACATGACCCGCAGGTTTTTTGAGACTAACGCCGCAGAAGGAGTGCTATGAGTGCAAAAAATGCATAATATCTCCATCTTGGACCGTATACTCCTTGCCCTCGACGGCCAGTTTACCCGCCTCGCGGCACGCCTTTTCGCTGCCCAGATGGTCGTAGTCCTCGAACTTGATCACCTCCGCACGGATGAAACCCTTCTCGAAATCGGTGTGAATAATACCTGCCGTCTGGGGTGCCTTCATCCCTCTCGAAAATGTCCAGGCACGGCTCTCGTCCGCTCCCGTCGTGAAGTAGGTCTGTAGATCCAGCAACCGGTAGGCCGCTTTGATCAACCGTGCCACCCCGGACTCCTGTAACCCCAGTTCCTCCAGAAACATGGCGCGTTCCCCGGCGTCCTCCAACTCGGCGATCTCCGCCTCCGCGCCAGCCGCGACGACCAGTACCTCCGCATGTTCGTCCGCCACGGCAGCCCGTACAGCCTCCGAATGCACATTGCCCGTCGCGGCGCTCTTCTCATCCACGTTGCACACGTACAGCACCGGTTTGTCCGTCAATAAGTTCAGATCCGTCAACAGTTTCCGGTCCTCCTTGTCCAGCTCCACCGTGCGGGCGCTCAAACCCTGTTCCAAGACGCCCTTGTACTGCAACAGCAACTCCACCTGACGTTTCGCCTGCTTGTCGCCACCCACCGACGCCTGTTTCTGCGTCTTCGCCAGTCGATTCTCCACCGTTTCCAGATCCTTCAGCTGTAACTCCGTGTCGATCACGCCCTTGTCGCGTACCGGATCCACGCTGCCGTCCACGTGCGTAATATTACCATCCTCGAAGCATCGCAACACATGAATGATCGCGTGTGTGTTGCGGATGTTGGCCAGGAATTTATTGCCCAAGCCCTCGCCCTGAGACGCACCCTTCACCAATCCCGCGATGTCGACGATCTCAACCGTTGTCGGTACCACACGTTTCGGAGCGTCCAACTCCACCAGCCGCGTCAACCGGTCGTCGGGCACCGTGATCACACCCACGTTCGGTTCGATCGTGCAGAATGGAAAATTCGCCGCCTGCGCACGCGCGTTCGACAGACAATTAAAAAGTGTGGACTTCCCGACGTTGGGAAGCCCCACTATACCACACTGTAACGCCATTACTTCTCCGTCCTCTTCGGGGCGTTTTTAAGCGTGTGCAGCAGATAATCCCAGAATTTTGCCACCGCCTTGATCTCCACGCATTCGTCCGGAGAGTGTGCGAAACGGATCGTCGGGCCGAACGAGATCATGTCCATCTTCGGGTAGTTCGCACCGATAATGCCGCACTCCAGTCCGGCGTGTACCGCTACCACGTGGGGTTCCTTGCCGTACAGCTCCTTGTGGCTCGCCTTCATCGTCGCAAGGATCGGGGAGTCCATGTTCGGTTTCCAACCGCCGTATCCGCCGCTCAGCTCCGTCTTGGCGCCCGCCATCGCGAAAACAGCCGTCATCGCCTCACCCAACGCATCCTTCTCCGTGTTCACGGAACTGCGCATCAGGCACTGGATCTTGATCGTCTTCGCGTCGCTCACCACACGCGCCAGGTTCGTCGACGTCTGCACCAGATCCTTCATCGAGTGAGACATAGACTGCACGCCGTTCGGGCATCCCAAAATGGCACGTACCAGGTTCAACGTCACGTCGGCGGGGATCATCGTCGCAGGTTTGTCCTTCAACTCCGTCAGTTTGATCGAGATCGTGTCTTCGATACCGTCGTACTCCGACTTGATCACCTTCTCGTACGCCTTCACAGCCTTCTTCAGATCATCCACCGCGCGGCTCTTCACCATCAACACGGCACTCGCCTCACGGGGGATCGCGTTCCTCAAGCTACCGCCGTCGACACTGCACAGCGACGCCTCCTTCAAATGCTCGTTCAGGAAACGGAACAGCAACTTGTTCGCATTGGCGCGTCCGGTGTTGATCTCCGTGCCGGAGTGTCCGCCGCGCAAACCTTTCACCGTCAGCTGTACGGGAGTACCTTTACCCGCGGGTTCGGCCGTGTATTTGAACGTGATGTTGGCGTCCAGTCCGCCGGCGCAACCGACACACAACTCGCCATCCTCCTCAGTATCGAGATTCAGCAAAATATCGCCCTGTAACACGCCTTTCTTTAATCCGAAGGCACCGTCCATACCCGTCTCCTCGGTGGCCGTAAAGAGCGCTTCGAGAGGCCCGTGCTGCAACGCCTTGTCCTCCAACACGGCCAACATGGCCGCTACACCGATGCCGTTGTCCGCACCGAGGGTCGTACCTGTGGCACGTACCCAGTCGCCGTCGATGCGGGGCTGGATGCTGTCCTTGGTGAAGTCGAATTTCGTGTCGTTATTCTTCTGCGGAACCATGTCCACGTGCGCCTGCAAAACGATACCCTTGCGATCCTCCATGCCCTTGGTCGCAGGTTTGCGGATGTACAGGTTGTGAGCCGCATCCTCCTTAACGGTCAGGCCCATGCCCTTCACCGTTTCGATGACATATTTGCGGATCTTCTCCTCGTGGTTCGAGGGGTGGGGAATCTTGCAAATCTCGGCAAAATAGTGCCACAATCTTTCGGGTTTCAATGTCTCAATGTTTGTGTTCATAAGATTTGGTTTTATGTTTTAATTATTCATTATTCATTGCCTTCGCCGCCTCATAATCCGCATTCGTGAACGTGTAGGTCCAACGGGTGCCATTCTTGACATTCTCCTGCAAGTAGTTGCCGTCCCATACAGGGTTGAAAGGAATGTCATAATTCACATTAGATTTTCGGCCTTCCAAAGAAACCATTGGATAGCTATAAATCACCTCAATTTCATCATCGAAAACGACTGTCAACTTATTCCAAATATCAGCAGGGGATGGGACATTAGATATTCCGCCATCTTTTCTTTCATAATACTCATCAGGTTGTATTTCAAATCGAATGTGTGGATACTGTCCCTCTAAGGTGATTTTGTGATTACTATTATTTACCCATACAAAATAACTAATACCTCCAGGATCAGGAAAACATCCAATCAGAGAAAACGAGAAGGCGAGAATTGCTATGAACGATAGTTTTTTCATGATTTCACCATTTTTATTGCATCTGTTTAACACAGTAATCAAAATCTTCAATAAAGGTATTATAATCCGATTCTGAGAGATATTTGCGGAGTTCTTGTTTGAAATTGGGTCATTTTACAATATATTATTGTACCTCATCATTCTCCCTCACTCATCCTCACTGCCGCCTCGTAATCCGCGTTTGTGAACGTGTAAGTCCACTGATAATCGTACCGCCCCAACTTCTTGTACTCGTAATTCTCCTCCCACATGGGATTGAAGGAGGTGTCGAAATTAACTCCTGGAACCCTGTTTTCGACAGGAATCAAGGGACTACCGCAAATCATTTCAATATCATTGTCAAATGTAACGGTCATTCTCCAAATATCAGGCGGCACACCGCCGCCGCCTAACTCGCCGTAGTCTGTTATAAAACTCTCCCCGGGTGGAATAACCTCGTTTTCGAAAGATATTCCATAACCAAAACCTAAAAGCGTGATCGTATGATCACTGTCATTTTTCCATATGTAATGGCTTCTCCCAAGAGGATCACACCCCAACAAAAAACAAGCACCTAAGAGTACTAGCAAACAATATAGTTTCCTCATATTTCAAAATTTTTAATGATGAGCCTGCCACCAGTCAAAATCTGCAATAAAGGTATTATAATCCGATTCTGAGAGATATTTGCGGAGTTCTTGTTTAAAGTGAGGCCAATTAGCTATCTTGCCTAACTCGTTGATAATTAGATAGTCTAAGTCGTTAACAACGTCGTCAGGATAAACGTCTCCTCCGATATTAAGACGTTGATTAAAACCATCCCTCAAATCCACAAATAAGGGGGAATACAAACCGTTTTCTTTTCTCCTATCCGTTTTTTGCCAGTTTTGCCTTGCTTCATAGGAAATCCCTATAGGTGTAGGGGTTTCTATCTCATCCCATACATTCTCTGTTGGATCCTGGAATTGTTCTCTCCACCCCAACGATTTGTAGTAAGCCCTACATAGTTCCCATCCTACATAATTCGCCCAACTCTCGTTAAGCAGGCGCTGACCGAGAAGCATAGCAGCAATTTCATCATTCCCCAACCATTTCCATTGTATCCAGTGGCCCAGTTCGTGTAAGACAAGGCCGATAGTGTAACTGTGATGATGTAAATACACAGTCTCATTTGTATATGTTGGGTATGGATGATAGACTTCTATCTGGTTTTGAATAGAAACACCTGTGGTACCGTGGCCGATACCCATGAATCCCTCCATGTGGTCTTTCGACGAAATTTTGACTACCACAGTAGATTGATGGTCCTCGTTTTCCTTGCGGATTTCATCAGTCAGCACGTGATTACCGTAGAAGAAATAGCTTGCCGCTCTTTGCGTCTCGTAAAGAGGAATCTCTGTTTCAGTGGGTCTTAGCGTAATATCTTTACGCCCCATGACCATTCCTTGCGAGTATTCAAGCGTCGAACCGTTCCCCAAGCGACAAATCCTGAAACGTTCGTTTGGATCCTTGAAAAAGAACCAGATTTCGGCAACCGAGGGCACGTAAGAGGGATAACTGAATGCTCCACTGCTATTTGTGGTGCACGAACCGTACTCCGATGACCCTGTTCTGAATTTTATCTGCAGATTTGCCAGCGGAACATATTTCCCCAATTGATTGTCGTAGGTTTCCACCTTTCCTTTGACTCCGGAAAATGGCGGCGTTACGGGCGGCGTAGGGGGATTGTATGGATTGGTGCCCCAATCCCCGACAGGCCCCAATCCCCCATATTTCGGCACCATCCGGGTGTCAATATTATCTTGCACATCGCCATGGAGGGCGATCTCGATCGCTTCCATTTCCACCGCCATCATCGCGTCGTCACTCAGGTTCAATTCACGCACCGCAGCCTTGCTCGCACCCATGTTCTCACCCCGATTCTTGCCCTTCAATACACCCGAATTTCCCGCAGAATGTGGCTTCAGGATATCTCTCGGGCCGATCGTCTCCACCGACTCGGACTCCGCAACCGCCATGTCGTGATTCAACACACGTTGCTCCACAACCTCCGCCGCACGTGGCAAAAATACCTCCCACAGCTCCTCGAAATC
>DBDB01000069.1 GCA_002293345.1 Alistipes sp. UBA943
CGTTGACCGTGGCACGTCCGCCGGCCCTGTGCCAGGGCTGCGGGCACCGCGACGTCTACACGGCGCTGAACGAGGTGTTGCGTGCCGACTATCCCACGGCCAAGGTTTTCGGCGACATCGGTTGCTACACGTTGGGGTTCATGCCTCCGTTTCAGGCACTGGACACGGTGGTGGAGATGGGTGCCTCGATCACGATGGCCAAGGGTGCCAGCGACGCGGGGCAGTTCCCTGCCGTGGCGATCATCGGCGACTCCACGTTCACACACTCCGGCATGACGGGACTCCTGGACGCTGTGAACGAGAATGCGAACATCACGGTGATTATCTCCGACAACCTGACGACGGGTATGACGGGTGGGCAGGACTCCGCCGGTACGGGACGCCTGGAGCAAATCTGCACCGGTATCGGTGTCGATCCGGCCCATGTCCGTGTGGTGATACCGCTGCCGAAGAACATGGATGAGATTCGTCAAACGTTACGCGAGGAGATTGAGCATAAAGGTGTGTCGGTAATTATCCCGCGTCGCGAATGTATCCAGACCGCCAAACGACATAATGCAGCCGCTGCGAAAAAATAGAACCATATGAAGAAAGACATTATATTGGCAGGCGTGGGAGGACAAGGCATCCTCTCGATCGCCACGGTGATCGGTGCGGCGGCCCTCAAGGAGGGGTTGCACTTGAAACAGGCCGAAGTTCACGGAATGAGCCAACGTGGCGGTGATGTGCAGTCGAACCTGCGTATCGCGTCGAACCCGATCCATTCGGATCTGATCCCTCAAGGCGAGGCGGATCTGGTGATCTCGTTGGAACCGATGGAGGCGTTGCGTTACGTGCCTTACCTCTCGAAAGAGGGGTGGATCATCACCAACGTCACGCCGTTCGTCAACATTGACAACTATCCCGAGGTGGAGCGAGTCATCGAGGAGCTCAAAAAGTTCGGACGCGTGATCCTGATCGACGTCGATGCGATGGCCAAAGAGGTGGCGTCGCCACGGTCGGCCAATATCGTGCTGTTGGGTGCCGCGACGCCGTTCCTGGGCCTCGGTATCGAGAAGATCGAGGAGGGCATCCGCAATATCTTTGCCCGTAAAGGTGACGAGATTGTCGACACGAACCTCAAAGCGCTTAGGGCCGGGTATGAATTTGCTGAGGCGAACAAGAAATAATAAGAAACAAAAGGCGTTTGGCAGAGATCCGTTTTTTTTGATTTTAGGAAGGCAGATTTCGACATAACGAAGTGATGAGGAGGATGGGATGTACACGGAGTACCTCCCTCCGACGAAGAGCGAGGCGTGGTGAAACATGCCTCATATAAATCGAAAAACATGAAACAAGCTGTTGTAACAAAGGAACTATTCAACGACGTGCTGAAAAGCATGGATATTGGTGATATTGCCGATGCGACGATCCGTCAGGTGGGTGCCATCGGTGGGGCGTTGGAAAAACAGTCCGGTGCCGAGTTTATCCACCTGGAGATCGGTGTGCCGGGACTACCTCCCGAAGCTGTCGGTGTGGAGGCACAACTGGAGGCACTCAAAGAGGGTGTCGCGTCAATCTATCCCGCGATGCCGGGCACGCCCGACTTCAAATTGCAATCGTCGCGATTCATCAAGGCATTCCTCGATGTGGACGTCGATCCACAGGGGTGCATCCCTACCGTGGGATCCATGCAGGGTGGATTTTGTCTGTTCCAGATCTGTGCCAAGTGCGACCCGAAGAAGGACACGGTACTGTTCATCGACCCCGGTTTCCCGGTGCAACGGTTGCAGGCGCGGCTGCTGGATATCAAACAGGAGTCGTTCGATATTTTCGAGTTCCGTGCCGATAAACTGCGTGAGAAGGTGGAGAGTTATCTCGCGAAGGGCAACATTGCGGCGATCATCTACTCGAACCCCAACAACCCGGCATGGATATGCCTGACGGAGGATGAGTTGCGTGCGATCGGTGAACTGGCCACGAAATACGACACGATCGTGCTGGAGGATCTGGCATACCTCGGCATGGATTTCCGCAAGGAACTCGGGCATCCGTACGAAGCGCCGTATCAGGCCACTGTGGCACGTTACACGGACAACTATGTGCTGATGCTGTCGGGGTCGAAGATATTCAGTTATGCCGGTGAACGCATCGGTGTGTCGGCCATCTCGAACAAGGTGTACAACCGTGTCTACCCCGCGTTGAAGGAGCAGTACGGTATCGGCAAGTTCGGCGAGAGTTTCGTGTTGACGTTTCTGTACGCCGCCTCGTCGGGCACGAGTCACTCGGCACAGTACGCGTTGGCGGCGATGTTCAAGGCCGCCGCCGACGGTACCCTCGATTTCGTGGGACACACGCGTGAGTATGCGGCACGGGCGTCACGGGTGAAGGAGATCTTCACGCGTCACGGATTCCGTATCGTCTATGACAAAGATTTGGAGGAGATGGTGAGCGACGGGTTTTTCTTCACGGTCGGTTACGGTAAACTGACCAGCGCGGAACTCGTGGCGGCACTGTTGCGTTACGGTATCTGTGCGATCTCGCTCTCGTCCGCAGGATCGAAACAGCACGGGGTACGTGTATGTGTGTCGATGCTCAACCACGAGGCACAGTATGAGTTGTTGGATAAACGTCTAAAAATGTTTGCGGAAGATGTTGAATAAAGAGTTGTTGAATCCATCGAGTGTGGTGGTAGTTGGGGGTTCGGACGATGTGTACAAACCCGGCGGTGCGGTGTTGCGCAACGTGCTGGAAAGCCCGTTCAAGGGGCCGGTGTATGTGGTGAATCCGAAGGCGGAGGAGGTGCAGGGTGTTAAATCGTACCACACGGTGGAGGAACTTCCCCAGGTGGGGTGTGCGGTGATCGCTATCGCGGCGAAATTCTGTCTCCACACGGTGGAGGTATTGGCACGTGAGAAAGGATGCCGTGGGTTCGTAATCTTGTCGGCAGGGTTTAGTGAGGAGAGTCACGAGGGTGCCGAGTTGGAGAAGAGGATTGTCGAGGTGATCGACTCGGTGGGCGGATCGTTGATCGGCCCCAACTGCACGGGTATCCTGACGAGTCATTACAACGGATCGTTCACGTCGCCTGTGCCAAAATTGGATCCGCAAGGTATCGACCTGATTTCCGGTTCGGGTGCCACGGCGATCTTCATCGAGGACAACGGTATCCGCAAGGGGCTGAAATTCAACTCGGTGTGGTCGGTCGGTAACTCGGCACAGATCGGTGTCGAGGAGGCGATGGAGTATCTGGATGAGTCGTTCGATCCGGCGACCAGTTCGCGTATCAAACTGTTCTATATCGAGAGTATCAATAAACCCGATAAGTTCCTCAAACATGCCGCGTCGCTACGCCGCAAGGGGTGCCGATTGGCAGCCATCAAGTCCGGATCGTCGGAAGCCGGGGGACGTGCCGCGTCGTCGCACACGGGGGCGTTGGCGAGTCCCGATGTGGCGGTGGATGCACTGTTCCGCAAGGCGGGGATTGTGCGGTGCAACGGGCGTGAGGAGCTGATGACTGTGGCGGGGATCTTTATGTATCCCGAGCTGCAAGGCAATCGCATGGCGATCATTACGCATGCAGGCGGCCCTGCGGTGATGCTGACGGATGCGTTGTCGAACGGCAAGATGGAGATTCCGCACCTCGAAGGATCCAAAGCACAGGCGTTGTTGGAGAAACTGTTTGCGGGTTCGGCGGTCGGTAACCCGATAGATTTTCTTGCCACGGGTACGGCCGAGCAGTTGGGTGAAATTATCGACGCGTGCAACCGTGATTTCGACGATGTGGATGGTATGGCTGTGATTTTCGGCAGTCCGGGGCTCTTCCCGATCGGCGATGTGTACGACCTGATCGCCGAAAAGATTAAAACCTCCCCGAAACCTATCTTCCCGATTTTCCCGTCTTATCTGTGGGTGAAGAGCGAGGTGGATGAGTTTATCGCCAAGGGTGGCACGTACTTCCCCGACGAGGTGATCTTCG
>DBDB01000052.1 GCA_002293345.1 Alistipes sp. UBA943
CGGCCGCCCGATGCTCGGGCTGTGGATCGGGATCGGGCTGGGGCTGGGGGTGTTGCTGCTGACCCCCGCCGGGAATAAGTTGCTCCAGGCGTTGAAACAGCGGCTCTTCGGCAAAAAATGAACTGTAGTTCCCCCTGTGCAGCACGGCAAAGACCATCACGGCCAGTGTAGTCAGGAGGAGTAACCACCCGGTGATACGTTTTATCATGGTTTGGATTGTTTTTCGAGTATCTCCACGGCACGTTGCATCGTCTTGTCGATCGCGTACGCTTCGGCATGGAGTGCCGTGGCACCGAGTGGCGTGTTACGGCCAATGTTGGCCCTGAGCTGCGCTTCGAGGATCGGACGCGACTCGGCGATCTGTTTGTAGTTCGGCTTGACACCCTGACGCGCGGCGTAACGCACGAAATCGTTCACCAGATTCTTGTCGCGATCGAAAAATGCGTCCAGTTGCGCGAGGGAGGTGATGTTATCTAACGCCACGCGGTGTCGATCGGTGTAGTCGAGCGTGTATCGCGACAGGATGTTGCGGTAGACCACCTCCACGAGATAGGGTGTCACACCCAGCGTGTCGACCGGCATCTCCACGTCGGGCATAATGCCGCCCCCGGCCTGCAACACCCTTCCGCCAGGTGTCACACGACTCACCGTATCGGCGACATACGTCCCGTAAGGCTTCTGTATCGAACGCCCGGTGGGTGTATAGTAACGTGCCACCGTCAGGCGCACCGCCGTACTGTCCTCGAACGGGATCTGTTTCTGCACCAGTCCCTTGCCGAACGACTGCCGTCCGATGATGGTGGCACGGTCGTTATCCTGCAACGCACCGGCCAGGATCTCGCTCGCCGAAGCCGAATGTTCATCTATCAGCACCACCAACGGCACATGCTGATAGGCACCTTTACCGTTGCTATGCTCCTCGACGCGGCGGCGGTTTCGATCCTCCGTGTAGACGATCATCGCACCGGCAGGGAGGAACTCGTTGGCTATCTTCACCGACTGGTCATAGATCCCTCCCACGTTGCCGCGCAGGTCCAGAATGAGGCCTCGCATCTCTTCGACACCTTCTAATCCCCCGCGGGGGTGCTTCGCCGCAGGCGATAGCTTGGGCGGGGGAGAGAGGGCTTTTTTTACCTCCCCGTACGACGTCGTGGTGAACTGCGACAGTTTCAAGTATCCGATCCCGTCGGCGATCATGAATGCCGTTTCGACACTGTGGAGGGGTATCGGTCCGCGGGTGATCTCGATCTCCACCGGTTGCGATATCCCTTCGCGTTGCAGGCCCAGTTTCACTTTCGTGTCCCGCGGTCCGCGCAGCATCCGTACCACGTTCAGTTGCGGCAACTTCTGTCCTGCGACGAGCGAGTCGTCGATGCGGATGATCCGATCACCGGTACGCACACCGGCACGTTCGCTCGGACCGGACGGAATGAGTGTCAGTACGACGGCCGTGTCGGTCATCATGTTGAACGCCACGCCAATCCCGTCGAATCCGCCTTCGATCATCTCCTGCACGCCCTGCATTTCCGACTTTGGGATGTAGGTCGAGAAGGGATCGAGTTGTTGCAACAGGGTGGGCAGCATCGCTTCGGACAATGAATCTGTCGACACAGGGTCGACATATTCGGCATTGATCAATGCCAGTGCGCGCCACAACTTGTTGTCGCGCACGTTGTCCGAAACGGTGCCGCGGAGGGTCGCGAGGGGGTTCGCGACGCGGCTTGTGAAGCGTCCCACGAGGAATCCCGCCGCCACCAGGACGAGCATCACGATCCAGCCCGATCGCCTCATATCACGCCACCCTTAGACTTTGCCGCGGCAGCTGCTGCGGCAGCTTCTTTCTCCGCCCTGTGGTTATCGAACGTGTAGGTCACCCCGACGCTCAGCAGCAGCTGTGTCTGCAAGTGGTAGTGCTGCGCACGGTTGTAGTAGAGTTGGAAGTATACCGATGTGGTGAGGAACCGCGTGGCTTTGATGTCGAGCGTGTTCTCCCACCGTACCGTCGGATGCACGGCCAGCATCGGCTTGTTGCCCACTTCGCCACCCGTGTTCCATGCCGCGAGGGCGCCCTCGTACTCATCGACGGATCTGTATTTTTTATCCTTGCCGAAGTAGGAGAGCCATCCCATGAACGAGTAGAGTGTCGTGCGATAGCGGATGATCTCCTTGCGTCCGAACTTGCGGTCGAAATCCACCTGCACGGACGAACCACCCTCCCAACGTGCCCGTTTATCGCTGGCCGTCAGGCCGTAGGTCAGCCACCCGGTTTTGCCGCCCCACACGTTCTCGTGCACGATGCGGTTGTCGACGAACGTACCACTGATGGCTATTGGTGAAATGTTGACGATGAAGGGCCACTTCTTATCGGGACTCTTGTACGTGAAACCGAGCGATGCGTCGAAGTATCCCGGCGCGAGGAACGAGCTCTTACGCTCTTCGAGTTTCTGTTGCGAACGCGAGATGTAACCGTGCGCGAACTGACTTCGGAAGCGGATGATCGACGCCAGTGCCCAGTCGCGACTGATGGCGTAGGCGGGCGATGTGGAGATTTGGAACTCATCCTGATACTTGAACCAGGTGGCCTTTTTGGTCGTCACGCCATCCGCGACGAGTTCGAGGTTCATGCGGTTGTAACCGAACTTGGCGTCGAACTTCGAGGTCAACGAGAATTTCCCTTTCGTGTAGGTGTGGTAAATGTACGCCGTGGCGGAGAGACCGATGGAGTTGTCACCACCCGATGTCTTGATCCACGAGTCGTTGAACGACGTCACGGTACCCATCAACCCCACGCCGTATTCCAACTGATTGCGTTGGTGACGGATCGCACGGCGTCGTGCGCGCGCTCCGGCGGGGGAGTGGTACGTGTCGCTCGACACCTCGTCGCCGTCCGCCGCATCGTCCAGCGGCTTCACCGGAGTTGCGAGGCGCATGTTGTCGAAACTGATCTGTGCCTGTGCCGCATCGGAGCACACCACGAACACCATACACAAAAGAAGCAGTAAACCGTGTCTCATAATTCTCGATCTGTTTGTCTTGATATTGCACAAATATAGGAATTTATTTCGTACTTTCGTACCATTATGTCGTACATTGGAGCTCATGTCAGTGCATCGGGCGGTGTGGAGAACGCACCGCTGAATGCCGCGCGTATCGGTGCCACAGGATTCGCCCTCTTCACCAAGAACCAACGCCAGTGGAGCACCCCTCCGTTGACACAGAAATCCATCGACGCGTTCCGCGAGAACTGCCGCGCGCATAGCTTCGTGCCGGCAGCCATACTGCCGCACGACAGCTACCTGATCAATCTTGGTCACCCCGCTCCAATGGAGTTGGAGCGGTCGCGCGCGGCATTTCTCGACGAGATGCAGCGTTGCGAGGCGTTGGGGCTGGACAAACTGAACTTCCATCCGGGGAGTCACCTGAAGCAGATCTCCGTGGACGAATGCCTGTCGCGTGTGGCGGAGAGTATTAATCGTGTGTTGGAACAGACACACGGCGTGACGGCCGTCATCGAGAACACGGCGGGACAGGGCAGTAACGTCGGGTTCGCGTTCGAGCACCTGGCACAGATCATCGACCGGGTGGAAGACAAATCACGCGTGGGTGTGTGTATCGACACGTGCCATGCATTTACTGCCGGTTACGACATGCGCAATCCCGAATCGGTGTTTGCCGAACTGGATCGTGTCGTGGGGTTGCATTACCTGCGCGGCATGCATCTGAACGACACGTTGAAAGATCGCGGGAGCCACGTGGATCGTCACGCCCCGATGGGTACCGGTGAGATCGGCATCGCATGTTTCCAATACATCGCGCAACGCTTCAAAGAGATCCCTCTGATCCTCGAAACGCCGGACGAAACCCGTTGGCCGGACGAGATCGCAATGCTCAAAAGTTGGGCTTGATCCGATCCTTGCGTCGACGAAAGAGATAGCTGACGCGGAATTCAAACAAAAATATGTGATACCAAAATTCATCCTCGCTGATGCGTTGGAGCGAGTGTCGGAGTGATATCCTCGTCAAAACCTCCGTCCACAACATTTTACCCGGCGGAAAGGTGGCCGTGTGTTCCACCTTAGCCGTCAGATTGTTCATCGATTCCACATAGATTGCCTCAAATTCCCATGAGGCTGGCATAAACGTCTTTTCTTTTTTCATAAAAAATGGGCGCAAGCTGCACTTTTGGACCTCGGGTCGACGAAAACCTTGCACTCAAAAGCCGCTTACGCCCAAGAGGGACCAATCCCCGAAGGGATTAGGTCGCCACTCAGGTTCCACAACTCTTATACCAGTACAAACCCCTCTTTCGAGGGTTCCGTCGTTTGAGGTCGGCATAAGGCTGCTTGCCTTAAAATTTGTTAGTTAATCTTGTTCTATAACTTGTTGTTTGTTGTTCTAATTTGACCCAAAGATAAGAAAAAATCTAACTCTTCACTTTGAGTTTCAATGTTTGTGAACCATCGAGCCAAGTGCAATCGAGTGTCAGCTCATTCAAATCTCCCTTCACTGTCGCCACGACATCCTCATAGTCTGTCCAAACAGACTCTTCTACGCTGTGCATAACCCGCCCCTCGTACGCAACAAAATCAAACGGAGCGAGGCTGTGCGGATCTGCATCCAGTGCGACAGGAATATTCGGAATGTTAACGTCGAACATGTGATATGGACCCTGGAGAACCCACGTATAGGTATCATCGTTATACCATCGCCCCCACATGCTCGAACACCTCAAATGAGCAATGGTTTGCGACTCGGACAATCGTAGGATCTCGACAGAAACCAGGCTACCGGTATTCGGTCTGAAATTATCCAATATTTTACCATCGAATTCCGCTTCGATAGAGGCAATGCCCACTTCTAAAAGCAAGGGGTTCCGATCGTATGAATAATCATACGATTCGGACCGCACCCCGAGATTTTCCACGACAAGTGTATTCCCTTCCCAAGTGCATTCGAGCCTCATCTCCCCATTCCACACAGGGTATGGTGCCGGAGAGCACCGGGTGCCATATAAACCATGACTGAACTCGGCACTGATGGACACGTCGACATTCTTATGGAAATTCCCGTTGTGCGTGACGGTGGCACGGTCGACATAGCGATCGATCTCGACATGGCTCTCGTCTTTGGACATGTCAATATGGACTTTTGGCGCGAAAATTTCGATCTCCTGATCCTCAAACGTAAGATGACAAGTGATCGAGACAGAATTGTCGGACACCTTTTCAAGTCTCACATGACTTTTTGGAACATAGTTGATATAGTTCCCTCTGGGGACGTATTCATAATACGTCATATCCTCAATCGGCTCTCCATTGAGAGAGGCGTGACCTGCAACAACGTACATTGAGGAGTGTGCGGACAGTAGCGCCGCGGGCGAACGGTCGAACGGCCCACAACCGAACCAACACGACACCCCGGCAAGCCCGACCAAGGGAAGAAGCCAACGTAAAAGTTTCACGACAACGGGTATTTAATCCTCTTCCGTTTCGATATAGGCTTTCAGCAGTTCCGTCTGCACATCGGACGGCACCTGTTCGTACGAAGCGAATTTCATCGAGTAGGTCGCTGCGCCGGAACTCAGTGACGACAGCGTGGTCGAGTAACGGTATAGCTCCGCCAACGGCACGCGTGCCGTCAGACGGTCGAAACCTTTGTCACTCTCCATACCCATGATCATCGCGCGACGGTTCTGCAGATCACTCATGATCGCACCCATGTATTCGGTCGGCGTGAGTACCTCCACTTCGTACATCGGCTCCATGATCTTCGGGCCCGCCTGACGGAAGGCCTCTTTGAACGCGTTGCGTGCGGCGAGTTTGAACGAGATCTCGTTCGAGTCCACCGGATGCATCTTACCGTCGTACACCACCACACGAATGTCGCGCGCGTACGATCCCGTCAACGGACCCTCGTCCATCTTCTCCATCACCCCTTTCAGGATGGCAGGCAGGAAACGCGCGTCGATCGCACCCCCGACAATGGCGCTGTAGAACTGCAACTTGCCGCCCCACGCCAGGTCGTACTCCTCCTTATTCTTCACGTTGACGAGAATGTCCCCCTTACCCGCCACCTTGTAACTCTTCGGTTCGGGCATCCCTTCCGTGTAGGGTTCCACGAGCAGATGCACTTCGGCGAACTGTCCCGCGCCGCCCGACTGCTTCTTATGGCGATAATCCGACGCGGCGACTTTGGTGATCGTCTCGCGATAGGGGATTTTGGGCGCAATGTACTCGAACGTGAGTTTGTTCTCTGTTGCAATGCGGTTTTTCAGGATATTGAGGTGGTGCTCACCCTGTCCCTGCACGATCGTCTGCTTCAGCTCCTTGGAGTACTCTACCAGGATGGACGGATCCTCGAACTTGGCGTCGTTCAACACCTTACCCAACTTCTCGTCGTCGGCTGCATCCTTGGTCTTGATCGCGGCACGATAACGTGGTTCGGGGAACTCGATCGGTTCGATCGTCACGGGTGTCGACGGTGCGGCAAGCGTGTCGTTCGTGCGTACTCCTTTCAACTTCACGGCACACCCGATGTCACCGGCCGACAGTTCCGTCACTTTGATGCGGTTCTTCCCCGCCACGGCAAACAGTTGAGACACTTTCTCTTTGTTACCCGTGCGCGTGTCGATCACCTCCATGCCCTCGGCGAGTTTACCGCGGATCACACGCAGGTACGAGATCTCACCGATATGGGGTTCCAACTGGCTCTTGAATATGAACGCCACGGTGGCTCCGTTTTCGTCTGCTTCGACGGCCGCGCCGTCGACAGTGGCGAAAGCGGGCGCTTTCATCGGCCCCGGCGCCACGTTGATGATGAACTCCATCAAGCGTTTCGTGCCGATATCGCGTTTGGCGCTGCCACAGAAGATCGGCATCACGGAGCGTTGCGACACGCCCACCTTCAAACCGGCACGGATATCGTCCTGCGTCAAGGTGCCCTTCTCGAAGTAGAGCTCCATCAACGCATCGTCATACTCGGCAGCCGCCTCGACAAGCTCCTTGTTCAGTGCCGCAGCACGCTCCATCTCCTCGGCTGGAATCTCCATCTCCTCACGGGTGCCGTTCTCATCCTTAAAACGGTACATTTTCATCAGCAACACATCCACGAACGCATCGAAACCCGTGCCTTGGTTGACGGGATACTGCACGATGACGGGTTTCACGCGCGACGCGGCACGGATCGACTCCACGGCGCCCTCGAAGTTGGCCTTCTCGGAGTCCAACTTGTTGACGAACCCGATCAACGGCTTGTTCAACTCGCGGGCGTAACGGGACTGGATCTCGCTGCCCACTTCCCATCCCACGGTACCGTCGAACACCATCACACCGACGTCGGCCGCCTTGAACGCGGCGAACAACGATCCGCAGAAGTCGTCCGAACCCGGACAATCGATGATGTTCAGCTTGCGATCCATGAACTCGGTGAAGAGGATCGTCGAGTAGATCGAGCGGCGATACTCCTGTTCGATGGGCGTGTTGTCCGAAATCGTGTTACCCGCCTCCACGGTGCCCCGTCGGTCGATGACTTTACCTTCGTAAGCCATCGCCTCGGCGAGGGTGGTTTTACCCGTGTCGGGAGCACCCAGCAGGGCGATGTTTTTTATTTGTGCTGCGGAATATTGTCTCATAATTTTGCGTTTTTATGGGGTGTATTTCACCCCTCCTTGTCATTCGCGAGTCATGTGCGCTGAGTACACTCCTTTGCTCTCTCCGGCGCTCGGTGCGAAATCCCCTCCCCTAAATTCCGCAAAAACCTCACTTCTTTCAGTTAGTCCCGAACGCAACGGACGCTATAGGCGTTCCGGAAGGTCGACGAGTAGGTCATTTCAGGCATATTGTCTCCGGTTCTGAAACGAATGTGGTACCCGTTACCCGTACCGGCACCGGCTACCTCGCTGGACCAGTAGCATCCGTATTTACCCCCTTCGACGAACTGGCTGCTCGAGATACGCATGCCCGTCACGACGAGGAAAACCGATTTTTTGGTCTCATTGTCGGTGAACGTCAACCGACCACCATCCCATTTGAGCGCCACCTTAGTCCGATCGCCCAAGGCACGCAACTCGTCGAACAACGGCAGGCGCCACCCCTCGGGACACGGATCGTTCTCCGGACTCCATTCCGTGGCTTCATACATGTTTTCATCCCATTTGACTCCTTCGGGATACGATATCAACGCCGCTTCGGCAGCCCACGCCGTGGTGCGGTTAAACTGGTACAATTTACCGATGTCGGTCGGTTTTTCGACGAACTTGCGGAACGTATCGACGTTGCGGGTCGACCACACGACGCCGTTCACCTCGACACCCTGCTCTTCATCGCCGCCGGGCGTTGGCGTTACGGGTATCTCGGTACCGGGATCCTCCCCGTTACCTTTGTCACAGGAGTACAGGGCGGCCGCACACATCGTCATGGCCGCGATACACAGAAGTAAAGTTTTTTTCATGGGTTATTTTAATTTTAGATTTTGAAAGTTATTTGACGCCTAATATAGGTAAAATTTTCGTTAATTCCAAATCCTGAGCCCCGTAAACTCCTCCACGGCACGGTGCCCCTCGTCACCCAACGCGACGGAGTATTCGTTGACGAACAACCGGATATGACTGTCGATCACGCTGTCATCCATCTCCTGCGCATGTGACTTTATGTACGACCGCGACGCTTCTGGATGCGCGAATGCATACTCGATGCTGCGGCGAAGGTCTGTCTCGATCTGACGCTTGATGCCATCCGACAAGTTTCGCTTCACCACGATCGCCCCGAGGGGGAGAGGGAGGTGCTTTTCGCGTTCCCACACCTGTCCCAGGTCGGCAACCAACTCCAGCCTCAACTTTTCGTACACGAACCGCCCTTCGTGTATCAACACCCCGGCATCGAACTCGCCACGTGCCACAGCAGGTGCTATCTCGGAAAACAGGAGCGGGATTTTGTCCGTCACATCGGGATAGAACAGCTCCACAAGCCGGTTGGCGGTGGTGTGTAGTCCGGGGATGGCGACTCTTTGGATCACGTCTGTCTCGGGGCGCCTGACCATCACGGGGCCATTTCCATGCCCCAGGGCCGAACCGCATTCCAACACCGTATACTTGTCGATAAGGCACGGCAGTGCGGCATAACTGACCTTACATACGTCCGGCCCTTCATGGTCAGGCGCCCCGAGACCGCCTGCACGCATGGCGTGACGATTCAACTCCTCAATATCGAAATAAGAGGTATCGAGATGCAGGTCTGTGTCGATACGCCCGTTGACGAGCGCGTCGAACATGAACGTGTCGTTCGGGCAGGGGGAGATATGGAGTTTGATTGTCATGAGCGCAACACTTTGACGACCGCCTGGGCCAACGCCTCCACAGCCTCGTCGGTATGCCACGACTCATAGGGGTCGTCGGTGTAGTTCGACACGGCACGCAACTCGGCACACGGCACCCCCAACGCACAACACACCGCCATAAACGCCGCCCCCTCCATGTTTTCGAGATCCGACCCCGCATCCGGAAGACCGATGCCGTTGGTGGTGTTGGAGTTGCCCGTCGGAAAACCGTCCAACGTCCAAGTGGATTCATAGGCGGTGAAGAAGTGTTCGGGAATGTCGTGGATCTTCTCCCGCGCCACGGCATACACCTCACCGATCCGCATGGATTTTCGGTACGCCCCCGCGATACCGACCATGAGCAATCTGTCAGGATGTTCGTTCACGATGATGCGTGCCGTATGTGCGGCCGTTTCGGCCATACCGACACCCGTAATACGTATCGGTGCGTCGGGCCAGAGTCTCCGTAACGCTACAGCCTCCAACTCGGTGGGGATCAAAATAAGTGTTTTCATAATTTTTTTCTAAAACCTCTAAGACCGTTCGCCTTTACTTCCCCAAGCCCCCCACT
>DBDB01000015.1:0-294 GCA_002293345.1 Alistipes sp. UBA943
AAAAGTGTACCCCAAAACCTTTCGGGAAGTACTTCGTACTTCCATTATGCGCGCTCCACCAATCGCGACTTCCTTACGGAAGCCTTGTGTTCAAAAACAACACGTCTGCTTACAAATGAATTTGACGCAGCCTTGATTGTTTTCGTCCACAGCCTCTTCGAGGCTCGCGATCTGTTGTCGCGACACCTTTAAGAAAGGTGTTTTAGGGGTTGGTTTCTCGTGAGGTTTGTGAAACTGATCACAAAACCGAAAGCGTTCGACCTCGCGTCGCGTTTCCCCCTTATCAAGGGGGAT
>DBDB01000015.1:347-19337 GCA_002293345.1 Alistipes sp. UBA943
CAAAGCGAAGACCCCTTTGTTTCACATCGTTACGATGCCTTTTCACCAAAAAGCGGCGGTCTGAAAAAGGTCTTGAAAAAAAGAAAAAGGGAACGGTTAAGACAAAGGTTTTAGAAAAAAATCTATTTTAACAATTCACGAACCTCTTGTGCGACAGTTTCGGGCGTGAAGCCGAACTCTTGATCGAGAACTTTATAGGGAGCCGAGTAACCGAAGTGCGTGAGTCCATGGATACGTCCATTGTCACCGACGAGCGATTGGAGTGTCACGGGTAATCCGGACGTGAGTCCGTATCGCAACATGCCATCCGGGAGGACGGATTTCCGGTACGACACGGGTTGATCGCGGAAGAGCCCTTCGCTCGGCACACTTACCACCCTCACCTTGATTCCCTCTTCGGCCAGCAGTTTGGCTCCCTCGACAAGTGTCGACACCTCGGAACCCGATGCAAGCATCACGACGGCCGGTTTGGCACTATCGACTACCGTGTAGGCGCCTTTACAGAGCTGCATTGCCTCTTCGCGACGGCTCTTGCTTCCCAACGCGGGGAGGTTCTTGATATCCTGACGCGAGAGGATGAGTGCCGTGGGACGTTGCTCTTCGAGGGCCTGTTTCCATGCCATGACAGTCTCCTCGCCGTCCGCGGGACGCAACACCACCATCGACCGTTCGCCACGGTGGTTATGGAGGTGTTCCATGAGGCGTATTTGCGCTTCGTGCTCGACGGGTTGGTGCGTCGGTCCGTCCTCACCGACACGGAATGAGTCGTGTGTCCAGACATAGATCACATGCAGACGCATCAATGCAGCCAGTCGTACGGCGGGTTTCATGTAGTCCGAGAAGACGAAGAACGTGCCGCACGCCGGAATCACACCGCCATGCAGCGCCATGCCGTTCATGATGCACGCCATCGTGAATTCCGATACGCCAGCCTGGAAGAATTTACCTGAGAAATCACCGCGCGTGAAGGCATGGGTCTTTTTCAGGTATCCATCCGTTTTGTCCGAGTTGGAGAGGTCTGCCGACGCGACGATCAGGTTGTCCACCTTCTCGCCATAGTAGGACAGTACGGTGGCCGATGCGGTGCGCGTGGCACTGTCGGGCTTCACCTCGATGGACTTGTAGTCCATCTCGGGCAACTCGTTAGAAAGGAATTGGTCGAGCTTGCGTGCGATGTCCTTGTGGGACGCACGCCAACTCTTTTCAGTCTCGTGCATGGCGGCGACCCATGCACGAAGCTCCGCTTTTCGTGCATCGAAAGCCTGCCGGCTTTCGTCGAATATGCGGAACGCATCTTCGGGGTCGCCGCCGAGGTTACGCACAGTGGCCGCGAAGTCTGCACCTGCACTCGACAGAGGTTGCCCGTGTGTGGACACCTGGTCCTCGAACGACGAACCGTCACTCTTGACAGCCCCTTTACCCATCACGGTACGCCCGATGATCAACGTCGGACGTTCGGTTTCGGCATTGGCCGCGGCGAGCGCGGCACGGATCTGCCCGGCGTCGTGCCCGTCGATATCCAGCACGTTCCAGTTCCACGCCCGATATTTCGCCGCGATGTCTTCTGTGTCGACCTCATCGACTTTGGTGGATAGCTGCACGTTGTTCGCGTCGTAGAACATGATCAGGTTGTGCATACCGAGATGTCCGGCGATACGTCCCACGCCTGCCGACACCTCCTCCTCGACACCTCCGTCCGAGATGTAAGCGTATGTTTTGTGCGCCATCCACTCGCCGAAACGTGCCACCATGAAACGTTCCGCGATGGCGGCCCCGAGCGCCATGGCATGTCCCTGTCCGAGGGGCCCGGAAGTGTTTTCTATACCGTGCGCGAGATCGACCTCCGGATGCCCGGGTGTCGCGCTCCCCCACTGACGGAATGCCATCAGGTCCTCCGTGGAAAAGCTGCCTGCCAGTGCCAACGTGGCATAGAGCATGGGCGACATGTGTCCCGGATCGAGGAAAAACCTGTCCCGGAAAGGATAGTTGAGATTGTCGGGGTCGTAGCGCAGGAACTCCGTGTAGAGAACGGTCATAAAGTCCGCGCCGCCCATCGCACCGCCGGGGTGACCGGACTTGGCACGTTCGACCATCGCCGCAGCGAGGATACGGATGTTATCGGCGACCCGTGGGGTCAAGTTTTTTGCGTGCATATTGGGGAGTAATTTCAAATTTTTTCTTTCCGGATTGTGGCAGGTCGAACATGGCGTCGATCATCACGGCCTCACAGATGGACCTCAATCCACGCGCGCCGAGTTTGTACTCGACGGCCTTGTCGACGATATAGTCCAGCGTTTCGGGAGCGAACGTGAGTTCTATGCCGTCCATCGCGAGCAGGTGTTCGTACTGCTTGACGATGGCGTTCTTGGGTTCGGTGAGGATGGAGCGGAGGGCCTTCCTGTCGAGGGGTTCCATGTAGGTGATCACAGGCAGACGTCCCACCAATTCCGGGATCAATCCATACGCACGTAGATCTTGTGGCATGATATAGGGCAGCAAATTATCCCTATCGGCAGTCCCGCTTCCGGCACGCGACGCCGTGGCGTGATACCCGACGGAACGGGTGTTGAGCCGCTGTGCGATCTTCTTCTCGATACCGTCGAACGCACCGCCACAGATGAAGAGGATGTTGCGCGTGTTGACCTGGATGTAGGGTTGATCGGGATGCTTGCGTCCGCCCTGGGGAGGCACATTGACGACCGTCCCTTCGAGGATTTTGAGCAGCGCCTGCTGCACACCCTCACCCGACACGTCGCGTGTGATCGAAGGGTTATCGCTCTTGCGTGCGATCTTGTCTATCTCGTCGATAAAGATGATCCCCTGTTCGGCGGCATGGACATCGTAATTGGCCGCTTGCAGGAGCCGTGTGAGGATACTCTCCACATCTTCACCCACATATCCGGCTTCGGTCAACACCGTGGCATCGACGATCGAGAAGGGCACGTGGAGGAGCCGCGCGATGGTTTTCGCGAGCAGGGTTTTCCCCGTTCCTGTGGGACCGACCAGGATGACGTTCGATTTGTCCACTTCCACTTTCTGTTTTTCGCGGGCACCTTCGACTCCGCCTTGCTCGTCCTCAGGGGGAAGTACGTTATGTACGTCCCTGCCGTCGGGGTCGACGGCTAAACATGACCCACCCCCAACCCCCGCCTCAGGCAGGGATTTTATCCTCTTTGTATTGGAGCCAAATTTGCTCCCCGAAATTCCAGAAAGTTCTCTCTTTTCAAGCACTTCGTAAAGGAGTCGCTTGTAGTGGTTGTACACGGCGACGGAGAGGTATCGTTTGGCGGCATCCTGACCGATCACATATTGATCGAGAAAGGCTTTGATTTCGCCCGGTTTTTGCAGCATAACTGTACGGTTTGGGAGGGTAGTTTCTATTTGCGTTTCGAGAGCACGTCGTCGATCAGGCCGTAGTCTTTGGCCTCCTTGGCGGAGAGCCAGTAGTCGCGATCGGCATCCTTTTCGATCTTCTTGATCCCCACGCCGGAGTGCACGGCCAGGATGTGATACAGTTCCTGTTTGGTTTTGACGATCTCACGTGCGGTGATCTCGATATCCGAAGCTTGCCCTTCGACACCTCCGAGGGGTTGATGGATCATGATACGGGCGTGGGGCAACGCGGCACGTTTGCCTTGGGCACCTGCAGTGAGCAGGATGGCGCTCATCGAGGCGGCGAGACCGGTGCAGAGGGTGCCCACGTCGGGACGCACGAGTTGCATCGTGTCATAGATCCCGAGTCCCGCGGTGACGGACCCGCCCGGGGAGTTGATGTAGATCTGAATATCCTTTTCGGAATCGACCGATTCGAGGAAGAGGAGCTGTGCCTGGATGATATTGGCCGCATCGTCATACACGGGTGCCCCGAGGAAGATGATGCGGTCCATCATCAGCCGCGAGAACACGTCCATGGTTGCGACGTTGAGTTGCCGCTCCTCGATGATCGTGGGCGACACGTACGACCCGCCTTGCGCCATGGTTTGCCCGGCGAGAGAGGAGAAGTTGTGCAGTTTGAGGCTGCTTATGCCGTGGTGTCCGCGGGCATATTTTTCAAATTCGGTCATCGTTACAGTTCTTTTGCTAATTTGGCAAAGTCATCTGCCGACACGGCTTTTTCGGCGACGGTGACTTTGGCTTTGAGCGTGTCGACCACCTTCACTTCGTACAGTCGTTCGTAGATGCGTTGTCCCTGCTCCTTGTCTTGCAAAATACGTACCGCGTAGTCGGACAGCAGGTTGTCGGGCGCGGTGGGCATGCCGTATTGTGCGAATTGCGCTTGTGCGAAGCGTTTCGCCTCCTCGACAGCCTCCTCGGTAGCGACGGTAATCTTTTCCGCCTCGATGAAGTGGCGTTGGAGGAAGTTCCAAGAGAATTGTTTGAGGAACGTATCGAAATCCTTCTCGATATCCTCTTTCGAGAATTTGCCCTCGTTGATCACGTAGAGCCACCGTTTGAGGAACTCCACGGGCATGGCGAGGTTGGCTTTTTTGAGCACATAGTCACGCAACTGCATGGAGAAGAGGTAATCCGTCTCGCGACGCAACTCTTTCGATATCTCGGCGTCGATGAACGTGTCGAACTCGGCAGCGGATTTCACCTGTCCCTCGGGGAAGGCCATCTTGAAGAATTCATCGTTGATCTCCGGCTCGGCGAACTTGCGGATACCTGTAATTTCGAGTTCGAATTCGGGTTTGATGCCGGCGAGTTCGTTCTCCTTGACTTGGAGGATGGAGGCACGTTGCGACGGGGTTTTGTAGATCTCTTCGATATTGACCGTCGTTTTAAAGCCTTTCGTCTTACCGACGAAAGGCTTGCGGCCTTTTTCGTCGAGCGAAATAAGGCCGAGGTACGCCTCGTCGACATGGATATCGCCGTTATCGAGCGTCACGGTGAGCGCTTCGTCACTGGTCACGGTTTCGGCATCGACGAGGCGGCCGAAACGACGGAGGAAGTTGGCACGGTACTCGTCACGCATCTTTTTGTCGACTTTGATCGTGTGGTACGTGACTTTATCTTTGTCCGTCAGTTCAAACGACACTTCGGGCGCGCGTCCCGCCTCGAACAGAAACTCGAAGGAGGTGTCGTTATCGAAATCGAGCTCTTTTTGCTCCTCGGAGGGGATGACGTCACCGACATACTGGATATTCTCCTTCTTGAGGTACTCGAACGTGGCATCGGATGCGATACGGTAGGTTTGTTCGGCGACGATGGCTTTGCCGTACATTTTCCTGACGAGCCCGATGGGCACCATTCCGGGACGGAACCCGGGGATATTGGCTTTGCGTTTATAGTCGCGCAACGACTTCTCGACAGATTCGTTGTAATCGGACACTTCGACGTTGACTTTGATCAGCAGGTCGTTTTGGGCTCGTTGTTCTTGTGTGATTTTCATATTTTATATTGTTTAAAAACAGTTTGGGCCCCCAAAGATACAAAATAAATCTTTATCTTTGCGAGGATGGAGAGGATGATAATTTGGCTTTTGCTGCCGATGCTTGTGGCTTGTGGAGGTGCGGTCAAGAGGGGTGCTGTGGCTTCGGAACAACAAACCCGCCAAGAGCCTGTGCTCTATACGTACGAGGTGGTGCGCAGTTTTCCCCATTCCACGGATGATTATACGCAGGGTTTGGAGTTCTCGGACGGAGTGTTGTGGGAGGGCACGGGGCTTTTCGGACGTTCGCGTTTGCAAAAGGTCGATGTGCAGAGTGGCAAGACGGATGTGGTGGCTTCATTGCCACGCGACGAGTTCGGCGAAGGGATCACGGTGTTGGACGGCAAGGTGTATCAACTGACCTGGATGTCGGGCAAGTGTTACGTGTACGACGAGCGGAGCGGCAAATTGTTACGTACATTCAACTACCCGGGCGAGGGGTGGGGATTGGCGAACAATGGCACGGAATTGTACATGAGCGACGGCACGAGCGTGATCCGCGTGCTGGACCCGGAGACGTTTCGACAGAAGCGCAGTTTCGAGGTGACATACCTGGGCCGGCCGATGGATTTTCTGAACGAGTTGGAGTGGGTAAATGGCCGCCTCTGGGCCAATGTCTACACGACGGACCAGATTGTAATCATCGACCCGCAAAGCGGCACGGTGGAAGGTATCGTGGATTTAAGTGGCTTGCTCCCGAAGACCGAGACGAGTGCCACGACGGACGTACTGAACGGTATCGCTGTGAATGCCGCGGGAGAGATCTTCGTGACGGGTAAAAACTGGCCCAAGCTGTACCAAATAAAGATCAAGGAGCTATGAGTGCACCGATGACACCGATTGAGTTCCGCCGCTACCTGCATGCGCATGCGGAGCTGTCGTTCCACGAGCATGGAACGCAACGGTTCATCATGGAGCAACTCCAAAAAGCAGGGATTGAGTGTCGGCCGATCGCCAAAACAGGTGTCTTAGCCAGGATTTGCGGTGACCGGGGAAGAACCGTCGTGTTGCGTGCCGACATTGACGCCCTGCCGATACATGAAGAGGTGGATGTCGCATGGAAGTCACAGAATGAAGGCGTGATGCATGCGTGCGGACACGATTTGCATGCCGCGGTGCTGTACGGGGTGCTGCTACGCTTGAAAGATGCGTCGTTCGATGGGCAGATATATGGACTATTCCAGCCTGCCGAGGAGGTCGCGCCGGGAGGGGCTGTGGAGGTATTGAAGGAGTTGGATGCGACGGGCGAGCTGGGTGCAAATGTGGTATTTATCGGCGAGCATGTGGAGCCGGAGATGGCTACCGGCACGTTGGGATTCCGGGCAGGCACGTACATGGCATCGAGCGACGAGATACGTGCCACGGTACGCGGACGGGGCGGTCATGCGGCTCTTCGCGCCGCGCTCACCGACACGGTGAGTGCCGCGTCGCAGCTTGTGCTGCTCCTTACGGCTATGACCGCCACCGCCGAGGATGGAGGTCGCGTGGTATCTATCGGCAAGTTGGAGGCTGCTGGTGCGACGAACATCATTCCGGACAGTGTATACATGGAGGGCACGATGCGTGTGTTCAATGAGGCGGAACGCGGTGAGTTAAAAAATAAGATCCTTGCCGAGGCGGCGGCAAACGACAGGCAGTACGGTACGACGACGGAGGTCGTGTTCACGGAGGGCTACCCGTGTGTGGTAAACGACGAGGCCTTGACGCAACGCGCGATCGCACTGGCCCGAAAGATGGATATTGCGTACACGGAACCCTTGCCGTTACGAATGACGTCGGACGATTTCGGATACTACACGCAGCGCTACCCGTCGCTGTATTACAGACTGGGCGTGGGCCCGAACGTAGGGGCGTTGCACACCTCGACGTTCAATCCCAATGAAGACGCGATCGCAGTGGCGGTCGACTACATGACGCGGTTGGCGTCAGACACATTACAAACAACGAAATGAGTAGAAAACACAAAGGAGATAAAGAAGAGAAACGCGGACGGAAGAAACGATTGCTTTTCCCGCCGATGCGCGGTAAGGTGGACATGATCCAATCGGGCGCGATGTATGTCGTTCCGGAGGTGGACGAGGGCCTGGAGGGCGACGTGTACGTACGCCAACGCGACGGTGCGAATGCGCTGGATGGCGACACGGTGGAGTTCGTTATCACGAAAGTGTCGCGCAAGGGCCGCGGCATGGAGGGAGAGATATTGCGTGTATTGGAACGCAGCGGCAAGAAGTACGTCGGTACGGCACAGGTGCACGAACATGCGATTTTCGTCCGTATGGATCCGCGCCGCCTGCCGATGGACGTCTATCTGTCGAAGAACAGCAACCCCACGGTCGAGGATGGCGACAAGGTGGTGATCCGCATTGCCGATTGGACGGCAGGGACGAAAAACCCGTCCGGCGAATTGTTGGAGATCCTGGGACGTTCGGGCGACAACACAACCGAGATGCACGCCATCCTGGCCGAATACGGGCTTCCGAATCACTTCACGGATGAGGTGGAGGCAGCCGCGGAGCGGATTTCGAGTGAGATTACGAAGGAGGAGGTAAAGCGCCGCCGCGACTTCCGTGGTGTGACGACCTTCACGATCGACCCCGCCGATGCGAAGGATTTCGACGATGCACTGTCGATCGAAAACAAAGGTGAGAACGTGTGGGAGATCGGTGTGCATATCGCCGACGTGACGCACTATGTGCAACCCCGCAGCATTGTCGACACAGAGGCCGAGGAGCGTGGCACATCCGTGTATCTGGTCGATCGCACGATCCCGATGCTGCCCGAGAAGTTGAGCAACGAGTTGTGTTCCCTGCGTCCGGATGAGGATAAGCTGTGCTTCTCGGCGGTATTCAAGATCGAGGAGAGAAACGGCAAGATCGACGTCAAGGACGAATGGTTCGGCCGTACGGTAATCCGTTCCGTGAGAAGGTTCACGTACGAGGAGGCACAGCAACGCATCGAGGAGGGCGAGAAGGGCAAAGGCGACTTGGCTGAAGAGATATTGATACTCAACCGTCTGGCCCGGATCCTTCGTGCCGACAGGTTCAAGAACGGTGCGGTAAGTTTCTCGCGCGAGGAGGCAAAGTTCAATCTCGATCCGGAAGGCAAACCTCTGGGTGTTTACTTCAAGGTACAGAAGGAGTCGAACGAGCTGATCGAGGAGTTCATGTTGCTGGCGAACCGCAGCGTGGCGAAGTTCTGTCATATGCATACAATGGTATATCGTGTCCACGACGTGCCGGACGCCGAAAAGTTGGAGAAGTTCCGTGCGTTCGTACGCCGGTTCGGGTACGACTTCAAGGCACAGAAGGGGCGTGCTGTGGCGAAGGAACTGAACGAGTTGCTGAGCGAAGTGAAAGGGCATTTCGAGGAGAACGTGATCTCCAACCTGGCGATCCGTTCGATGGCCAAGGCGTACTACTCGACGAAGAACATCGGCCACTATGGCCTGGCATTCCCGTTCTACACGCATTTCACGTCACCGATCCGCCGCTATCCCGACATGATGGTGCACCGCCTGTTGGCACGCTATCTGGATAAGGGTAAGTCGGTCGATGCGGTGGCATACGAGAAGCTGTGCGAACACGCGTCGGAGCGCGAGGTGCTGGCCGCGGAGGCGGAGCGTGCCTCGACGAAGTACAAGATGGTGGAGTTCATGTCCGACAAGTTGGGACAGGAGTTCGACGGCCACATTGCCGGCATGAGCGGCTGGGGTATGTACATCGAATTGGTCGACACGCACATCGAGGGCATGGTATCGTTGCCGAGTTTGCAGGACGACGTGTATCAGTTCGACGAGAATCGCTACGAGATCTTCGGCCGCCGCCGCACGAACGTCTTCACGTTGGGCGATGCGGTACGTATCCGCGTGAAGCGTGCCGATCTGGCGAGGCGTCAATTGGATTTCGAGTTGGTGAAGCACGGCGACCGCACGTTTGAATAGCACGGATGACCTGTATCAGAGAGGAAAAGTTGCACGAGAAGTGCCTTCGCCGCGAGCGACTGACTCCGGACGAGGCGTATCATCTGTACGAGCATGTGCCGACGCAGCAGTTGGCCCTGATGGCTGACGACGTACGGCGCCACGTGGTACCGGATCCGGGGGTTGTGACGTGGCAGATCGACCGGAACGTGAACGTGACGAACGTCTGCATTTCAGGGTGTCGGTTCTGTAATTTTCACTGCAAACCGCACCAGCATGAGTTGGCATTCATCACGACGATCGACGAGTATGTGGAGAAGATCGACCGTATGTTGGAACTGGGCGGCGATCAGTTGCTGTTGCAGGGCGGATTGCACCCCAAGTTGGGCTTAGAGTTCTACGAGATGCTGTTTTCGACGCTGAAGGAGCGCTATCCGCACGTACGCCTGCACGCGTTGGGTCCGGCGGAGGTGATGCACGTGGCACGGATGAGCGGACTCTCGGTACGTGAGACGTTGGAGGCACTCATGGAGGCGGGGCTGGATTCATTACCCGGTGCCGGTGCGGAAATCCTGGTGCCCGAGGTGCGCAAACAGCTGTCGCCCAACAAACCGACGGTGGAGGATTGGGTGTCGGTGATGCGCGAAGCACACCGGTTGAACCTTCCCACGTCGGCCACGATGATGTACGGACATGTCGAGACGCCGCGCCAACGGGTGGATCACCTGCTGCTGTTGCGCGATTTGCAGGACGAATGCCCGGGCGGCTGTTGGGGATTCCTCGCGTTCATCCCGTGGATATTCCACTCCAAAGGGACGGAATTGGAGCGTCGGGGTATCGTGTCACGCTTCTCGCCATTGGAATACATACGCCTGATCGCGGTAAGTCGGTTGGTGCTGAACAACATCACGAACATCCAGGCGTCATGGCTGACGGTGGGTAAGGAGACGGCCCAGGTGGCGTTGCATAGCGGTGCGAACGACATGGGATCCATCATGATCGAGGAGAATGTGGTGTCGTCCGCCGGTGCCACGAACAGTTTTGATGCGGAAGGAATCCAGGCGGCGATCCGCGAGGCGGGATTCACACCGAAATTGCGGGATCAACTATACCGATTAAGAACGCTTGTAAAACAAACAACACGATGAAAAAGACACTTTTGATTTTGACGCTTCTGGTCTGCATGACCGGTATCGGCTGCACAGGCACCGATTGGAGTAAAACGGCCCTCGTTCACGATGGCGACACAGCCCCGGACTTCACGGTCGAGATGCTCTCGGATGGGGAGGTTGGCGGTCGCGTGACGCTCTCCGAGCTACGCGGCAAGGTGGTACTGGTGACATTTTTCGCGACCTGGTGCCCCACGTGCCATGCCCAGATGCAACGCATGCAGGAGGAGATCGTGGCGAAGTTTTCGGGACGCGAATTTGTGTACCTGCCGATCGCCCGCGAGGCCGGATTTGCAGAGACAAAGGAGTTTGCGGAGGAGTTCGGCTTGACCTTCCCGATGGGTATGGATCCCGCACGTACGATCTATGCAATGTATGCCACGGAAACTGTGCCACGTAACTTCGTGATCGGTCGCGATGGTGTGGTACGTCTGTCGAGTGCCGATTTCAACAACAAGATCCTCCGACGCATCATTACCTCCATCGAACAAACCCTCAGCGAATAAAAAGGAGCCGATCAAAATTTTGATCGGCTCCTTTTCTATCGGAATGTTACATAATCGCGGTTACGAGGAACGTGATGGCGACGGTGAGGATGGCGTAAAGCTCCGGGAAAGCGGCGAGGATGAGGGTATTGGTACCCACATCGTGACCGTTACCCACAGCGGCGATACCATTGGCGCAGAGCTGTCCCTGGCGGATCGCGGACAGTAAACACACCACGCCCACGATAATACCCAGACCCAGTATGGCGGAAGCTTGCAGGAGCGAAATATCGACCGTCAGGTAGTTCTTGATCATGAAGAAACAGGCGAATCCGTACAGGCCCTGCGACGCAGGTAATCCCGAGAGTATCAGGTAGTTACCGAATGCACCCGGATTTTTTTTCATCGCACCCACCGCTGCATTGCCCGCAATGGTGGTGCCGAAACAGCTGCCGAGCGCCGCCAGGGTGAATAAAATCGCCATGCCGATATAACCTAAAGTAATCGTTTCCATAATTTGTATAAGTTTTATTTATAGTTATTAGTTATTTTTTCAACGGTTTGAAAGTTCGGTTGGCCGCCTCGAACCCGGCGTTCTTATAGAACTCGACGAACGTCAGTCGCAATGGATGTACGAACGACGAAAGGCAACTCATAAAAAGATTGATCCCGTGACCGATCAGCAGAATCAGCAGCATCACCAACTGTTTCACCACAGGAATGTCACCGCTCATACCGACCGCCAACTGGTTAAATACCATCGCCAGAATACCTCCCGAGAGCCCGATGGCGAACAGACGAATGTAGCTCAACAGGTCACCCACCAATCCGGATACATTATTATAGGTGTTCCACAATCCTGCACCGAAGTTTACGAGCGGATTTTTGCCCGGCGAGTTGAAGAACAGCATCAACACGGCACCCAAACCTGCCATGACAAGGAACGGCACGGCAAAATCGAAGAAATATCCCACCACCAACGACAGTAGAATGACGATCCATCCGATCTGCCCAAGGGCATACTTGATGCCGAAGCTGCGTGCCGTGACGAAAGCGTTGATGCACATCGCGAACACCACCTGAATACCCCCCAGCGTGATCGACAGCGGGAATAGAATGTCGGGCGTGAGGAGGTGTCCGCGTAGGGATCCGAGCCACTCCCACTCGCTCATTTGCAGTCCGAAAAACGACCCCGACAGCAGTCCGAATACCATTCCGGAGAATCCGCACAGCGCCGAAAGCCATCCGATCTGCCGAATGGCGGGTTTATCCTTGAACTTGACGACGGCAAACAGTCCCAACAGCATGATCAGCAGTCCATATCCTCCCTCGGCCAAGCAGAATCCGAAGAAGACCATGTAGAACGGCGCGAAGAAACGTGTCAGGTCGATCGTCCCGTACTTCGGGGCGGCATACATGTTGCCGATCAACTCGAACAGCTGCGCAAACGGACGATTATGCAGTTTCACCGGCACATCATCCGTAGGTGTGGGGGTGCTCTTGAAGTGGATCACGTCGGGATACTCCGTGAGCAGCGCATCCACCTTCGTGGAGGTCGACTCCTCGGCCCAGCCCTCCAACACCAATAGCGATCCATCGGCTGCCGGGGTGGCGGATTGTTGTATCTGTAACTGTTGCAACTGCTCTTTCAGTTCAGCAAGATGCGTCTCGATAGCCGGTAGCGATGCCGCGGCGCGTGCGAATACCGCATCGAGCGACTGCAACTCATGCCGTGCCTCCGCGATCTGTTTCTCCACCTGACGGTAACTCATCGTGGGCATCCGTACCTCCTGAAAATCATCCGCAGGCTCCTCATCCGGAAGTAACACGGCCGGGGTTCCTTTCGACGAGACGTAAAATCGTAACTCGATACCGTCATCGACCAACTTTTGCAACTTCGCCGGATCGAAATCTCCCCATGGCTTCACCTCCTCGGCAGTCTTCTCCAACTTCTCAATGTCCGCGGATAATTTTGTGGCTTGTTGGGCGGCGGCAGTGTATGCGTCGAAAGCCTCCGTGCCGGAGTGATAAGGTTTCCCCTCGGCAGTGTGTCGTTTTAGAACCTCTACTCCCCTTTGATAAGATTCGATCATCTGCAGCAGTTCGCGATCCTCCTCCGACGCCTCCCAACTCGATGTCGTGATGTCGACAAGCCCCAGGGCGCGCAAACGCTCCACAAAATCCTCCGCTTGACCGGCGTACAACACCAGGTCGTATTTCGACATGCGTGCAATCATAACATGGCCCCTCCCGTGGCTGACTCTTGTTTCGTCTTCACGATCTTCTGTGCCGATTTGGAGAGATTCTCCTCATCCTCCATGAATCGTTTGATCTTGCGGATCGCGTCCTCGTAACCCGGTATCTGTACCTTCTCGTAGAGATTCACTTTTTGTGTCGTTTTGCGGCGCGCGTGATCCAGCAACTCCATACGCCGGTTATACACCTCCGACTCGATACCCAAATGTGCCATCCGGTGCAGCAGCTGCACACCGTCCGTATACCATACCGGGGCCGAAAAAGCATCGTACGGTTTCTCCTCGAACTTCACCTCCTTCAACAACGGGATGCGTACGCCGGCGATCTTCTGTGTCTCCAGTTCCACGTCCGAAACCCGCACCAACTCCGGATCGAACTCACCCCAAAGACGTACCATATAGTCATACTGTTTGGTCAGTGCCGTGAGTTGGCGCTGGTAGTCGAGCGCCGTGTCTTTGGCGTGCTTCACCTCCGAACGCAACGCAGACTCCTTACTCTTGATCGTAGGGAGGGCCTTCTGGCGCATCTTCAACTGCTTGCCCAGATCGCCCAGAGACGTCTTGTTGTATTGGAACTTAATCGCCATGCCTTATTTAGTCATGAAAATTTTTGAGATGATTTTTTTGCATATTGAACGAAGCCATAGAGGTGCTATTGCGAGAGAGATAGGCGAAAAAAGGGCTCAAAAGGATCATGACTGCCAGTATTTATCTATTAGTTCCGCCTTGATCCCCACCTCCTCTTTGGAGAAGTATTTCGCGAGCAACGTCCAGGCAGTGTCGAGCATCTCCGTAATGTCGATATTCACGTCGATCGAAAGCAACTTCTCCGAGTAGTCGTATGCGAATTTCAACGTGCGTTCGTCGTAATCCGAAAGATCGAATCCGTTCTCCAGTTTCGTCTTCGCGTTCGCCGCATCGGCGTACAGACGTACACACGCGTTCATGATCTGCGGATGGTCCTCACGTGTTTTTTTTCCGATCACCAGCTGTTTCAATCGCGACAGCGAACGGAACGGATCCACGATCACCTTACCCGTGTCGGAATCGTTGCGCAGGAAGAGCTGTCCCTCCGTGATGTATCCCGTGTTATCGGGGATCGCGTGCGTAATATCGCCCCCCGAAAGCGTCGTCACCGCGATGATCGTGATAGATCCTCCGTTCGGCAACTGTACCGCTTTCTCGTAGATCTTCGCCAAATCCGAATACAACGAACCCGGCATCGAGTCCTTCGACGGGATCTGGTCCATGCGGTTCGACACGATCGCCAACGCATCGGCATATAGTGTCATGTCAGTCAACAGTACCAACACCTTCTGTCCCTTGTCCACCGCGAAATATTCCGCTGCCGTGAGGGCCATGTCGGGCACCAACAGACGCTCCACGGGAGGGTTCTCGGTCGTGTTGACAAACGATACGATACGATCCAACGCACCGGCGTTCTCGAACACGTGTTTGAAGTACAAAAAGTCGTCGTTCGACAGTCCCATACCTCCGAGGATGATCTTGTCCGCCTTGGCACGCAGTGCCACGTTGGCCATCACGGCATTGTAAGGTTGATCCGGGTCGGCGAAGAAGGGGATCTTCTGTCCCGATACAATTGTGTTGTTCAGGTCGATGCCCGCGATACCCGTGGCGATGAGTTCCGAGGGTTGCAGGCGACGGAAGGGATTCACCGTCGGGCCGCCGATCTCGCGCTCCTCTCCGTCCCCGCCATCCGGACCTCCGCCCATGCCATCGGCAGCCATGTTTTTGCCACCTTCCTCGATCGGGTCGCCATAGGCGTTGAAGAACCTTCCCGAAAGATCGTCCGACACACGCAGACGGGGTGCGTGGCCGAGAAACGTCACCTCGGAATCAGTGGCGATACCCTCCGTACCGGCGAATACCTGTAGCGTCACGCTGTCACCCATGATCTTCACCACCTGGGCCAGTTTCTCGCTGCCCTTGTCGTCGCGAACGGTCGCCAACTCGTCGTTACCGACCTCGTCGGCACGCAACACGATCGTCGCTTTGGTGATGTTGTCGATGCGGGTATATACTTTCTGAAATGCTTTCATGGCTACTTGGATGCTTGTGCTTGGACGGTTTCTTCGATCTGTTGTTTATAACTTGAAAATTTGTCGGACTGCCACTCGGCGTAGTTCATCTGGCGGAAGAGGTTGATCAGCGTCTTGAAGAACGTGCCGCACACCTCGAAGTCGTCGAACGTGAATTCACGCGTGCAGACGTCCAGCACCATGTTGTACATCATCTTCTGTCGCTCCATCGGGCAGTTGGCGTCGATCGAGTCGAAGGCGTCCTGTTGCAGGATCACGAAGTCGATCAACTCCGATTTCCAGAATCGCTGGTGGTACTCTACCGGTACGCCGTCGTCACCCAGAATGTTGATTTGGTCGTTCGCCTCCTTGCCGCGCTGCACGAGCGTCTTGCCTTCGTACACACGGCGCACCCAGTTATCCTCGATATGTTCGTTCAGATAGGTCTCGATCTCGGGATATTCCAGATACTTGGAGTACGAATCCAGTGGGTCGATTGCCGGGTAGCGTTTCGAGTCGGCACGTCCCTGCGACAGCGCATAGAAACACCTCGCCGCTTTCTTCGTCGATTCCGTGACGGGCTCCTTCAGGTTACCTCCGGCGGGGGATACGGTGCCCAAAAACGTCACGGACCCCGTTTCGCCGTTGTAGAGTTTCACCAGTCCGGCACGCGAGTAGAAGTTGGAGATGATGGCCGATAAATCCATCGGGAAGGCATCCTGACCGGGAAGCTCCTCCAATCGGTTCGACATTTCGCGCAGCGCCTGTGCCCAACGGCTCGTGGAATCCGCCATGATGAGTACCTTCAATCCCATCGCACGGTAATATTCGCCGATCGCCATGCCGGTATAGACACTCGCCTCGCGCGCCGCAACGGGCATGTTGGACGTGTTGCAGATGATGATCGTACGCTCCATCAGTTTGTGTCCCGTTCGGGGGTCGACCAGTTCGGGGAACTCGGTGAAGATCTCAACCACCTCGTTCGCACGCTCGCCGCACGCCACCATGATGATCACGTCCGCTTCGGCCTGTTTCGAGATCGCGTGCTGCAACACCGTCTTGCCGGCACCGAACGGTCCCGGGATGAAACCCGTACCGCCCTCGGCCAGCGGGTTGAACGTGTCGATCGCACGGACGCCCGTCTCCATGACACGCGACGGACGCGGTTTTTCGGCATACGCACGCACCGCCTGCTTGACGGGCCACTTCTGTACCATCGTGATGTCGTGATCCTTGCCATCCGTATCTGTAATGACGGCGATCGTGTCCGTGACTTTATATTCACCCGCCGCGGCGACGGACTTTACGGTATACGTACCTGCCTCCATCCTCATTGTGAACGGCACCATGATCTTGTGTGCGATCCACTGCTCCTGCACCTCACCCAACCACGCGGCAGCCGACACCCTGTCACCCGCCTTGGCCAACGGTTTGAAGGGCCACTTCTTCTCGAAATCGACGGGTTCCGTAATAGATCCGCGTGCGATGAAGAGACTCTCCATCTTTTCGAGGTCGTTTTGCAGTCCATCGTAGTTGCGTGACAAGAGTCCGGGGGCCAGCGTTACCTCCAACATGTGACCCTCGAACTCCACACGGTCGCCGATCTTCAGCCCGCGTGTCGAGTCGAACACCTGCACATACGCCTGGTCGCCGACGACCTTGATGACTTCCGCCATAAGCTTTACCTCCTCACCGGTGGGGAATACATGACAGATTTCGTTTTGACCGACCGGCCCATCGGCCTTGACGATCAAGATATTGGATATGATACCGTTTACACGTCCTTTTGTTTTCATGCGATTTGCGTGTTTAGCGTGTCGAGTAGTTGATGGAGCATGTCGCGTCCCGTTTTTTCGTCGAGACGCATCCAGCGGGTGATCAGATTGAGTTTAACAAGATATGCCAGAATGGCATCCATATCGAAATAGTCGAAAGCAGAGAGTTCATCGACTCGATCCCAACGGATACGGTCGAGTTTGCGCTCCTTTTCGATCAGATTGGGTTCGTCGGCGACCAGTGACACGGCACGCATACGAAGGTCGCGATCGAACGCCGCCCAACGGCGCAGGAAAGTGCTCCGGGAGCGTGCACACTTGGCGTAATAGGCATCCCACACGGGCTGTGCCAATTCGGGACGACGCCGGAGGAACCGTTCGCAGGCGAACCAGGCGTCCAGCAGCCACACCAGACGTGCATCGCGTGGGGAGACCTCCGCGAGAATCTCATCGCGAATCGCCGCAGCGTCGATACCTTTCGTGTCGCTGTCGAGCGCGTACTCGCGCAATCCTGCCACGAGGCAGTAGTATTGCCGTTGGCCGAACATGGTTATTCGGCGCGGTACAAGAGGTTGAACACCTTGTCGCGCAGCACGGATTTGAGCAACGCGTCGAAATCGGTATCCGTGAACGAGATGTAGTAACTTCCATCCTTGGGGGCGATCTTGAAGCCGCTCTTCACGCTGTTCGAGTAACCCACCTCGATACCTTTATCCATCAGTTCCTTGGCCGCGGCGGCGAACGATGATTCGAGACCTTTGGGCAGCGTGGCGGTCATATTTTTATCGCCCTTCACGGCCTCCAGGATCAACGTCTTGACGAACTCTGGATCGAGCGAGGCTTGTGAAACGGCACCCGAGGCGGCTTTCGTGACGATCATCGAGGCTATCTGCTCCTTGAGTTTCGCGATGGCCTGACGTCCTGCCTGGGAAATCTCCGTATCGGCGTTGTGGGCCACGTCACGGGCTTTCTGTTTGGCCTCCGCGACGACACGTTCCGCCTCGCGATTCGCCTCGTCAATAATGCGGTGTGCCTCGGTGCGTGCCTCCGTGACGAGACGTTCGGCCTCCGTGCGACCCTTCTCGAGACCTTCGTCGTAGAGCTTTTGGGTGAGTTGCTGCAATTTGTTATCCATAGGGGTATCCAACGTTTTTCCGCCTAAAAGTAGTAAAACTTTTCATACATTTGCAACATGATTCGACAATTTAGCGATATTGACCTGAGCGACCGCAATTCGTTCCATGTGGCGGCACGCGCCGCGAGGCTCGTGGAGTTCGATGAGGCGGCAGATTTGCCGGAAATATTTCACGAGATTCAAAAAGAGAGCACCACCCGCGGGTGTGATGCCGAAGGCAGCTTGGGCGGGTGGCGCTGGTATGTGTTGAGTGGGGGGAACAACATGCTCTTTGCCAAAGATTATGAAGGAACACTCATCGTTCCCGTCGCGAAGGAGATAAAGATCGTTTCGGAGGCCGAGGACAAAACTACGATCGACGTATCCGCCGGTTTGGAGTGGGACGACCTGGTCGAGTGGGCCGTGAAACGTGGTCTGTGGGGTATCGAAAATCTCTCTGCCATTCCGGGTAAAGTCGGCGCGGCGCCGGTACAGAATATAGGTGCGTATGGGGTCGAGGTGGGGGATGTTATAGATAGCGTGACGGCCTATTTCCCGGATTCCGGATTCCGGACGCTCACTCGTGAAGAGTGTAAATTTGGTTACAGGGATAGTATCTTCAAGCGGGAACGTTGTGTGATCGTCGCGCTGCGGATGACGCTATCGAGCGTCGACGCGCCACGGCTCGGGTACGGTGACGTGGAGGCCGAAGTGGCGCGTCGGGGCGGAGCGTCGCTCCGCCACATCCGCAGCGCGATTTGCGACATACGTGCCGCGAAACTACCAGACCCCCAAGAGATCGG
>DBDB01000077.1 GCA_002293345.1 Alistipes sp. UBA943
TCCCCACCTTTCGGCGGGGATTTGGTTAGTTCAGTTGTGCGGCGAACTCGTGGCGTGCACCGTGCAGCAGATCGAGCAATCGGTAGAAAAAATCTCCCAACTCGGGATCCTCATCGAGGAACATTTCGATCGTCAACCAGACACGTGGATTCGTCGTGTCGATATTCATCAGCGACCCCTTCACAGCCTTGGTGCCTGTATTGATGGCGTTCAGCGCGCGAAGTACCTTGAACTCCTCACCCTCCTGAACGTTATAGATATTGGGCATGTTCAGTTGCAGATAGCGCGGTTCACGAACACTTTTCGAGATAAAAAAGTTACCACCCTGATAACGGAACGTCAGGTCTTCATCCGAATCAATTTCCCAGGCGATACCCTCCTTGTCGAAGAATTTTTTGTACACACCGTAGCTGTCCTCCTTGTTCTCTTTGGCAAATGCCGATGTGGCAAATCCCATGAACAGCAAAAAAATCACTAATTTTTTCATCACTTGTCTTATAATTAAATTATCTGTGGTTCGCGTGGCGGATGTAAGAGTTATATCTCCACTTGGCATTCTCCTGTGCCGCGTCGAAAAGTGCCTCCGCATCCTCGGGCGATGCACCCGTCAGCGACGTGTAACGCACCTCTTTCATCAGGAAGTCACGGAATTTCGACCAGTCGGGCTCCTTGGAGTCCAGCACGAACGGATTTTTACCTGCCGCTTCCAACTCGGGATTGAAGTGCCACAAGTGCCAATAGCCACACTCAACTGCCTGTTTGCCAATGGTTTGCGTGCGTGTCATGCCACCCTTGATACCGTGGTTGATACACGGCGCATAGGCAATCACCAGCGATGGACCGGGATATGCCTCCGCCTCCTTCAACACCTGCATCATCTGGTTTTGCGACGCGCCGATCGACACCTGGGCCACATACACATACCCGTACGTCATCGCGATGGCACCCAGATCCTTCTTGCGGATCCGTTTACCGGCCGATGCGAATTTCGCCACCGCTCCGATCGGTGTCGATTTGGACGACTGGCCACCCGTATTCGAGTAAACTTCCGTGTCCAACACCAGTACATTCACGTTCAGGCCCGATGCCAATACGTGATCCAGACCACCGAAACCGATGTCATAAGCCCATCCGTCGCCACCGATGATCCATTGCGACGGTTTCACCAGGTAATCCTTCAACTCCAAAATATCCTTGCAGCTCTGGCACGTACCTTTCTCCAATAGCGGGATCAATCGCGAGGCCACCTCGGCCGAACGGGTCGTGTCGACACGTGCCTCGATCCACTCCTGCATCATACCCTTCAACTCCGACGTGCAGCTTGTGCAGTTAGCCATCGCATCCTCCATCATCATCTGCACACGGTCCCGCATCTTCTCGCTCGCCACGTGCATACCCAATCCGAACTCGGCATTGTCCTCGAACAGNNAACAGCGAGTTGGCCCATGCCGGACCGCGTCCCTGTGCGTTCTTACAGTATGGTGTCGAGGGGGCCGAACCCGAGTAGATAGACGTGCAACCCGTGGCGTTCGCCACCTGCATATTTTCACCAAACAGCTGGCTGATCGCCTTGATATACGGAGTTTCACCGCATCCGGCGCACGCGCCAGAGAACTCGAACAACGGCTGGGCAAACTGCAAATTCTTGATATTCTTCGTCTTGTCGACCACCTGTTTGTAGCCAATCTTCTCGATCAGGTAATCCCAGTGTTTCTGCTGCTCCATCTGAGACTCCAGCGGACGCATCACAAGTGCCTTCTGTTTCGCCGGACACACATCTGCACAGTTGTTACACCCCGTGCAATCCATCGGAGACACCTGGATCCGGAACTTATACTCCTTCGTCTCACCCGTTCCCTGCAGCCACTCGAAACCGCTCGCCGTGGCCTCCGCATCCGTGGCCAGGAACGGCCTGATCGCCGCATGCGGACACACAGCTGCACACTGGTTACACTGGATACAGTGCTCCTCCTGCCACTCCGGTACATCCATCGCGATGCCGCGCTTCTCCCACGCCGCAGTGCCGTTGTCCCACGTGCCGTCCTCGCGTCCGTTGAATGCCGAAACCGGCAACATGTCGCCCTTCAGCGCGTTGATCGGATCCACCATGTTCCTCACGAATTCGGGACGTTTGGCATCCCCCACGGCGGCGGCGCGGGCAGCGGCCTGTAAGGACGCCCATTCCGAAGGAATGGCGATCTGCTCCACAGCAGATCCGCCCGCGTCGACCGCCGCGTTGTTCATGTTGATGATATCGTCACCTTTCTTGCCATAACTCTTGTAAATGGCCTTCTTCATCTCCTCAACGGCCTTCTCGAACGGGATCACATTCGCGATCTTGAAAAATGCCGCCTGCATGATCGTGTTCGTGCGGTTGCCCAAGCCCAGTTCCGATGCGATCTTCGTCGCGTTGATGATGTAGAAGTTGATCTTATTCTTGGCCAGATATACCTTCATAACGTCCGGAAGCAACTTGCACGTCGTCTCCGCATCGTGAGTAGAGTTCAGCAGGAACGAACCGCCGGGCTTCAGACCCTTCAACACGTCATATTTCTCCGTGTACGACGGCACGTGGCACGCCACGAAATCCGGCGTCGTAACCAGATATGGAGAGGTGATCACCTCGTCGCCGAAACGCAAATGTGACGATGTGTAACCTCCCGATTTCTTCGAGTCGTAAGAGAAGTAAGCCTGACAATATTTATCCGTCGTGCCGCCGATGATCTTGATCGAATTCTTGTTCGCACCCACTGTTCCGTCGGCACCGAGCCCGTAAAATACAGCCTCGAAAGTGCCCGGTTTCGCCAGCGAAACCTCCTCTCCCACGGGGAGAGAACGGAACGTGACGTCGTCCACGATACCCACCGTGAACTGGTTCTTCGGCTCCTTAGACTTCAAGTTCTCAAACACCGCCAGCATCTGGGCCGGTGTCGTGTCCTTCGATGACAGTCCGTAGCGTCCGCCGATGATCAACGGCTTGTGTTCCAATGTCGAGAATGCCTCCACAATGTCCATGTACAGCGGGTCGCCGCTCGCACCAGGCTCCTTCGTGCGATCCAGGACACACACACGTTTCACGCTCTTAGGAAGCACATCGAACAGGTATTTCACCGAGAACGGACGGTACAGATGCACCGTCACGACGCCCGTCTTGCGTCCCTTCGCGTTCAACGAGTCAACCGCCTCCTTCAACGTGTCCGTCACCGAGCCCATCGCGATGACAATCTCGTCCGCATCCGCGGCACCATAATACGTGAACGGTTTGTAGTCCCGGCCCGTGATCTTCGAGATCTCGCGCATCGCCTCCGCTACCATGTCAGGAATCGCATCGTAAAACTTGTTCGATGCCTCGCGGCTCTGGAAATAGATATCGGGGTTCTGGGCCGTGCCGCGCGTCACCGGGTGTGCCGAATTCAACGCCCTGCCGCGGAACTCCCTCAATGCCTCCTTGTCGAACATTTTCACCAACTTCTCCTCGTCGATCAACTCGATCTTCTGGATCTCGTGCGACGTGCGGAATCCGTCGAAAAAGTGCATGAACGGTACACGGGACTTCAATGCCACGATGTGAGCCACACCCGCCAAGTCCATGACCTCCTGTACGGAACTCGTCGCCAGCATCGCGAAACCCGTCTGGCGCGTCGCCATGACGTCCTGATGGTCGCCGAAAATCGACAGCGATTGTGCCGCCAGGGCACGTGCAGATACGTGAAACACCGCCGGAAGCAACTCGCCAGCCAGTTTATACATGTTCGGGATCATCAGCAGCAGACCCTGGGATGCCGTGAATGTAGTCGTCAACGCACCTGTCTGTAACGATCCGTGCAACGCACCGGCGGCACCGGCCTCGGACTGCATCTCCACGACACGTACCGGTTCGCCGAAAATGTTCTTGCGGCCCGCGGCGGACCACTCGTCAACCAACTCCGCCATCGTCGACGAAGGGGTGATCGGGTAGATCGCAGCCACCTCCGAAAACATATACGCAATGTGTGCCGCAGCATAGTTACCGTCGCACGTGATAAACTTTTTCTCTGACATATCTATAAAGTTAAGGTTTCTCTTTTTTCAAAAACTACCGCGAAGATAGCAATTATTCCTCTATTTCATTCAACGTTTTGGCCGATTGCAGTTTCGTCGGGTTCAGTCCCAACGCACGCAACCGCTCGCCCAACAAGATGATACTGCCGTTGCCCTTCTCCTTCGTCAGGCGCGTGTATGCCTCGTCGTACTTCGCCTGTGCCGTGTTCAGGGCCTGTCCCACCCCCTCCAACGACGTGGTGAACGACACCAATTGCTCGTACAACTTGGTCGCGTTCTCGAGGATCGCCACACTGTTCTTCTTCTGCTCATCGCGACGCCACAGATCGTTCACCATCTTCAACAGTGGGATCAAATTCGTCGGTGACGATATAATCACCTTGCGCTCGTAAGCGTCCTGCCAAATATCCATATCCGCACGCATCGCCTCCAAAAACGCAGGCTCGTTCGGGATGAACATGATCACGAAATCGGGGGACTCCAACAACCGGTGGTACTCCTTGCGGCCCAACTCCACCATGTGCGTGCGTACCGATGCGACGTGGGATTTCAAGTGTTGCGAATCCTGTGTCGATGTGTACTCCGTATAAGCTGTCAGCGACACCTTCGAGTCGATCACAATCCGTTTGCCGTCCGGAAGGAACAGCACCACGTCGGGTCTTAAATTATTTCCCGCATCGTCCTTCAAGTTCGATTGCGTGTCGTAATGCACGCCCTTCACCAGATTGGAATTATCCAGAATGCTCTCCAGGATAATTTCGCCCCAGTCGCCCTGAGTCTTGTTGTTGCCCTTTAACGCGTTCGTCAGGTTGGTCGTCTCGGTCGTGATGCGACGGTTCAGGTCCATCAGGTTCTTCAACTCGTTGCGCAACGCACCCTGCTGCTCGTTCTGCGACGAATGGATCCGCTCGACACGCTCGCGAAACTCAGTAATATTGTCCTTGAACGGCTTCAAAAGTACGTCGAGCGTCTCCTTGTTCGTCTCCTTGAAACGTTGCGTGTGCGTGTCGAAAATATCATGCGCCAGGTTCTTGAACCGTGCCTCCATCAACTGCTGTTGCTCGTCGAAACGGCGTTGCTGCTCATCGAAACGTTGCCGTTCCGAAGCCAGGCGGCTACGCTCCCCATGACGCCAGACAAGCAACAACAAAACGCCAACAACCAAAACCGCGATACCGGTGATCAAAAAATTCATGCCCCAAAGATAGCAAAATTTACTATCTTTGTATCCATGAAAATCATCTCTCCTTCAATGCTGTCCGCAGACTTCGGGCACCTGGAACGTGACACGAAACTGATCGACCGTAGCGTGGCACAGTGGGTCCATGTCGATGTGATGGATGGCGTGTTTGTACCCAATATATCGTTCGGATTTCCCGTCATAAAGGCCATCCGCAATGCCACGACCAAACCGCTCGACGTGCATCTGATGATCGTCGAACCCGAAAAATACATTGCCCGTTTCGTCGAGGCGGGGGCTGACTGGTTGACCTTTCATGTCGAAGCAACCGATGACGTGGCAGGATGCATCTCCCTGATCAAAAATGCAGGTGCCAAAGCCGGTATCTCGATCAAACCCGCAACGCCTGTGTCGGCGCTCGAACCGTATCTCGATGACCTCGATCTCGTCCTGGTCATGAGTGTCGAACCCGGGTTCGGCGGACAAAAATTTATGCCCGAAGCACTCAGTAAAATCCGTGAACTCAGAGCGCGTCACTTCGACGGGATCGTCGAAGTCGATGGCGGCATCTCGGCCGCCAACGCGCACCTGCTTTGGGAAGCAGGTGCCGACGCGCTCGTCGCAGGGAATGCCGTGTTCGGAGCGCCTGATCCGTTGGCAGAAATTAAAAAGATTCTACAGTGATTAGTCTTGACAACCTCACCGTCTCCTTCGGCGGCACCGTGCTTTTTGACCAAATATCGCTCCTCATCAATCCCCGTGACCGCATCGGTCTCGTCGGGAAAAACGGTGCAGGGAAAACCACCCTACTGCGTCTCATCGTCGGTGAACAGCAACCCACCTCGGGACGCGTGACACGTAACGCGAACTGCTCCATCGGGTACCTGCCCCAACAGATGAAGGTCGCCGATACCGTGTCGCTCGTCGAGGAGGTCGGGAAAGCGTTCGATGAAGTGCTGCGTCTCGAAAGCGAAATAGAATCGCTCACGAGGGAAGTGACCGAACGTACCGATTATGAATCCGACGCGTACTCGTCCCTACTCCACCGCCTCAACGAAGCTACGGACCTGTATCACATCCTCGGAGGAGAATCGCGCGACGCAGATATCGAGAAAGTACTCCTCGGGTTGGGTTTCAAACGGTCCGATTTCGCACGTCCCACGAGGGAGTTTTCCGGCGGATGGCGCATGCGTATCGAGTTGGCCAAACTCCTCTTGAGGCGTCCATCCATCCTCCTGCTCGATGAGCCGACAAACCATCTCGATATCGAATCCATTCAGTGGCTCGAAGAGTATCTGAAAAGCTACCCGGGGGCTGTGCTGCTCATATCGCACGACAGGGCGTTCCTCGATAACGTGACTACGCGTACCGTCGAAATATCGCTCGGGAAAGCGTACGATTACAAGGTGCCGTACTCGAAATATGTCGTGTTGCGTGCCGAACGTCGCGCGCAGCAGCTCGCCGCGTACGAAAATCAACAAAAACTCATCGAGAAAACCGAGGACTTCATCGCCAAGTTCCGGTACAAACCCACCAAATCGAACCAGGTACAATCCCGTATCAAGCAGCTCGATAAACTCGACCGTATCGAAGTGGATGAGGAAGATCTGTCGACGCTCAACATCAAGTTCCCGCCCGCACCGCGGAGTGGACAAGTCGTCGCGGAAGTTAAAGAGGCGGGGATGTCGTTCGGTGAAAAACATGTCTTCTCGGGTGCCGATTTTATCATCGAACGGGGTGACAAAATCGCGCTCGTGGGACGTAACGGGGAGGGTAAAACCACCTTCGCACGGATGCTCGTCGGACAACTCTCGCCCACCGAAGGATTCATACGTGTCGGGGCGAACGTCAATATCGGATATTACGCGCAAAATCAGGATGACCTCATGGAAGGAGATTTCTCCGTGTTCGATACGCTCGATCGCGTCGCTGTCGGGGATATACGTACCCGTCTGCGAGACATTTTGGGCGCGTTCCTCTTCCGGGGCGAAGATGTCGACAAGAAAGTGAAAGTCCTCTCCGGTGGCGAACGGTCGCGGCTCGCAATGGCACGCCTGATGCTCGAACCGTACAACCTGCTCGTACTCGACGAACCTACCAACCATATGGATATGCGCTCGAAGGATATTCTGAAACGAGCCCTCGTGAAATATGACGGCACGGTGGTGGTGGTTTCGCACGACAGGGAGTTTCTCGACGGCCTTGTGGACAAGGTGTATGAATTTCGTGACGGCGGGGTGCGCGAATACTTGGGCGACATTTGGTATTTCCTCGAAAAGCGCAAGTTGGAGTCGCTACGCGAAGTAGAGATCAAGGCGGCCGCGGATAAACGCGGTGACGGGTGCGACAATGCTCCGAAGCTTGCCGCAAAAACTTCGAGCAAGGAGGATTATCAGCGTAAAAAAGAGGCGGAAAAAGCCATTCGCAAGGTCGAGAACGCGATCGCGGCGACCGAAAAACGTGTGGCGGAGCTTGAAAAAGAGGTGGCCGCCTGGGATGAAAAACTCGCCGACCCCGACGCGCACGGCATCGACCCGTCGGACGGCAAAGTGTTTGCGGCCTATGGCGAGATCAAACGGAAACTCGCCCACGAAATGCACGAATGGGAAAAGCTCAATTATGAACTCGATATTTTGAAGGAATCTACCGAATAGAGTAAAAATTATGGACAATATTGTTTTCGGCCTGCGTCCGGTGATCGAAGCGATCGAGG
>DBDB01000085.1 GCA_002293345.1 Alistipes sp. UBA943
ACGCCTTTGTTTAGCAGCGGGGATTAAGCGCGCGAAGCGCGCAAAGAGGAAGGTGTATGTTTGCGGCGGCGGGTCAGTATTCGATCTTGTCGAGGATGCCTTGCAGATAAGCGATCGTGATGCCGTAGTTGGTCATCGGTACGTGTTGCGACCGTGCCTGCGCCACGCGACTCAACACGTGACGACGGTTGAACATGCACGCACCACAGTGAATGACGAGATCATAGGGCGTCAGATCGCTCGGAAAATCAGTACCGGACACAAGGTCGACACGCAATCCCTCGCCGATATGTTTACGCAACATCGCGGGAATCTTTACACGTCCGATGTCTTCCGAAAGGGGTGCGTGTGTGCATGCTTCGGCGATCAAGATCCGTGACGCCGGCGTAAGTTGACCGATCGCCGCGGCACTCGTGACGAAGTAGTCGATGTCGCCCTTGTAGCGTGCGAAAAGAACGGAAAACGAGGTCAATAACGAATCGGCAGGTTTCAGTCCATAGGCCGTCGCGAAGGCTTGCGAGTCGGTGATGATCAGGTGTGGCGGTGCGGTGAGGGTGCCCAGTGTGGCTTCCATGCGGTCGGGCGTGCAGCATACCACACTGCATTTTTTATCCAACAACTCACGGATCGTCTGCACCTGCGGGAGGATCAGTCGTCCTTTCGGTGCGGCGGCGTCTTGCGGCATCACCAGCATCACCACATCACCTTCGTGCGCCAGCTCGCCCGTGATCTCGCCCGCCCGATGCCCTTCGGGCATCTCGCGGAGCAACGCTACGCGTAGGGCTTCCAGCCCTGCGGGCGAGAGGTCCGGGCGCCCGTGAAGAGTCACTGTCGGAATCTTATGTTCGGCCAGCTCGCGTTGCCACCCCACCTCGTCCGGAAGCGGATCATCCCCCTCCATCAACAGGATCGCCATGTCGGTTCTGTCCAGCACGCGACGTGTCTGTGCCACGCGTTGCATGCCAAGCATGCCTTCGTCATCGAATCCCGCCGTATCGATCAGCACAACAGGTCCCAATCCCGGCATCTCCATAGGTTTCGATACAGGGTCCGTCGTCGTGCCCGGCGTGGCGGATACAAGGGCCGTTTGCTGTCCCGTAAGGGCGTTCACGAGTGACGATTTACCACTGTTGCGACGACCGAAAATGGCGAGATGTAAACGTTCCGAAGTCGAAGTGCTCATCCTACAAAGGTACACTTTTTCTTTTCGCCTTGACGATACTGTCGCTTTTTTCCAAAAAAGCGAACAGTTGCGTAAAAGAGTTACTGCGTCACGAGATGGTTCTTGCGTCGCACGCGGTAGGCGATATAGTAGAGCAGGCAGAGAATCGACACATAGAGCGAGATACGTCCGACATAGTCACCGTAACGGGTGTAGAATGTGATGTGGTCATTCAACTCGACGGTTTGTGTGAGCACGCCGCGTTGGGCCCATCCCAACTTTTCGATCGCATCGCCACGCGAGTCGATGAACCCGGAGGTACCCGTATTGGCACTCCGCACGATGGCGCGACGCGTCTCCACGGCACGCATCTGCGAGTACGAGAACAACAACCGGTGCCCCGGTGTATCACCCCACCACCCGTCGTTGGACGACACACACATTACCTGCGCCCCGTCACGAACCACCCGCCCGTAAAACTCGCCGTACACGGCCTCCCAACAGATCGCCGAGCCATAACCGGTGCCATTGTGACGGAACACAGGTCCCGGTTTACCCATACCGAGAGATCCGGTCGTTCCGCCGAGATCGACATTGATAAATTTCAATGCCTTGAAGACCCATCCCGGTGTATTTTCGACACCGATCACCAGTTTCCCCTTGTGATGTATCTGCACATTCCCCGCCGCATCGACACCCAGCGAAGCATTGAAGACGTCATAGTAGCCACCCCTCCGGTATGTCCGTGCAGTACCGGTTTGCGGTGTGTCGTAATCGACGATCGTCTCCACCCCGACAATGTAGAACGCCTCGGGATACTTCCCGCCCAACAATCCGACGATCCCCCTCACGGGACGTGCCAACTCGATCCTCTGTTCGTTCATGGGGTGCTGGAACACGGTTTCGGGCAACACAATCACATCCACGTCGGTCGGTGCTTCGGAGGCGATCGCAAGCAGATTCTGCTCCTGCGCGACGGGCGTCATCTCCCAAAACTCCTTGTAGGGATCTATGTTGGGTTGCACGATCGAGGCGGTGACGGTTTTCGACGTCGGAATATGGTACGTGTGGTAGATGATCTGTGAGATGACCATCGGCATCAGGATCACCACGCCAGCCCACACGGCAGCGGTACGGCGTCGATACCTGTCACTTTCGATGAGGATCTCGAAGACAAAGATGTTGCACAACAGCACCCATAGAGATCCTCCGAAGATGCCGGTATATTCATACCACTGTATCAACGGGATGTTGTTCGAGAAGGCATTTCCGAGCGTCAGCCAGGGGTATGAAAAACTACCCTGATGGTATAGGAATTCGCATGCAATCCATGCCGTAACAAGCAGTGTGTAGGAGAGTATCTTGGGTGCTCGTTTCGACACGGTGTGATAGAGCATGAACGGCACCATACTCCACCACGTGGAGAACAGCGTGGCACCGAGGGGTCCCACCCAGGTGGCATACCCTACCCACCAGCATGTGGCGAGGTTCCATCCCACGAACGTGAGCAGTGCCCATCCGAATACACGCCACCACGACCTCTCCCGTCCAAGCCGCCCTTGGGGCGCACCCCCTCGGGGGCTCGATCCTTCGTTTGATCTATTGTACGAATGGTTTATCCACAGCAACGGCACGAGTCCGATGAGTGTCGTCAACCCTCCCCCACCGAGCCATGCGGGTGAGAGTAACGCGATTGAGAGGGCCCCGGCCCCGAGACGTTTCCAAATTAACTTCATGACGGTGCAAGTTACATTACCTCTTCGAGTTTCTCAAGCAACTGGGAGCCACGGAGATCCTTTGCGACGATCTTGCCTTCGGGAGAGATGAGATAGTTGGTGGGGATGGTGCGCACGGCATACTCCTCGATGATGGAGGCCGCTTTGCCGTTCTCGACACCGATGACGTTGTGCCACGGGAAATTCGCCCCTTCGTCACGTCTTACGAGCGATTGCCACGCGAAGACGTCCGAATCGAGCGACACGCCGTAGATCGTGAACCCCTTGTCACTGTACTCCTCGAACGCCTGACGCAGGAACGGCAACTCCTGACGGCACGGGCCGCACCACGTGGCCCAGAAGTCGATGAGTGTCCATTTACCTGTCGCCACGTCCGAGAGTTTGACGATCTGTCCATCCAAACCCGGCAGCGCGATATCCATATAGGGACGCCCGATGGCAGTATTCTCCCATGCGGTGATAGTTTTCTTAACGGCTTGCATCAACGGATGCTCCTGCAACGCAGGATCGAAGCGCTCCGCCAACGCCCGTGCCCCTTCGGCATCGAGATTACCCAGCGACTGGTTGAACAGGTAGAGCCCCGCCAGATTGCCTGTGTTCGCTTCGATCGTATGTGCCATCAGCATCATGGACTCATGTTGCAACGAATCTATCTTCACGGTATCCTGTGCCTGCACGGCCGACATAAACGCACCGTCGATCACGTTCATCCGCTCCTGAAATTCGGCATACGCATCGTTGGACGGTGTGCCAATCACACGCAGATACCCCAACGGGGCACGTTCCAACTGCATCTTGCCCGGTTCAAGGAAGATGATCCCCATCCCTTGACGCTGTCGATTCGTCAGTACGACCATCTCGGGATGCTCGACGGTACCTTTGATCGTGAACGCTCCCGTTTTCGGACTCACGGGTGCCGCAGCTACTTGGGGTTGCTCGGGGGCAAATTGCGAGATGAGGTATACCGTGTCGACGGCCTCCATCTGTGGCAACCGCCCCTCGATAACGAATCTGTTCGGATTGCCGCACGACCACGTCGCCACGCAAATCACACTCCATATAACTAACTTTTTCATATTTTTCGTTCCGGATTTTTCTTCAAAAACGCCTCCCAACTGGAGCTTCCACGCTTGGAGGTGGCCAACAGTCCGCCGCCCAGGCTTTTCGACTTCGCCGCTCCATTCGCCGCCATCCGCCCGATCACACCCCCGCTCACAAAGTGGTGACACAACGCGACAGCCAACCCATCGGTTGCATCGAGACGTTTCGGACGATCGACACACAACATCTTTTCCACCAACCGTGCCACCTGTTCCTTGTCGGCGGCCCCTCGTCCCGTGATACTCTGCTTGATGCGTGTCGGTGCATACTCGAACACGGGGATCCCGCGACTCAGCGCCGCCGACATCGCCACGCCCTGCGCGCGTCCCAACTTCAACACGCTCTGCACGTTGCTCTCGAAAAACGGTGACTCGAATGCCACTTCACGCGGTTTGTGCGTATCTATTATTCGTCCCACCTGCACAAAAATCTCGTGCAGTTTCTCGTACGGATCCGTCAGTTTGTGCAGGTCGATATCACCCAACGTCACCGCACGCAGCGTCTGTCCCTCGACCTCCAACACCCCGTAACCGGTGTAGTTCGTCCCCGGATCGACGCCCAGTATGCGATAGGATGGAGCAGGAGAGGCCATTTATTTCTCTTTCTTTAACTCGGCCACCTCTTTCTGCAACCGGTACACGTCATTGGCCAACTCCGGGAGGTTGCGGAACACGGCATTCGAGCGACGGTACTTGCCACTTGGCATCGAAGGCCATCCCGAACGTTTCTCATCGTCACCCACGTTGTTGTCCAGCCCCGTCTTGGAGCTTGCCATCACGCGATCACCCACTGTAATGTGATCCACGATACCCACCTGTCCTCCGAAGAAGCAGTTGCGTCCCACTTTGGTCGAACCTGCCACGCCGAGTTGTGCCGACGCAACGGTATTTTCACCGATCTGCACGTTGTGAGCGATCTGAATCAGGTTGTCCAACTTCACGCCGCGACGAATGATCGTCGAGTCCGTTTTTGCACGGTCGATGCACGTGTTGGCACCGATCTCCACATCGTCCTCGATAATGACGTTGCCCAACTGCGGTATCTTGTCGAACGACCCGTCCTCCTTCAATGCGAACCCGAACCCATCGGCGCCGATCACCGCACCGGCATGTATGTTGCACCGGCTCCCGACGACACAACCCTCGTATATCTTCACGCCCGGATAGAGCGTCGTATCGTCACCGATCGTCACTCCGTCGCCGACATACACCTGGGGATAGATACGGCAATTTTTACCGATTTTGGCCCCGTCCTCGACGACGGCAAACGCACCGACATACACACCCTCACCGACCGTTGCTTTTTCTGAGATCGACGCCTGTGCGCTGATGCCCGTTTTACGCGGTTTGGCCGCCTGATACATCTCCAACAGTTTCACCACGGCAGCCCCCACGTCGGGAAGCTTGATGAGTGTCGCCGCAACGGGTTTTTCGGATGCGAATGCACTCGGCACCAGCACGATCGAGGCACCGGTGGTGTAGATATACGACTCGTATTTCGGGTTCGACAGGTACGCCATCGCCCCCTGCCTGGCCTCCTCGATACTCGACACGGTATGCACTTTCGCTTGTGGATCTCCTACTATCTCTCCGCCCAACAGCGAGGCGATCTGTTCAGCACTGAATTCCATTTATAGGTAGTTTTTGATTGAAATTTTATCGGGCATGAATTCATCGACGGGACGCCCATAGGCCAAGATCTCCCTCACGGTGGAGGAGGATATGTCGGCCACGGGTGCGGGTGTGAAGAGCATGACGGTGATGATATCGGGATGCAGGCGGTGATTCGCAGCCTCCATGGTGCGTTCGTACTCGAAATCGGTCGTGTTGCGTACGCCGCGTATGATGGCACACGCCCCCTCGGCACGGGCGAAATCTCCCGTCAGACCGCTGTACACCTTCACTTCGATACGCGACTCGTCGCGATACAAATCTTCAATCAGTCGCTGGCGATTCTCGACGGTGAGTAGTCCTGCTTTAGCGGAGTTATTGCCGATACCGATCACCACCTTGTCGAAGAGGCGTAGTGTTTCGGACACCAACGCCTCGTGTCCTCGCGTGAATGGATCGAACGACCCCGGGAAGATCGCAATCTTTTTGCTCATAAGAGCGACAAGATAAGAAAATTTTCTAAAACCTTTTCAAGACCTTCGCTTTTAGTCGCAACTGTCGCTTTTTTTCAAAATAGCGACAGTTGAGTAAGAAAAAAATGAAAAGGTTAGCCTATTGTTTTCGCGACCCGTTCGGCGACGATATCGGCATACACATTCCCTTCACAGGAACCGATGGCCGTAACGCCACGATGGTCGATATAGAAAAGCTCGTCGAACAACGACAGTTGCTCCCTGCCAATGGGTTGCTCAGTGAATTCCATTCCGTAAAATTGCTCCACGTGGAGCAATCCGTTCAGGTTTGACGTGTAGATGCGATTCCCCTTCACGGCATACAGAGGTGCATCGTCCGCGGTATGGATAATGCCGTCTGAGGAGCACCGGATGGCGACATGGGCATCATTACGTTGTGCGATCAGGGTGGTCAGTTCATGTGCCGCCCAACGTGCGGAGGTGGGATATTCGGGGTAGGGTATATCATACTCAAAGACGCACGCCGAGGGACGCATCGCACGAAGTGCGTACCCCTCGTAGAGGGATCGACCTGCCGGAAGCAGTTCGATGCGTCCCTGGTGGTCTACTTGCACCCGTACGAATTCGGTATGATGTCGCAACCGCAACGCCTGCACCAACGGCACAAGATTCGTGTCGAACAGTCGTCCGAACAGCACACGTGACCCTTCATCCAGCAGGGACGTGTGTCGATCGAGGTGTTTGATCTCACCCCGATGCACGTGCAGCGTTTGATAGATATAGGGACTCATTTTTATAGGAATCGCTGCTGTAAAGATAACTTTTTCTGTCTCAACTGTCGCTATTTTGAAGAAATGGACAGTGTCAGCAAAGCGTAAGGTTTTAGAAAAGTTACTCTTTCGGCTGAAAGATCATTCGCGAATTGCCGTTCGTGAAGAGTAAAAGCATCGTGCTATCCACCTCGTAGTGTGTCGTTTCGCCGAGCGCCTTCGCGAAAGCAGCCTCCAGGTCACCATTCTTGAGACACATCATACGTGTCATCGCCACACCATGCAGTGTCAACGCATCGCGATCCCCAGTCTCGTAACTCCCCATCACACGGTTGCACGCTCCCTTGCCACTGATCCGGTGTTGATCGTCGAGTTTGATCGTGAACTCGTCATTTTCAGCCTGTACCGTACGGCCGTCGAGCTGCACCAATTGCCACTCCGTGCCGACCAACGGTACATCCACACGTTTACCCGCCTTGCGGCACGCGCAACATCCGATCACAAGCACAGCCAAGAGTGCCAATGCCGTCCATTTAAAAATCGCCTTCATATCGTAATATTTTAGTGCAAAATTAGTAACTTCGTCCCGCAAACAAAATTTATCAATAATCATACCCCAATCATGAAAAAAGTCATTGCCTCGCCACATGCCCCGAAAGCCGTAGGACCTTATTCGCAAGCCATCCTCAACGGCACGACACTCTACGTATCCGGACAGTTGCCCATCGACGGTGCCACGAACACGATGCCCGACAGCGTGGAGGAACAGACCAAACAGTCGCTCACAAATCTCAAACACATTCTCGATGAGGCGGGTTACACGTTCGCGGACGTGGCCAAGACGACCGTGTTGCTGGCCGACATGGGTGACTTCGCAGCCATGAATGCCGTGTATGCCACCTTCTTCACGTCCGATATGCCGGCACGCATCTGCTATCAGGTGGCCAAATTGCCGATGGGTGCCAAAGTCGAGATCGATGCCATCGCGGTGAAATAACGACCGTGCATCGAATATGAAAAATCCCCGCCGAAAGGTGGGGA
>DBDB01000011.1 GCA_002293345.1 Alistipes sp. UBA943
CATGCGACTATAAAGATCTAATGCTCTCGCCCCTTCGAGGCTCGACTTCCATTCGCGCCTCGGAGAAGTCCAAGCTTGCTTGGACTCCCCGCTCGGCTTGGCGGAAGTTGGGCGGGACAAGGAGTTCCCAATGGCACACCGGTTACTCCTCCGCGCACTGGGAGGAGTAGGGTTTGATGATACCGCGCTTCGACTCCTCGATGAACGCGATCAACCGGTCACGCTCGGGACTCTCGGGGACTTGCTTCCGCACCTCCTCGACACCTGTCTGATAATTCAGGTCGCTTTGGAAAAGGATACGGGCTGCGTCATGGATCTCAGCGATACGTTCCGTCGTGAAGCCGCGCCGCGCGAGACCGATCTTGTTGATACCTGCGAAACGTGCCGAGTTGTGAACCGTCACGAAAGGCGGAATGTCTTTACCGATAAGTGCACCGCCCTGGATCATGGCATGTTCGCCGATGCGGGTCCACTGATGTACCGCCACATGGCCGCCGATCACGGCCCAGTCGCCGACCTCCACCTCTCCGGCCAACGAAACACGGTTCGCAAAGACACAATGGCTTCCCACCACGTCGTCATGGGCAATGTGCACGTACGCCATGATGAGGTTGTTGTTGCCGATGACCGTTTTGCCGCGTGACGCCGTACCGCGACTGATCGTCACATACTCACGGATCTCGTTATTGTCGCCGATCTCGGTGTAGGTCTTTTCTCCCGCGAATTTCAGGTCCTGGGGCGTGCATGAAATCGACGCGGCGGTATGGATCCGGCAATTGCGGCCGATGCGGGCACCGTCATGAATGACGGCCCCTGGCCCGAGCCAGCAGTCATCTCCGATGACTACATCGGCCGCAACGTATGCGAAGGGCTCGACGGTGACGTTTTTACCGAGCTTGGCGTCGGGATGCACGTAGGCGAGATTACTGATCATATTATTTAGCTTGGGTAGGGTTTTTTGTGATTTGGGCCATCATCGTGGCTTCGCATGCCAACGTGTCACCCACGAAGGCCTTGCCTTCGACTTGTGCCACGCCGCGGCGGATCGGCTCCAACAGTTGCACCTCGAAGTGTAGCGTGTCGCCCGGAACGACTTTGCGTTTGAACTTCACGCCGTCGATCTTCAAGAAGTAGGTGGAGTATCCGGTTTCGGATTCACCCATCAGGTTCAGTACCAACACGCCGCAACATTGCGCCATCGCTTCGATGATCAGCACGCCGGGCATGACCGGTTCCTCGGGGAAGTGTCCCACGAAAAACGGTTCGTTCATCGTCACGTTTTTGATACCCGCGATGGTCGTTTCGTCGATATGGAAAATGCGATCCACTAACAGGAACGGAGGACGGTGGGGCAACAACTTACGAATTCCCTCGATATCGTACACCGGAGTTTTGCGGCAGTCGTACGGGAAACGCGGCTTCTCGCCCTCGCGGCGAATCGTCCCTTTGAGTTGCTTCATGAACTCCGTATTGGCGAAGTGTCCCGGACGTGTCGCCCAGACGCGCCCCTTGATACGGCGTCCCAACAGCGCGAAGTCGCCCAGCAAATCCAACAGTTTGTGCCGTGCCAACTCGTTGTTGAAACGCAACTCCAGATTATTCAGATAGCCGCCCGTGATGCGTATGTCCTTCTTGTTGAAAAGCGTTTTGAGATGCTCGAACTGATCGTCCGGGATGGGGTTTTCGACCACCACGATCGCGTTATCCAGATCGCCGCCCTTGATGAGGTTCATCTTCATGAGCGGTTCCAGCTCGTGCAGGAAGACGAACGTACGGCACGGTGCGATTTGCGACGCGTAATCCGATGCGCTCTCCGCGCCATCCTCGAATGTGGCGTACTGATTGCCGATCACCTTGGAGTTGTAATCCACATGCAGCGATACGCAGAACTCCTCATCCGGATAGAGAATAATCGCCACGCCCTTCTCCGGGATCGTGTAGACCATCTTCTCCGTCACCTGGTAATATTGACGTTCGGCATCCTGCTCCTCCAAACCTGTGTCGATGATACGAGCCGCGTACTCCTTCGCCGAACCATCCATGATGGGCGTTTCGGGAGCGTTGATCTCGATCATCGCATTGTCCACCCCCAACGTCCAGAGGGCCGAAAGGATGTGTTCGATCGTCGAAATTTTGGCGCCGTCCTTCTCGATCGTGGTGCCGCGCGACGTGTCGGTCACATAATCGCACAACGCCGGAACCTCGGGCCGGTTCGGTAAATCCACCCGCCGAAACACAATACCCGTGTCCGCGGGAGCCGGCAGTACCGTCATGTCGACCGTTACACCCGTATGTAATCCCCGTCCCGAGAAGGATATAGGGGCTTTTATTGTCTGCTGTTTCGTGGAACTCATCATAACAATAACATAATATTTGCGCACAAAGATAGGAATTTTTTGTAAAAAGAGTAATTTTGTAGCGATGACAGCTCAAACCACGTCCCAACAGCCGCAACCGCAGCCCCGACAGCGAAAGCCGCCCATCCGTCTGCCGTTCGAGCAACGCAAGACCGACATCGGCGAGTGGGCGTATGACCATCGGGTGGGATTGTGCGTGACGTTGATCGTGTACCTCTCCCTTGCGATCGTGTTCGTGGCGGGAAAGATCGTGCTCGGCAAAGGTGCCGCCAACCAGCAGATCACCGTCGTGGACCTCGAAATGCTCAACGCGTTGGAGGAGCAGAAGGTGCGTCTCGAAGAGCAAGCAAGGCGCCTCCAAACACAACAGGGCGGACGGGTCAGTAACGACTTCTCGAACGAAAACGCACGTAACGAGAGTGGTGAACATGCGCGCAATATCAGTGACAATGGCGACATGTCCGACGTGGATGAACGCATGCGTGCCAATCGTGAGGCGTGGGAACGTGGATTGGCCGAGGAACGTGCGATTCGCGATCGTGCCAACGCGGCCGCGGATGAAGGAGCCGCAGGCTCCTCAACCCGCAAGGCGGGTCGTGTGACTGTGTCATACGACATCCGCGGCCGCGAGCACCGTCACCTCGAAGTACCGGCATACCGTTGCGAAGGGGGTGGCGAAGTGGTCGTGGCGGTACGCGTGGCGGCGGGCGGCGCCGTGACCAGTGCGCATGTCGAGTCCGGAGGGGACGAATGCAT
>DBDB01000063.1 GCA_002293345.1 Alistipes sp. UBA943
TTTCTCCGAAAAGGGTACAGTTGAGGCTTAGGGAAGTAAAAGCGGCGGTCTTGAAAAAAGGGTTTTTGAAAGAGAGAAGGTTGTGGCATGGAATTTGTCTTCACTTAGGTGAACTGTGTCGGATGAGTTCGCCACAGTGAGGTTTCTTCATTTATTTAAGTTTGGGTTAGTAGTTTGGGGAGCGATCCCCGAGGACGGAGAGCTGTCGTGAGACCCCTTTCCGTTTTTTTATTGACACAGTTTAACTATCTTCGCATCATGCAAAACTCACGTGAAACTTATTGGCGTTATTCGCTCATCGTGCTGCTGCTGGGTCTCGGCGGGACGATATTTATTGAATTGACACCCTTCATGGGCGGATTCCTCGGTGCGATTACCCTCTACGTGCTGTTGCGTCGCCAGATGCGTATCCTGACGATCTGCCACCGTATGAAACGCGGCATCGCAGCCGGACTGTTGACCGGTGAGGCGATCGTATGCTTCCTGATACCGTTGACACTGATTCTGTGGATCCTGGTGGTGAAGTTGCAGGATGTATCGTTGAATCCGTCGGGCATCATTGCACCCGTGATGGAGTTTTCGGACCGCATTCTCGAACAGACGGGCTACAACCTGCTGGACGAGAAAAATATCGCCGCCATTGTGGGATTCGTCACGCGTGCCGGGCAGTGGTTGTTCGGAGGGGTGATCAACTTCGGACTCAATATTTTGGTGCTGATCTTCGTGCTCTACTTCATGTTGGTGGGCGGGCGGAAGATGGAACGTTACCTGTTGGCATTCGTGCCGTTCAGCCGCGAGTCGAAACGCGAGATCGTGCATGAACTCCACTTGGTGATGCGCTCGAACGCCATCGGGGTGCCATTCATGGCCCTCGTGCAGGGATCTTTTGCCGCGTTGGGGTACTGGATCTTCGGTGCGCCGAGTCCGTTGGTATGGGGATTGGTGACGGCCGTCGGTACGGTCATACCGCTTGTCGGGGCGGCATTGGTGTGGGTGCCGCTGGTGATCTACCTCGGTATGATGGGCGATTGGGGTTCCGCGATCGGACTGGCGATCTACTCCGGTGTGGTGGTGGGGCAGGTGGACAACCTGGGACGCTTCCTGATGCAGAAAAAAATGGCCGATATACATCCCCTGATCACGATCTTCGGGGTTATCATTGGCCTGTCGCTATTCGGGTTTATGGGTGTCATCTTCGGCCCCGTACTGCTGTCGCTGTTCCTGTTCTGCGGAAACCTGTTCAAAAAGAGATTTTTGGATAATTAATTTTTTTGCTATATTTGCATCCTCAAACGGCACCATAGCTTAATTGAATAGAGCATCTGACTACGGATCAGAAGGTTCCAGGTTTGAATCCTGGTGGTGTCACGGGGCGCGTCGGAAGACGCGCTTTTTTTAGCGACTCGCGGAAACGGGTCGCTTTTTTGTGCCCTTTGTTTTTCGGGATAAAAGTGTTACATTTGTTCTAATCTTGAAAAAACTGTTAACAAAAAGAATATGAAGAAGGAACTACTTCTCGGCGACGAGGCATTGGCACAGGGTGCTCTCGACGCAGGGCTTTCGGGTGTGTATGCCTATCCGGGCACGCCGTCCACCGAAATCACGGAATTTATCCAGCACCATGCCGCCCGCCAGGGCCTGGCGATTCACACCCGCTGGTCGACCAACGAGAAAACCGCCATGGAAGCGGCACTCGGCATGTCGTTCGCCGGCAAACGCGCGCTGGTCTGCATGAAGCATGTCGGGATGAATGTATGTGCCGATGCGTTCATCAACTCCGCGTTCACGGGCGCCAATGGCGGTTTGGTGGTCGTGGCGGCAGACGATCCGTCGATGCATTCGTCACAAAACGAACAGGATTCGCGATTCTACGGCAAATTCGCCTTCATCCCCACGTTCGAGCCCTCGTCGCAACAGGAGACGTATGAAATGATCCGTGACGCGTTCGACTTCTCGGAGAAATTCCAGACGCCGGTACTGATGCGCGTGACGACACGCATGGCGCACTCGCGTGCCGTGGTGGAGGTGGGTGCCGAGCGCAAGCAGAACGAGTTGCATTACCCCACCAACACGAAACAGTGGATCCTGCTGCCGGGCAACTCGCGTGCACGCTACAAGGTGCTGCTGGAACAGTGGAATAGGCTGGAAAAAGAGGCGGAAACATCGAAATTCAACAAGTACACCGATGGTAAAGACAAGTCGATGGGCATCGTCGCGTGCGGCATCGCGTACAACTACATCATGGAGAACTATCCGGATGGATGCCCGTACCCGGTGCTGAAAATTTCGCAATATCCCGTGCCGACGGAACTTATCAAACGGATGGCGGGTGAGTGCAAAACGTTGCTCGTTGCCGAGGAGGGACAGCCCATCGTGGAGGAGATGATTCGCGGCATGTTGGGTACGCCGATCCCTGTGTTGGGACGCTTGACGGGCGAATTGCCGCGTATGGGTGAATTGAATCCGGACAACGTCCGCGGTGCCTTGGGCTTGCCCAAGCGTGCCACGTCGGACGCCTCGGCGTTGACCGTGGCAC
>DBDB01000070.1 GCA_002293345.1 Alistipes sp. UBA943
ACATCTGTGCCGAAGTTCACGTCGTTGTACTTTCCGTTGTATAAAGATCTAATGTAGCGCAGGATAACAAAACCCCCCACTGATTCAGTGGGGGGGTATTATGACAGAATATTTAATTATCGCCAAGCGAATATAGCTTTTCTGTAATTTTGAGATACCTGCTCATCTGCGAAGCAGACATGGAACCTTCAGCATTGCTTAACTTTTTACTGAAAGATTCGGCTCTCTCAAGCATAGTCATATACTCAGTTACGGCTGATAAATCACCATCAGAGGCTTTTTTGTAAAATTTTAGATATTCATCGACGTATTTTTCGTATTCGTTCAATACTTGATCCCAATCGTCTCCAGTATCAGGACTTGATCCGACTGCCTCTAAGTCATCCCAATGCGTAGTAGATTCTGACAATCTTGAGCAGCGATCAAAAGTGCCGTCAATTACTTCAAATGACGTAGCTTCATTGAATATACGACTGGCGATTTGCTTATTACTCTCGCTGCCAAAATAATCCCAAGTAAACGAAATACTTTTTGTATCACCGAGTTTGCCGCTATTCAATAAGTCTCTTAATTTGGCTGTTTCTGTTCTACTTGTCTCAAATCCATAGATGTCTGTGTCTAAAACATCACCCGCTTCACTTATTGCATTGATTCTGATTTCCTCGGGATGTTTCTTGCGACATAGCTTACCGTCAGGTGCCGTAGTCAACTCGAATTTGACTGTGATAAATGCGTTCTTACCATCGTTAGTAAACTTGTACGTGGCATCGACTACTTTAACATAGTCATTTAATTGACCAGAGATGTCAACATTCGATACTGTTACAACTCGTTCCTTTGGAATACCACAAGAACAGAACAACACTATAACCATTGCAAAAACGAATAACTTTTTCATAACTTATAAGGTTTTAGTTATGCGAGAGCCATCATTTCGTACGCAAAAGGCGCAGACGACACTTATCGGAAAAGAGGCATCGCCAAACGCCAGACCCCAAATAAGATACACCCACGCCAAGGCGCGAGCGTTCACTTACTGTTCGTGGGGTCATGATAAATTGGCGATTTTCTTTTCCCCAAACAATAGCTAACGCTATTATATGTCACCACAAATCTACAATCTTTTCTTCAAACGCAAAATTTTCTATCAATCGCAATTCAGATTTCCTCAATATCAATTGTTAAACATGGGCTGTTTTGTCTCCGCCCTACATTAGATCTTTATACAACGAAGGGAGAAGGCGTGGGCGGCGAGATGGGTGGGGCTTTCGGGATGCGTGCCGTTTGTGTCGAGCCAAAATCGCTGCACATCTGTTGTAGAGAAGGCTTCGGTAGCCCAGTAGTGACCGTTGGATTCCGGACTGCGCAGTTCTCCGAAGGAAGTGGCATGACGATGCCCCGCCGCGGGGAGGTAAAAGTATTCCTTTTGTAGGATACAAATTTTGCAATTCCAAATCTTTTCGCTACATTTGCACTGTTACAAGGGGACTTTGTGTCCCCTTGTCCCGTAAATATGATTGATTGTGAATTCATAAAAACGCAGGCCGAAAAGGAACTCGATGGGAGCGATAAGTTCGTCGTGTCGTGTACATGCTCGCCCGGAAATGATGTCGAGTTGCTCATAGACAGCGATTCGTCCGTCGGAATCGCGGACTGTATCGAGTTGAGTCGTGCCGTCGAGGCGGGTCTCGATCGCGATGCGGAGGATTTTCAACTTACCGTCGCGTCGGCAGGTATCGGTTCCGAGTTGAAGGTGCTGAGGCAGTACCAAAAACTGATCGGGAAACCGGTAGAGGTATTGCTCAAAAACGGCACCAAGATCGTTGCCACGTTGGATGGGGCGGGTGACGAAGGGCTGTCGCTCTCGTACGAGGAGAAACAGGCGATCGAGGGGCAAAAACGCAAACAGACCGTGCGTGTCGAGCGGACGTACCCCTTCGACGAGATCAAATGGACAAAAGAATATTTAGACTTCAAATAAAATGAATAATCTTAACCTTATTAGCAACTTTGCGGAGTTCAAGGAGTTAAAGAACATTGATAAAGCGACGATGATCGGCGTGTTGGAGGATGTGTTCCGTCACGCGTTGCAGAAGCAATTCGAGTCGGATGAAAATTTCGACGTGATCATCAATCCCGAGACGGGTGACTTGGAAATCTGGCGCAATCGTACCGTCGTGCCCGATGGAGAGGTCGAGAATCCGAATATGCAGATATCTGTGTCGGAAGTGAAGGCCATCGACCCCACCTATGAGGAGGGTGACGAGTACGTCGATCCGTTCAAACTCGAATCGTTCGGACGGCGTGCCGTGCTGTCGTTGCGTCAAAACCTCGCGTCGCGTATCCTGGATCTCGAAAAGGCGTCGTTGTTCGAGCAATATTCCGAACGTGTCGGCGAGATCATCACCGGCGAGGTGTATCAGGTGTGGAAGAAGGAGATCCTCATCCTGGATGACGATAACAACGAACTCTCGTTGCCTAAAACGGAACAGATCCCGAGCGATTTCTTCCGCAAGGGTGACACGATCAAGGCGATCGTGAAGAGTGTCGAGATGGTGAACAACCAACCCAAAATCATCCTGTCACGTACCGCCAACCAGTTCCTCGAGCGATTGTTCGAGCAGGAGGTGCCAGAGATCGCCGACGGGTTGATCACGGTGAAACGTATCGCGCGTATCCCGGGTGAACGTGCCAAGGTGGCTGTAGAGTCGTACGACGAACGTATCGACCCGGTGGGAGCTTGCGTCGGTGTCAAGGGATCGCGTATCTATTCGATCGTCAAGGAGTTGCGTAACGAGAATATCGACGTGTTGAACTACACCGCCAACCCGTCGCTGATGATCCAGCGGGCGTTGAATCCGGCCAAGATATCGAATATCGTTATCGACGAGGAGAAACAGACCGCGGCCGTGTATCTGAAACCCGATCAGGTGTCGTTGGCGATCGGTAAGGGGGGCTTGAACGTGCGGTTATCCAAGATGCTGACGGGTTATGACATTGATGTGTACCGCGAGGTCGAGGAGGAGGACGTGGCGTTGACCGAGTTCGCGGATGAGATCGACGCGTGGATCATCGAGGCGCTCAAAGCCGTCGGATTCGATACCGCCAAGTCTGTGTTGGAGTTGACGGCCGAAGATGTGGCGGCACGTGCCGATTTGGAACTTGAACAGGCGCAGAAGGTGATGGAGGTTCTGCGTGCGGAATTCGAGTAATTTGTGCTGAAAGCACGTCATTTTCGGCACTTTGAGCACAAATTGCGGGGAAAACAAGCGGGGGAATTTTGTAACAAAAAAAGAATGAGATGAACGAGAAAAAGCTAAGACTAATCCAAGTTGCCAAAGAGTTTAAGGTGGGATTGAATACCATCACCGATTTCCTTAAACGCAAGGGCATTCAGAGCGACAGTTCGCCCAATGCGTTGGTCGATCCGGAAGTCTATGCCGCTCTCGAAAAGGAGTTCGGTGGGGGGCGTATCACCGGGAACGAACGTGACAACATTCGCGAACGCATCGCGTCCAAACAGACCGCCATCTCGCTCGAAAAACCGCAACCCAAACCCGAAGATGATGAGGATGAAGTGGTGATCAAGAGTAACGTGATCCGTGTGAAGGATGAACTGCCGCAACCCAAGATTCTCGGTAAAATGGATTTGTCTCCCAAATCCAAACCTGCATCCGCATCTGCACCCAAAGTTGCTGAGAAACCGGCACCCGAGGTCAAGCCCGAAAAAACGGAGACTCCCGCACCTGTGGTGGAAAAACCTGTTGCAGTCAAGGAAGAAGTGAAGCCCGTTGAAAAGATGGTGGAACAACCGGTGGAGAAGGTTATGGAGCAATCGGCGGTGGAAAAAGTGCCGGAAAAACCCGTGCAACAGCCGGTGGAAAATGTGGTCGAGCAACCCAAAAAAGACAACGTGTTCCGTCCGGAGGTGCAGGCACTGTCGGGTCCCCAGGTGTTGGGTACGATGGATGTGTCGGGTTTCACGGCGGGCGGTAATCGCGGCAAGCGCAAGCGTTTGAGCAAAGAGAAGGTCGATGTGAGTCGTCAGAATGTGGGCGGAGTCGCATCGTCGCACGGCAACAACCGTGGTCCGGCGGGGAATCAGCCGCGTCCCGGTGCCAATCACAAAAATAACAAAGGCGGTAAAGCGGCACCCGCGGCACGTCCCGAAGTGAGTGACGAGGAGGTGTCGAAGCAGGTGAAAGACACGTTGGCACGCCTCACGGCCAAGAATGCGAAGGGTAAAGGTGCCAAGTACCGCCGTGAGAAACGCGACGCCGTGGCGGAGCGTACGATGGAGGCAGCGGAGCGTCAACAGCGTGAAAGTACGGTGCTGAAAGTCACGGAATTCGTGACCGTCAACGAGTTGGCGACGATGATGAATGTGTCGATCACGGACGTCATCACGGCCTGCATGAACCTCGGATTGATGGTGTCGATCAACCAACGATTGGATGCCGAAGCGTTGGTCGTTGTGGCGGAAGAGTTCGGTTACACCGTGGAATTCGTGTCCGCGGAGTTGCAGGAGGCTATCGGTGACGATCAGGTCGACACACCCGAAGATCTCGTGGCGCGTCCGCCCGTGGTGGCTGTGATGGGTCACGTCGATCACGGTAAAACATCGCTCCTCGACAATATCCGCAAGACGAACGTCATCGAGGGTGAGGCCGGTGGTATTACGCAGCATATCGGTGCCTATAGCGTGGATCACAATGGACAAAAAATCACGTTCCTCGATACGCCGGGTCACGAAGCGTTTACCGCCATGCGTGCGCGCGGTGCCAAAGCCACGGACGTGGCGATCATCATCGTGGCGGCCGACGACAGTGTCATGCCGCAGACGATCGAGGCGATTAACCATGCCCAAGCGGCCGGTGTGCCGATGGTGTTTGCGATCAACAAGATAGATAAACCCGCAGCCAATCCGGATCAGATCCGCGAGCAACTGTCGCAAATGAATATCCTCGTGGAGTCGTGGGGCGGTAAGTTCCAGGAACAGGAGGTGTCGGCCAAGCAGGGCCTCAATCTCGAAAAATTGCTCGAAAAAGTGCTCCTCGAAGCCGAAATGTTGGACCTGAAAGCCAATCCGAACCGTCGGGCGTCGGGCGTGGTGATCGAGTCGATGTTGGACAAGGGACGCGGATATGTCTCCACGATATTGGTGCAGAACGGTACGTTGCGTGTCGGTGACGTGTTGCTGTCGGGTATCCACACCGGACGCGTGAAGGCGATGTTCGATGAGAATGGCCGTAAGGTGGAGGCCGCAGGACCGTCGACACCCGTGCAGGTATTGGGGCTGAGCGGTGCGCCACAGGCGGGTGACACGTTCAACGTGATGGAGGATGATCGTTCGGCACGTGAGGTGGCCAACAAGCGCGAGCAACTGCAACGCATCCAGGGGATCATGACCCAGAAACATGTGACGCTCGATGAGATCGGTCGCCGTATCGCCATCGGTTCCTTCAAGGAGCTGAATATCATCGTCAAGGGTGACGTGGACGGTTCCGTGGAGGCTATGTCGGGCTCGTTGATCAAACTGTCGAAAGAGAGTGTGCAGGTGAATGTGATCCATGCCGCTGTGGGACAGATCTCGGAGTCGGACGTACTGCTCGCTGCCGCGTCGAACGCCATCATCGTCGGATTCCAGGTGCGTCCGTCGGGCGCGGCGCGTAAATTGGCCGAGAAGGAGGAGATCGAAATCCGCTTGTACTCGATCATTTACGACGCGATCAACGACATTAAGGATGCCATCGAGGGTATGTTGGAGCCCGTGATGAAGGAGGAGATCGTCGCTTCGGTCGAGGTGCTCGAAATATTCAAAATCACCAAAGTGGGTACCGTGGCCGGATGTATCGTGCGTGAAGGCAAGCTGGGCCGCAATACGCCGATCCGTGTGATTCGCGACGGTATCGTGATCTATACCGGCAAACTCGGGTCGTTGAAACGATTCAAAGATGACGTGAAGGAGGTCACCACAGGGCAGGATTGCGGTCTGAATATCGAGTCGTTCAACGATATCAAGGTGGGGGATATTGTAGAGGGGTATGAGCAGGTCGAAGTCAAGAGAACTGTTTAGCGTGAAAGCACGTCATTTTCGGCACTTTGCTTGTTGGTAGCTCGGTTACGTACGTCGAGTACGCGCCCTCGCTCCCAACGTCGACAAAGCACCAAAACTAATGCACTTTGACGCTAAATAAAAAAACAGAAAAATACCTTTTCCTCCGTAAAACAAGTTTTGAATTTGCGCCAACTCCCCCTTATCAAGGGGGTTGGGGGGATGGGACAAAAGCATCGTCTTACGATGCCCCTCCCTGGGGAGGGGCAGGGGTGGGAAAATAAAAAAATATTTTTTATGATCAAATTTACAACGGCTGCTGAAGCAGTCAAAGCCATCAAATCGGGGGATCATGTGCATCTGTCGAGCGTTGCGTCCGCCCCCCAGTGTCTCATCCAAGCCATGTGCGACCGCGGGCGTGCCGGCGAATTGAAGGATGTGCACGTCCATCACCTCCACACCGAGGGCCCTGCACCCTATGCCGAAGCGGAGTTCGAGGGCGTGTTTCAACTCGATTCGTTTTTTGTCGGTGGTAACGTTCGCAAACCGACCCAGGCGGGGTATGCAGATTATATCCCTGTATTCTTGTCCGAAACGCAGAAACTCTACCGTAGCGGTGCTGTGCCGTGTAATGTGGCGATGATTCAGGTCTCCACGCCCGATAAGCATGGGTATGTGTCGCTCGGAACTTCGGTCGATGCGACGCTCGCCGCTGTCGAAATGGCGGATACCGTGATCGCAGTGGTGAATAAATATGTACCCCGTGCCTTCGGTGACGCGTTGATACACGCCTCCAAAATCAACCTGTTTGTGCAGGATGACCAGCCCCTGATGGAGGGACATTTCACCGAGCCCGATGAAATCGAGACGCGTATCGGTAAACATTGTGCGGCGTTGATCGAGGATGGTGCCACGTTGCAGATGGGTATCGGAGCCATTCCGAATGCCGTTCTGGCGCAACTGGGAGGACATAAAAACCTCGGTATCCATACCGAAATGTTTGCCGATGGGGTGCTTCCGCTCGTTGAAAAGGGTGTCATCAACGGTGAGGCCAAAAATATCGACAAGGGGAAAATGGTCTCCACTTTCCTGATGGGATCACAAAAGGTGTATGATTTTATCGACAACAATCCGCAGGTTCTGATGATGGATGTGGGCTATACGAACGATCCCTTCATCATCGCCCAGAATGATCGTGTGACGGCCATTAACTCCGCGCTTCAGGTCGATATTACGGGACAGATATGTGCCGATTCGCTCGGTACCAAGTTCTACTCCGGTGTCGGAGGGCAAGTCGACTTTATCTATGGTGCATCGCGTTCCAAGGGAGGTAAGGCGATCATTGCCATGCCGTCGATCACCAACAAAGGGGTGTCGAAAATATCTCCCGAACTCTCTTTGGGTGCCGGTGTCGTGACGACGCGTTCGCACATGCACTGGTTTGTAACCGAGAACGGTGCCGTGAATCTCTATGGCAAGACATTGCAGGAGCGTGCCAGGTTGATTATCTCTATTGCCGACCCATCCGCACAGGAATCTCTCGATAAGGCCGCCTTCGAGCGATACGGATCGCACCACACCTATGTCAAAAGTTACATGAAGAGATAAACAAGAGCCCCGCCGTCAGGGTGGGGTGGCGCGCGCCGCGGCCCGCAGGGCCGATGCAAAAGGAGGGGCGATTTTCGTCTCTCCTTTTGCATAATGGCGAGCTGTGCTCGACATGCGCGCGCCCGGTGGAGACACCTCCCCGCGACGGGGTGGCGTAACTACACCACTGGTTATCAGGCTAATCAGACTTCTGCCTCGGTCTACTGGAGCGCCGAAGCAGATCCTGCCAATACAACGAAAGCATACAGGTTCCTCTTCCTTGCAAACTTCATGTATCCTGACCCTGCACATCTGTCAACGACCGATAGCATCGGGTACACTTGGTCCCTCCGTTGTATAAAGATCTAATGTAGGACGGAACAAGAAATCTCCCCGCGGCGGGACACCGTGACTACTCCAATGGGCAGCTGTACAGTCAGGCTTCCAGTGGAAACTTCTGGATGTTTGCGGCTTCGTCTACCTCGAACGCGCGAAGGTTCTACTTCCCTTCCGGCGTCCCGGATACGACAGGTGCCTATAGTGTCGGGTACGGCTTCTCCCTCC
>DBDB01000038.1:0-15513 GCA_002293345.1 Alistipes sp. UBA943
ATGGCACAGTCCCGGAGGGTGGGCCCAAGGGAACTTCTTGACTCGATCTGCCTCAAACGTCACTCCCGCTACTGCGGGAGTGACTCGCGAGAAAAATCAAAAACCGCCTCCCATCCACTTCAGGGGCATTTTTCCGCCAGGCGGACCCACACGGGTCCGCCTTTGGTGGTTTGCAACCACACCAATTCAAAATCATCCAAACAGATTTTCACCACACCACCGCCCAACATTTACAACAACACCTTCCAATAAGGCCCTTTCCCGCAACACCGTTTTTCAACCCCGGGAGTTCCAATCGCAAACCCCGTTCGCTCGAAAACCCGACGGGAACTCCTGGGGTTTTTTGGAATTTTGCTATATTTGCAGTATGAAAGGAGACTTGATTATGAAAAAAACAGATCAAATTACGGAAAAATCTGCATGGCAACAGGCCATAGACGGTGGTGCATGCACGGTGGATGAATTTTTTGATGAACTTGAAAGACGAATAAAAGCACATTTCGATGCGGAACGTAATAATATTAGAAAGCGTACAAGAACGAATAGACGAGTTGCAGTATTATCTGCTCCACGAGCTTAAGTTGTCGGAAGAGTTCACATTTAAACGGATCCACCGCATGAGAGAACTTGTTGCAACTCTTTCATTACCAGTCGATTATGCTCCGTGCCGATTTAGGAGATGGCGAGAGTTGGGGTATCGTTGTGTCATGTTTGACAGAAGTTGGGTGTTCGCGTACGAGGTGTTGCCGGAGGGTGTGATCATTCGCGACATGCAGCACGCAAAGGCCTTGGCGGACTGTTAGTTGTTGTAGATTTGTGAAAAAAATGTTAAATTTGTAAACGAGGAGTAAGGCTATGACGACGATTGTGATTGATGAAAAAATTACCGAGGGTAAGCTTTTGATGGGTATGATCCGTGCGGCGAAGAAATTGTCGAAAGCGATTGTTGCTGTGCGTGAGGATGATGTAATGGGCTCTGATTCAGTCGATTGTGATCGCATACCGGGACTTTCCTATACGGATGAAGATCGAAGGGAAGCGGTGTTGGTATCTATGGAAGAGTTTCGTGAGACGGGAAAATTTTACACTACCGAGGAACTTAAAATGGAGATGGCAGCATGGTAGTCAGGTGGTATCCCCGTCCGAGACGGGTTTTGAAAGATATATTTGACTATTATTTCAATGTTGCGGGACATAGAACGGCGATAAAGATTGTTGAGAGGATCCGGGACTCGGGAGAGTCTTTGAAAAAAATGCCGTATAGGGCTTCGGTGGAGTTGTTGTTGGAAGATTTGCCGGGAAAATACCGCTCGTTGAGGGTGAAACCGCACTACAAAGTCATCTATTTCGTCTCTGACGAGGCGGTAAATATCGTCGATATTTGGGACGTCAGGCAGGATCCGAGGCGCTTGCGGCGAAAAATGAGGACATAGTAATTTCAGGGTAAGTGACCAAACAGGAGATATATTCGATCGAAGAACGGAATACGGATAAGATTCATCTGTATGTCGAGGGTCAGTTTTTGGTCGCTTACGAAAGGTCTGCTTTCCGCTTTTCACGCTCCTACAAGGCCTACCAAGAGAAGAAGCGGTTTGTGAAAAATGTGGGCTACGAGGTGATTACAGTGGGATTTCCACGTGCCGCGCTGGCACGGTTCGAGGGGGTCGAGATATTGGAGTCGTCTGCCACACATGTCGTTTTACGTGCTCCGCAGTCGTTTTCCGATGAGGAGTTTTTGAAATGGAAGGCTGAAACTCCGCTCTTGGAACCGAAGGTGATTCGTTCGTACGACAGGTTAACGAACCTGGGGGTTGGGGTGATGAAATCTAAGGAATTGCCGGTTTTCACGTGTTCGTACGAGCTGTTGAAGTATGTGTATGCGACCAGCCAAAAATTGAAACGTGAGTATAAATATTCGCTGGGAATTGAGTTGAAGAACGAGTTGTTGTATCTATTGAGGGAGATTCAGCAGGCCATTTTTTCGTTTGAAAACAAGTTGGAGCACATTCGCGCGGCTCAACTGCATCTGGAAACCTCGCGAATTCATTTGAGATTATTACACGATTTGGGCCAGTTATCGCCACGTGTTTTTTCGCACATCGTGTTGCAAACAGGCGAAATTTCCGCGCAATTGGCGGCCTGGTCGAAAGCACTGAGTAGAGAATTTAAAAATAGGAGGATAGCACAGGAAAAGGTCAGAGTTGGCACCTCAACGGAGTTGCCGAGAGTACCAGATAAAATCAGTAATCCGCTGACGGCTCCCACCGAGATGGATGAGTTGTTAGCTATGGGCCTTTTGAAAGAGAAAGAGCCATTCCAAAGTCGTTAAGAGCACTCTTTCCGACCTAAGAAGAGAAAAGCGGTTACTTTAGTATTCGCTCCCCGCGCCGGGGAACCGTAACAACTCCAATGGTCAGCTGAACAATCAGACTTCCAACGGAAACTATTGGATGCTCTCGGCTTCGTCTACGACGAATGCGCGAAGGTTCAATTTCAATGCCGGCGCCACGAATACGACGAATACCAATAACGTCGGGAACGGCTTCTCCCTCCGTTGTATAAAGAGTTTATCGTCTGTGTTTATCCTCCTTTTTATCTAAATATTGTATGGATATTGGATTGTTTTCCGATCTTTTGACCGCGTATCACGATGCTCGTTTGCGCAAGAGGAATACATACAATCAATTGAAATTTGAGTTCCGTCTGGAGGAGAATTTGGTGCGTTTGTACCGTGAATTGGCATCACGAACGTATAGTCCGGGGCGTAGTGTGGCGTTCATTATTGAAGAGCCGGTGAAGCGTGAGGTGTTTGCGGCTGGTTTTGACGATAGGGTGGTGCACCATCTCTATTTTAATTACGTGAATGATTTTTTTGAACGTGTGTTCATCACGGACAGTTACTCATGCCGAAAGAGTAAGGGGACGTCGTTCGGGATAGAGCGGTTGGATCATCATATACGAAGTTGTTCGCAGAATTACAGCCGTGACGCGTATATTTTGAAGTTGGATATGTCGGGCTATTTCATGAGTATCAATCGTTCGATCCTGTATGATAAGGTGATGAAGGTGCTGACCAAATATGCGGATCAGATAGCTAATTTCGACTTGGTGAAATATTTGACACGAGCGATCGTATTTCACGATCCGGTGAGTAATTGCTTCATCAAGGGGCGGAAGGAGGAGTGGGATAATCTGCCGGCTGACAAAAGTTTGTTCTCGTCCCCGAAAGGTTGTGGTTTGCCGATCGGCAATTTAACGTCGCAACTCTTCAGCAACGTCTATTTGAATGATTTCGATCACTTCGTCAAGCGGGAGTTGGGCGTGAAGCACTATGGGCGTTATGTGGATGATTTTTTCCTGATCCATGAGTCGAAGGAGTTCCTTATGGAGTGTAAAGAGCGCGTCAGAGAGTATTTAATTCGCGAGTTGCGCATCAGACTACATCCGTATAAGATTTATCTGCAACACGTGCGAAGGGGAGTTACGTTTTTGGGGACGATGATCAAACCCCATCGTATCTACATGTCGAACCGTACCACGTCCAACCTCAAAGATAAATTGCGCAAGGGGGATGCCTATTACGCGGATCGGCCGACCGATTTAATGCAGGTGTTGAACTCCTACCTGGGATTGATAGGGCACTACAAAACATTCGAGTGGCGTCGGAAACTCATCGAAGAGAATAGATGGATCTTTAATCACGGATGGATCACATCGACATACCTGAAATTTCAAAACGATGAGTCATTGGATTTGTCAACGTTGGAACCGATAGTATGTGCCGAGAGGCAGGCGTTTCCCTGATCGATCATCGAAACATAACTCACCCCCGACCGCATCTTTACTTGTCGCACCAAAAGTCTGATTTACAGCAGTTTGGGCGAGCGTGGCGGAGAGCCCCATCGAATAGAGATTCAACACGAGGAATGAATTTTCGGAATTCAACAGCTCTGCACACGCCTCCAACATCGGGGTGAGGTGCTCTTCGAGGATCCATTTTTCACCGTCCGGACCGCGTCCGTAAGCGGGTGGATCGAGGATGATGCCAGCGTAACGGTTGCCGCGGCGCCTCTCTCGCTGCACCAATTTCATTGCGTCGTCGACAATCCAGCGGATGTCGACAAGGCCGCTGAGCTCCATGTTCTCACGTGCCCACGACACCACCTGTTTCACCGAATCGACATGGGTGACATCCGCACCAGCGGCCTTAGCGGCGAGAGAGGCGCCGCCTGTGTAGGCAAAAAGATTCAATACCTTACACCCCGGAGTGCAGTTGTCGTAGATGAACTCCCAGTTGGCGGCCTGTTCGGGGAAGATCCCGACGTGTTTGAACGACGTCAATCCGAGGCGGAACCGTAACTTCATACCTTTATATATATACTCCACCGTCCAGCGGTCGGGCATGCCGGGACGAAGCTTCCACTCGCCGCGTTCGGAATTGACGGCATCGCGATGGAACGTGGCATCGGCACGATCCCATTCGGATGCGGATAGCGATGGCCTCCAGAGTGCCTGGGGCTCGGGACGGCGGATGATGTAACGTCCGAATCGTTCGAGTTTCTCGAAATTTCCGGAGTCGATCAATTCGTAATCGGGGAAGTGGGGAAGCAGGGTATTGAACATAATGAACGTGTCGCGGTTACTGTACATGAATGAGACTCATCTCGCATTTCGAGCAGTCGAAATGGAGGCGGTATTTTTTGCGGCCGTGAACCAGGAAAAGTTCTTGAGAATGCTCTGTAGGGTGGTTTTTCAGGCAGTGTCCCAATTCGCGACGGAGGCAGAAACGGGATTGCATGACGATAGCTCCGAGTGTCGATGCGGCAAGTTCGAGTGGCGGGGCGATCTCGCGAACGCCATGATCGCGGTAGAATTGTGACGCCAGGTGATTCGTTACATTTTCTGTCTCTAATATCCTTTCAGAGGGATAGATGGCTGTGGGGTTTTCGGGGGTGATTCGAGGTGCCGGTTTGGAGTTTTCGTACCATTCCAACAGTTTGGCGAACCCATCGCGGCGTATCTTCGCGAGCTGTGAAACCGGTACGAACCAGTCACTTCCAACCACCTCCACGTTACGTACATCGAAGATCGTGTCGCCACACTTGTAGAGCTGTTCCGTGATGGTTTCTGCCATCCGTGACGAATCCTTGGCACGCTCAAAACAGCCATCAAAATGAATCTCCAAGTCGTTGAGTGTCAATGTAATGTCATCTGCGCAAACCTCTAATCGGGCATTCACGGGAATGACGCGGCGCGTGCGGCTGCGTTTCAATGTCTGCACGAAATGATGGTCGTGATCGCGAAGATCCACCTCGCCGGCCAGAAGATCCTTCACCCCGTTGCGGCCATTCCAAAAGTATTCCGTCGAGCCACGTGTGAAGCTCTTCGCAGGGTCGGGCGTGAAGTCGTACGCGCTCTCGCCGATCGACGAACGGCACAACTCAGGTCGCGAGGCGAGTGCTTCGTCCAACTGTCGACGATAATGGGCGACGACATTTTTTACGTAGTTTTCCGATTTCAATCGACCCTCGATTTTGAGTGACGTGACACCCGCGTCGAGCAGTTCCCCCAGTCGCTCCGACAGGTTCAAGTCGCGTAACGAGAGTAGGGGACGGTGCTTCTCGATCATCTTCCCATCGACATCCACCAAATCCCACGTCAGGCGACACGGCTGGCTGCAATCACCACGGTTGCCGCTTCGCCTCGTCTCGCCTGAACTCATCGAACGTGAGAAAAAACACCGCCCACTATATCCCACGCAGATCGCCCCATGGACGAAACACTCCAATTCGACAGAGGTTGCGTTGCGGATTTTCTGGATCGCGGCACGCGACAGGGCGCGTTCCAATACCACACGTGAAAATCCGCAACGCTCCAGGAAAAGTGTCTGTTCGGCGGTGCGTGTTGCGGCTTGTGTCGAGGCATGTAACTCTGCCCCCAGATTCATTCGCCGATACGCCATGTCTTGTACGATCAGTGCATCAACCCCCGCGTCCAGTAACTCACGGGCCTGTTTCTCGGCCTCTTCCAGCTCGTTGTCGAACAGTAACGTGTTGAGTGTCGCGTACACCCGTACATGATAGGGGCGTGCGTAGGCCACCGCACGGGCAATGTCGTCCAACGAATTTCCTGCCGATTGGCGTGCCCCGAAACGCGATGCACCCATATACACAGCGTCGGCTCCGTAATCCACCGCCGCACGTGCCGTGTTGTAATCCCGTGCCGGGGCCAATAATTCGATGGGTGTCATGGATGCAAAGGTAGAAAAATTTCATACCTTTGTGATCTATGCTCACTGTAAAACAACTTCTCGATGACCGTGCGGATGTCGTCCGGCGGCTCGCTAAAAAAGGTGTCGATGCGAATCCCGTGATCGAAAAAATCGCATCTCTCGATGAACAGCGTAAAGCTATCCAGCGTGAATTGGATGAGACACTTGCCAAGCAAAACCAGGCTGCCAAGGAGATAGGTGCCCTCATGGCGCAGGGCCGCCTCGATTTGGCCAATGAGGCCAAATCCGCGGTGTCGACCCTCAAAGAGCGGTCGACAACGCTCGAAGCGGAGCTTCGTGAGGCGGCCCGGACGTTGCACGAAGAACTTGTCACGTTGCCCAATCTTCCCCATGACAGTGTGCCTGAGGGACGTACGGCAGAAGACAACGTGGTTGTGAAAGAGGTGTCGACCGATACCTCCCTCCCTGAAAAAGCCATGCCTCACTGGGAGTTGGCGCGTAAATATGATATCATCGACTTCGACTTGGGCGTCAAACTGACCGGTGCGGGGTTTCCGGTATATAAAGGTAAAGGGGCACGGTTGCAGCGGGCGCTCATCAACTTTTTCCTCGACAAAAACACAGAAGCAGGGTACACGGAAGTCGAACCACCGATCCTTGTCAACGAGGCGTCCGGTTTTGGCACGGGGCAACTTCCCGATAAAGAGGGGCAGATGTATCATGCCACGGCGGACAATTTCTATCTTGTGCCGACCGCTGAAGTACCCCTCACGAATATCTATCGCGACGTGCTGCTCGAACAGAAAGATTTCCCGATCCGCATGACCGCCTACACCCCCTGCTTCCGTCGTGAGGCGGGCTCGTATGGCAAGGATGTGCGGGGGTTGAATCGCCTGCATCAGTTCGATAAGGTCGAGATCGTGCAGATCGCCCTCCCCGAAAAGAGTTATGAGGCCCTGGATGCCATGGTGGCGCATGTCGAGGAGATTCTCCGCGCGTTGGAGTTGCCGTATCGCATACTGAGGCTCTGTGGCGGTGATATCTCCTTCACGTCGGCTCTCACGTACGATTTCGAGGTCTACTCCGCTGCACAGCAACGGTGGTTGGAGGTGTCGAGCGTGTCGAATTTCGAGTCGTTCCAAGCCAACCGCCTCAAGTTGCGTTACAAGGATGCCGATAAAAAAACGCATCTCGCGCACACCCTCAATGGTTCCTCATTGGCATTGCCACGTATCGTGGCAGCGCTGCTGGAAAATCACCAAACTGCCGATGGGATACGTATTCCACAAGCACTGGTGCCATACACGGGGTTCGAGAAAATCTAAACCTCTTTTCTCCTCCCCGCGGCGGGGCACCGTATCAGCTCTGATGGTCGGCTATACCTTCACACTTCCGACGGCTACTACTGGATACAGCAGGCCGACTCTGAAATGCAAGCTTGGATTATTACCCTCGACTTCGATGGTTTGGAAATACGTCCTACCACAGGAGGTATTGCGTCCGCCTTATCTCTCCGTTGTATAAAGATCTAATGTAGGGCGAGACTGAAGATGAATAAAATTAAATTTTTTTACTATATTTGTTCCATCAATCATTAAAAACGAAACTGAAATGGCTTACAAAATTTCCGATCTGTGTGTGGCTTGTGGAACCTGCATCGACGAGTGCCCCGTGGAGGCGATCTCCGCCGGCGATATCTATGTCATCGACGCAGGTAAGTGCATCGACTGTGGCACGTGTGCCTCTGTGTGCCCCAGTGAAGCGATCCACCCGGAATAACCTCGGGAGGCGCTTGGAATAGCGCATAGAATCGTTACAAAAAGCAGGTCGTCGGCCTGCTTTTTTTGATAAATTTCATACCTTTGTGTCATGTTAGATAAATCCCTTCGCGATCAGATTATCGCCCTCATTCACCGTGAAGTCGTGCCGGCGATCGGTTGCACGGAACCTGCCGCTGTGGCACTCTGTGTGGCACGTGCCTGTGAAAAGTTAGGCACGCAGCCTGAAAAAATCACTGTTCGTTTGAGCGCCAACGTGCTCAAAAATGCCATGGGTGTGGGTATTCCGGGGACCGGCATGACGGGTCTTCCCATCGCCATTGCACTCGGGGTGTTGATCGGTAAGTCCGCCTACGGGCTCGAAGTGTTGAAGGATTGTACGCCCGAAGCGGTCGAACGAGGCAAAAAATTCATCAACGAGGATGGAGGGGATCGTATCGAAATCACCCTCAAGGATCCTGCGCCGGACAAACTTTATATTGAGACAGAGGTGTCCGCAGGTGGAAAAACCGCCGGGGCGATCATTCAGGGAGAACACACCCATTTTATAGATGAGGAGTCGCCCACGCAAATCGCTTGCGAATTCAAGGAGGATGCCTCCTCTTCGGTCGGGATTTCGAGTTCGGATGAACCCGTGCCGCCTGCTCCCGAGTTGACGTTGCGGACGGTGTGGGAGTTTGCCACCGAAACCCCTCTCGATGAAATTCGATTTATGCTCGAGGCGCGTGACCTGAACAAAGCCGTGTCGGAGGAGTCGAAAAAACAGCATTACGGGCATGAAGTGGGGAATATTCTGCGGCGTGCGGAGACTGTCAAACTGTTGGGGGATGGACTGTTGGTGCGGCTGATGAGCATGACCTGTCTGGCGTGTGACGCGAGGATGGCGGGGGCGATGAATGCCGTGATGAGTAACTCGGGAAGTGGTAACCAGGGTATTGCCGCGACACTGCCCGTGGTGGCCTATGCCGAACAGACCGGTGCCTCGGAAGAGCAGTTGATTCGTGCCCTGACGTTGAGCCATCTGACGGCCATCTACATCAAAACTTCACTCGGGCGATTGTCGGCGTTGTGCGGGTGCGTGGTGGCGGCCACGGGGTCGAGTTGTGGAATTACCTACCTGATGGGTGGCGGGTATGAGGCCGTGTCGTATGCCGTGAAGAACATGATTGCCAATATCACCGGCATGATCTGTGACGGTGCGAAACCCAGTTGCTCCCTGAAACTAACCACAGGCGTGTCGACGGCACTGCTGTCGGCCATGATGGCGATGGAGAATCGCTATGTGACCTCGGTGGAGGGTATCATTGATGACGATGTGGATCAGACTATCCGCAACCTCACGCTCATAGGTCGTGACGGGATGAATGAGACGGATCGATTGATTTTGCAGATCATGACGTCGAAGTAGTAATTCCTCCCCGCGCCGGGGCACCGTAACTACTCCAGTGGTCAGCTGAGCGGTCAGACTTCCAACGGTTACTATTGGACTTCCGCCGCGGATTCCGACACGGATGCACGACTCTTTCACTACGATTCCGGCGCCGCGTATCCGACGGGTCCCAATTACGTCATCTACGGCCTCTCCCTTCGTTGTATAAAGATCTAATGTAGAGAGAGACAAGAAGAGAGCAATCTTAATGGTCGAAGATTGTTTTGTCGATGACGTCCGTGGCGCCCTGGTGGGAGAGCGTGTAGTTCCGTGCGGCGGCGCTGCATTGACGAAGCGCAGCTTCGTCCGTTCGCATTAATGCGAACCACGCCGAGAGCTCCTCATAGGAGCGTATCGGCGATGCAGCGCCGAGTGTGACCAGGTCGCATGCCTCCTTGAACTTCGCGTAATGCGGTCCGAAAGCCATCGGGAGTCCGAATGTGGCGGCCTCCAACGTGTTGTGTATCCCTACGCCGAAACCACCTCCGATGTAGGCCCAAGTGGCGTAACCGTACGATGACGAAAGAATGCCGATCGTGTCCAGGATCAACAGTTGTGCTGTCTCGATGCCGGTTTTTTCCTTGTCGCCCGACGTGTAACGAACCACGCCGCCATGTGTCGATGTCATCAACCTCGCGATACGTGCTTCATCCATCTCATGTGGGGCGATCACAAACTTAACCGTCGGATTGTCGTTCATCAACCGGATCAGCAGCTCCTCGTCCGCTCCCCATGTCGATCCGGCTACGAACAACCGTTCTCCGTTGCGAAACCTTTCTATAAGGTCGATCTTCGGTGCCGCGGCAGCGATCTGTGCCACACGGTCGAAACGAGTATCTCCCGCTACAATCACATTCTTGAACCCGATCCGTGACAATCGGTCGCGTGATGCGTCATCCTGCACGAAGATCGTATTGAAACTGCGCAATGCCATGCGCCATGCGCCTCCATAGGGACGGAAGAAGATCGAATCGGCACGGAAAATGGCCGACACGATATAGGTACGGACCTTGTGGCGACGCAACTCGTGCAACAGATTCAGCCAAAATTCGTACTTGACGAAGATGGCGATCTCGGGGTGTACCGTCTCCACGAAACGGCGGGCGTTGCGAGGCGTGTCCAGCGGCAGGTAGAAAATGTAATCCGCACCGGGATAGTTCTTGCGAATCTCGTAACCCGAAGGAGAGAAGAACGTGACGAGGATTTTATATTCCGGATGCGCGGCCCTGATCCTCTCGATGATCGGACGCCCCTGCTCGAACTCGCCCAGCGATGCCACGTGGATCCACACGATACGTGCTTTCGGATCAATCGTCTGTCTCAACCTATCGAAAAGATCCTTGCGTCCGTCGATCCAAAGGCGTGCCTTCGGCTTCCACGGCGACACCAAACGTACCAATATGCCGTAGAGAAAAATCGCGATGTTATACAGGATTCTCATTTACCAATGGGGTTCTATAATGTGTTCGATGTAACGAATGTCGTGCCCCGATGCCGTTGTGTCGACTGCCACCAGGTCGAATTGGATCTCTCCGTCGAACGGACAACAATCCAGATATGCCTTTGCGGCATGCAGCAACGAACGGGATTTATGGGCATGTATCGCCTGCTCAGGGGGTGTGAGGCCGTCTTTTTTTCTTGTCTTCACCTCTATGAAATGTAACACCCCACTCTTGGAAGCCACAATATCCAACTCGTAACTTCCGCTGCGCCAGTTGCGATGGAGGAGACGAAATCCATGTCTCGAAAGCCACTGTGCGGCAAGCTCCTCGCCACGTGATCCGATGATGGTGGTGGTGTGCAAAACGGTTACCGGATGATTACAGCAGGAAAGAGAGATCGTCCCCGGCGTTGACCTCGTAAGGCGTGATGCCCTTCTTGAAGATACGCATCGGACGCTTGCCGATCAGTTTCAACGCTCCGTCCTCGTAGTTCAGCATACAACCCTCGCGCAGGCCCACCACATAGCGGCGCGGATTCGCCTCGATGTACTCCGCGATACGTTGCTCGCGCGTCTCACCCGCGTGTCCCGCTGGATTGGCATCCAGATAATGGGGGTTGATCTGGAACTTCACCGCCCCGATCGCTTTGAAGGATTCAGGTTCCACGATGGGCATGTCGTTCGTCGTGCAAATCGTCGGACATGCCACATTGCTTCCCGCAGACCAGCCCAGATACGGCACGCCACGGCGAACGCATGCGAGCACGGCTCGCATGAGACCCTGTTCGTGCATCTTCTTTGTCAACGCGAACGTGTTTCCTCCGCCCACGCAGATAGCCTGTGCCTCACGGATCATACGAACAGGGTCTTTGGCTCTGTGTACGGAACGTACACGGATGCCGCGTTCGCCCAGTCGAGCCTGCACCTTCGCCTCGTACTCGGCGTACGAAAACGTCACTGCCGCGTAGGGAATGAACACCACTTCGCGTACCGTGCCCAAGAAACGGTCGATGTCATCGAGAGGGTATTGCAGGTAGGGCTCGCCGGCATTCGTGGAGTTGGAAATCAGTAGAAGTCTCATAATTTTTATGTCGTTTGAAAGCCAAATGTAATAAAAAATCTTTGATACCGTTACTTTTGATTACGCCCTTCCCCTTCTCCTCCCCGCGGCGGGGGCACGTTGGCATGACGATGGGAGACTGGCCTATCAGAATGTTTACGGATTCTACTGGACTTCGCAAGCCTACGCCGCAACGACGGCACATCATTTTGTCTTCAATTCCACTCCTACCCCTTCGCTTTCCACTCCTCTTCTTGTCTATGGCCTCCCCCTCCGTTGTATAAAGATCTAAATGTAGGGCGAGGGAGTGGTAAGTACGAATGTTTTCAAATTTGCCGAATCAAAAAAAATAGTTACATTTGCGGTTGATTGTTTAACTAAAAAATAATGATTATGTCAGATGTACAATCGAAAATCGTTGAGATCGTCGTAGACAAATTGGGCGTTAAAGAGTCTGAGGTGACTCCCGAGGCAAGTTTTACCAACCATTTGGGTGCCGATTCGCTCGATACCGTCGAGTTGATCATGGAGTTCGAGAAAGCGTTCGATATCCAAATCCCCGATGAGGATGCCGAGAAAATCGCTACCGTAGGCGACGCGATCAAATACGTCGAATCGCACAAGAAATAGTCCATTTTTACAGGCTTAAACGCTTTTTATATGACACCAAGACGCGTAGTCGTAACAGGAATCGGAACCATCAATCCGCTCGGTCACAACGTGGCGGAGTACTTCTCCAACCTCGAAAAAGGATTCAGCGGAGCGGCACCCATTACGCATTTCGATGCCGAAAAATTCAAAACGCGTTTCGCCTGTGAGGTGAAAAATTACGACTGGGAGCAATTCTTCGATCGTAAAGAGGTGCGTAAGTATGACCTCTTTACCCAGTATGCCCTCATTGCGGCCACCCAGGCTGTCGAGGATGCCGGGTTTGACCTCGAAAAGGAGGATCTCGAACAGATCGGAGTTATCTGGGCTTCCGGCATCGGAGGATTGAAATCGTTCTTCGATGAGTGTGTGGGCTTTGCCGAGGGGGATGGTACCCCTCGGTTCAGCCCATTTTTTATTCCCCGTATGATCGCCGATATCGCCGCCGGTTATATCTCGATCAAGTACGGATTCATGGGGCCCAACTACTGTACCGTTTCGGCGTGTGCGTCGTCCAACCACAGCCTGATCGACTCGTTCAACCAGATCCGGTTCGGATTTGCGGACGTGATGGTCACGGGTGGATCTGAGGCGGCAGTCAATGAGCCGAGTGTGGGTGGTTTTAACTCCATGCAGGCACTGTCGACCCGCAACGACGACCCGCAACATGCGTCGCGTCCGTTCGATGTGAATCGTGACGGTTTTGTAGTCGGTGAAGGTGCCGGTGCCATCATCCTCGAGGAGTACGAACATGCCAAGGCGCGCGGCGCGAAGATCTATTGCGAAATGATCGGTGGCGGTGCATCGGCCGATGCATATCACTTTACGGCTCCCCATCCCGAAGGTAAGGGCGCCATGAAAGCCATGCGCGATGCGTTGAAAGACGCGAAAATTAAACCCGAAGAGGTCGATTATGTCAATGTACACGGCACATCTACCCCTGCCGGAGACCTGCCCGAACTGAAGGCTGTCACGGCTGTGTTGGGCGACCATGTTTACGACGTAAACATCTCATCGACTAAGTCGATGACGGGGCACCTCTTGGGTGCTGCGGGAGCCATCGAGGCGTTGGCGTGCATCATGGCCATCACGAAAGGGATCATCCCGCCGACGATCAATGTCGAGACCGTCGATCCCGAGATCGACTCCAAACTGAACCTCACCCTCAACAAGGCACAGAAACGTGACGTGAATGTAGCGCTGAGCAACACGTTCGGATTCGGAGGTCACAACTCGACCGTTATCTTCCGTAAGATTTAGAAAATCGTGAGACGTTTTCTGCGTCGAAATTTTGGGCGGGATAAACTTTATTACCGAATTATCGACGATCTATTCGGTTTTCTGCCCAACAATATCGAACTCTACAAACTGGCCCTGATCCACAGGTCGGCTTCCTTGTCCATGGGTCCGGATCACAGACCCCTCAACAACGAACGTTTGGAGTTTCTTGGCGATGCCGTTATTGAGGCTATCGTCACGGATTTTCTCTATATCGAATTCCCTGAAGAGAACGAAGGAACACTTACTCGATTGCGGTCGAGAATTCTGTCGCGTAAATCACACAATGCCCTTGCGCTGAGTATCGGACTGGACAATTATGTGATCGTGGATCTGGATAAAGCCACGATGGCCATCCAGAAAGATATGTATGGCGATGCGTTGGAGGCAATGTTCGGCGCGATCTATCTCGATAAGGGTTTTGATTTCACCAACCGCCTGCTCATCAATCGCGTTTTTGTCGAACACTTGGATATCGAAGGGATGCTTTTTGCCGAGACCGATTTCAAGAGCCGATTGATCGAGTGGTGTCAGAAATATCGTTACAAAATCGAATACAAAACCCGAAAATCGGGACGTGCAGGCTTCAAAACCACTGTTTTTATCGACAGTATGGAGATGGGGTATGGTCAGGGTGTGACGAAAAAAGAGGCTGAGCAACGTGCCTCGTGGTCCATGACCCACGCGCCGTTCAGTGACGAAAAAGCAGCCAGCATGTTGGATCGTGTGGATATGTTGGATGTGCTGCCGGTGGCGAGTGTCGATGGGGCGGAGTCGAAGCGAATGCGAGACGGAGATCCAGACGCCGCCCCGAGAAAGCCCCTGCCTGAGGCGGGGGTTGGGGGTGGGTCATATTTAGCCACTGACCCCAGTGGCGCAGGTGTCGCCCCGTGTGAGACAGAAGCGGGGACGTTAAATATGGAGGAGGTGGCATGAGCGGAGACGAGGTGCGTGAGATGCGTAAACAGGCCACCGGAAAACTTGAATCGTGGGGGGTGGAACGGTTGACCGATGCCGAGTTGCTCAAAGTGTTACTCGATGAAAAGGGGGTAGAGTATGCCGATGCGCTGCTTGAAAAATTTGACGGAGATCTGTTCCGAATGTCCACTGAGCCGGTCAAAAGTTTGCGTAACCGTGCCGGTATCGGTCTGGCCAATGCGAGGCGTATCCATGCGGCGGTCGAGTTGGGACGAAGGGTCGGTACGGAGGAGGCGCGCCGCATAGATTTTATCCGTTCGAGTGACGATATCGTACGGTTGTTCCGTCCCGAGTTGGAAAAAAAGACGTACGAAGAGTGTTGGTGTTTGTTCCTCACCTCGACAGGGAAAATTTTGGGTAAACCTTTACGGATGAGTATCGGAGGGGTGCAGGGTACCGTTGTGGATCAACGTATCGTTATGAAACGTGCCGTCGAGGAACTGGCGTCGCAAATCGTGTTGGTGCATAACCACCCTTCGGGATCCGTGCAGCCCAGTGAAGCAGATAAACAACTTACCGATAAAATCGGACAAGCTGCCAAATTGTTGAATGTCAGGCTGTTGGATCATGTCATCATCGCCCGTACGGGACATTTCAGTTTCCGACAGGCAGGTCTCGTGGAAGACTAAAAAATTCCTTCTCCGCGCGCAACGCCCAGAGGGGCGGCGG
>DBDB01000038.1:15537-15917 GCA_002293345.1 Alistipes sp. UBA943
TTTTTTGCGGCGCCCCCTTATCAAGGGGGCCCCTCCTGGGAGGGGCAGGGGTGGGACAAACTTAGCCGCTGACCCCAGCGGCTGGGTTGGCAGATAAAAAGCATGGTCGTCTCTAACGACCGCGACATGCGACTATAAAGATCTAATGTAGGACGGGACAAGGAGGGGCGAGGAGCGCCTCGGGGGTTTTCGCACTTCGCGCGGGCTTTTTCTTTCAACCTTTTGCTGTCAAAAGGTTGAGTCAAAACCAGCCCGACGCTAAAAAGGCTAAAATGACCTGCCTAACGCTCAAAATCGACGCCTTCGCGGTTTTGTCGAGCCGAAAACTTCTCGATTTTTTGACACTTTTAGTCAGGCCATTTCTTCACGCCTTTGTTTAG
>DBDB01000066.1:0-15909 GCA_002293345.1 Alistipes sp. UBA943
GGCGCAACTGCGCCGCGCGGCCAACTTGTTGGCCGTTGAATTGCGGAAGCAATTCGGTCGCCGCGTGTTGGGACCCGCCGCACCGCCCATCGACCGAGTGAGAGGGGAATGGCGCATGGTGTTGGTGGTGAAGGTGGAGTCGGGGGCTTCGGTCGCCGAGGCTCGCGGCACGTTGGGCAATGCATTGAATATCGTCACACAACACGCTGATTTCAAGGGAGTCAGGATTTTCTGCCATGTCGATCCACAGTAACTTCCTCACCGACATCGCCACGGATGTCAAGAATCTCTTCCTGCCGCCCGTGTGTCCTGTGTGTGGCGGTACGTTGCGTGACGATGAGGGGACGTTCTGCCTGCTGTGCCGTGCCACAGTGCCTCAAACCAACTTCTGGCACCATGCCGACAATCCCGTGTCGCACCGCCTGCGCGACATGATCCCCATCCGACACGCATCGTCATTCATCTGGTTCGTGCAGGGCAGCAAGTGGCAAGAGGCCATCCACTCGTTCAAATACCGTGAGCGCTGGCGCACCGCATACGAAATGGGACGGTGGTTCGGCAGCGAGTTGTCGCGAAGCATGTTCTACGCCACGGTCGATTGTGTGATACCCGTGCCGCTACACCTGCGCCGCAAACTCAAACGTGGTTACAACCAGTGTGACTATATCGCCCAAGGGATTTCAGACGGTCTGAGTTCGGGTGCCGAAGCCCTGTCCCATACCATTCGCCGCACCCGTCACAATACCACTCAAACCGCCCTCGACTCACAGGAACGCTGGACAAACGTGCATGACCTGTTTGCCGTACGGAAACCCGAATCACTCGCAGGGAAACATATACTGTTGGTCGATGATGTAATCACGACGGGTTCGACCCTCGTGTCATGTGCCGATGCGATCCTGCGTTCCGTCCCGGATTGCCATATCTCCATCGCCACCCTCGCCGCCTCATCGCGACACTTCGGCCTCGACAGATAACTTTTTTCTTTTCTAAAACAGTGTCTCGTCGGGGTTGACGGTGTCCGATTTGGGAGTATCGTCATCTTTGAGCACCTCTTTCTTGGCAGACGGTGCGTCGGTGATGAATTGCGCTTTGCGGGACTGATAGGCGGGTTTGCCGAGTAGCTGGTCGATATCCTTGTAACGAGTCGATTTCTGCCCCAGAACCACCTGGTCCGACCCTGCCGTACGTGACGCTTTGGACGATTTGCCAACGGGTTCCAAGATGGATTTCTCGGTCGTGGTTCCCGACGCACCGCCTGTCCGCACGGCGGGTTTCACCTCTTTGATGGGTGGGATGATCGTACGCATCACCTGGTCATCCACACCATCTTCACCGAATCCCGTCGCCACGACCACCAATTCGATCGCATCGCCCAAATGTGGTTTCTCACTCGTACCCCAAATGAGGTTGGCGTTGTGGATGTTACCCGCCGCATCCTCGTACGACGCGTGGGCCTGCACATATTCGAGTATCTGCATCACCTCCTCGAAGATCAGCGCCTCGGCGTCCGACACGGATATGTTCAGCAGGATATTGCGTGCGCCCGAGATCAGGTTGTGATCCAGCAACGGTGAACGCATCGACGCTTCGGCCACCGCCTCGGCACGGTTTTCTCCTTCGGCCGTCGCCACACTCATGTGTGCCCGTCCGCTATTCTGCATCACTTTCTGCACGTCCGCGAAATCGACATTCACCAGGTCGCTGTTCACCGTGATGATCTCCGCGATACCTTTCGCCGCCAATGCCAAAATATCATCCGCCTTGCCGAAGGCTTGTTTCAGTGAAAGGCGGCCGTAGATCTCGAGAATACTTTCGTTATTGATGACGAGTAGCGAATCGACGTTTTGACGAAGCTCCTCGATGCCACGGAATGCCTGTTCGTAACGAATCTTCCCTTCGACGGACAACGGCGACGTGACGATACCCACCGTCAACAGCCCCATCTCCTTGGCCAGTTTCGCGATCACGGGCGACGCGCCGGTACCCGTACCACCACCCATACCTGCCGTGACGAACACCATACGGGTACCGAGCGCCTCGAGGCGCTGTCGAATCACGTCCAGTGATTCGATCGCGGCGCGTCGCCCGTTTTCGGGATCGTTGCCGGCACCCAAGCCCTCGTTGCCGAGACGGATCTTCTGCTGCACGGGGCTCTTGTCGAGCGCCTGTTGGTCGGTATTGCAAACCATGAACTCGACCCCCTTGATGCCCAACTCCCACATGTGGTTCACGGCATTGCCACCCGCACCGCCGACACCCACCACCATGATCATGGCGGGATCGCGACGGTCTGCAGTCAAATGGTCCATTAAGTCCGCATTCATCTTTTCATCCTTGTTTTTCGCCTCCCCTCCTGTGGCCCCTTATATCTCTTCGTCGTCAACAGCGTTAAAACTCTCGTTGATATTTTTCATCGCACGTTTGAAGATGGCCCCCCAGTTCTTCTCGCCACGCTTCTTGACAGGCATCGGATCGTCATCCGCTCCATCCTCGTCATCCACGAACGGGTCACGCGTCGTGGGAGCCTTCATCACCGGTTCCTCGATCGACTCCTCGAATCGCTCCACACGTTCATCTTCCTCCTCCACGATGGGCTGTGGCGTTGGACGTGACGGTTGCGGTGCAGGCGTCGGGGTGGAGGTGGGACGTGCGAAAGCCGAAGCGGGTGTGCTCGCTTGGGTGGGGGGGGTGAACGGTTTCTCCTTGGGCGGCACGTAAGTCTGTGCCGGTGCACCGGGTTTGGCTGTCGGACGCGACGTGGGACTCGTCACGGGTTGTGGCGGAATGAATGCCGATGCCGCCGTGACGGGATTCACCGCCTTCAACAGAATCCCCACCGCTGCCGCGTAGGTCGGGTTATCGGCCACCTCGCGTGCCGTGTCGGTGAGACCGATCTCGGGTGCCGCGGCACGTACCTCCAGGCCCGTCACGCGGCGGAACAACTCGTCGATATCCTTCAACTGTGCCGATCCGCCCGTCAGCACGATTCCGTACGCCAACTTATCGGCATACCCCGACTCCTTGATCTCCTGCTGCACGAACTCGGCGATGTCCGTGGCACGTGCCTCGATCACCGTAGCCAGATTACGCAACAGAATATCCTTCGCTTCGCGTGCCGTGCGGCCGTTGACGCGTATCATCTTATCCTCCGGCGCCAGATCGGCCACCGCCGACCCATATTTACACTTCAAACTCTCGACGTACTTCTCCGGGATGCTTTGCGACCGAATGTCACGGTTGATAGCCCCGGCACCCATCGGGATCGTGGCCACGTAACGTGCCACACCGCGGTAATACACCGTCACGTTCGTCAGTCCGCCACCCAGGTCGACCACCGCAACGCCCTCCTCCTTCTCCTCGGGCAACAACAGCGACTCCGGCACCGTCAGTACGTTCGGGAAGATACCCGCTGTGCGGATACCGAGGCGTTTCAGTGCCATTTCGAGACGCTGCAACGGCGTTTTGGCGCACAAAATAAAATTAAACGTCGAGGAGAGTTTCTTGCAGAACGACCCCACGGGATTGCGTACCTCCTGATCGTCATCGACGACATAATTTTGGGGGATGCGTTCCATGATGATCTCGTCATCCGGTGCCTGCACGTTGCGCATGCGCTCGAAGAGCGCATCCACGTCGTTGCGGTTGACACCGTTCTCGGGGTCGTACGTGAAGACGTGGTCGGTATGGCGGGCGCAACGTACGAACTCTCCCGAAATGCCGGCGTATGCCTCCGTGACACGTCCCCCTATGGTGGTCTCGACCTCGGTAAGGGCGTCGCGAATGGCCGCCGCAACGAGTTCGATGTTGTCGATACGTCCGGCATTCACCCCCTCGACGGGCTTCGACGCCACGGCATGGATCTCCAACTCACCGGCACCGTCCAGTGACCCGACTGCCACGACGACACTCGAGCTCCCCAGATCTACCGCAACTGTATGGTTTATCGCTTTCAAATCCTAAATCTCCTAACTGTAAAGTCCCTGCCCCTAACTGCAAATAACCTGCCCTTCGTAACGGACGTCGATGGTTTTATACACCTCCCACCCTTCGCGTGCCAACACGTCATCGAAAAACAGACGCAACGCATCGAGTTTCTCCTCCACCCCCCAAGAGCCCTCGTCCACCGCGCCGAACAATACCGACGCCCCTCCCTCACGCAACACCATCGACACCTCGACGGTTCCGCTTTCACGCTCTCGCACAATCAGTTGCACGATCCTGTCGCGCCATGCGTCGTCGGAGTCAATTCGCTGTACAAAGATAAGCAGATTGTGGAAATCTTCACGCTTTTCGCGTAACTTTTTTTGCAGTCGACGGATCCCGTCCTGCGACGCGGCGATTTTGTCAATCGCGGCACGAATCTCACGCCCCTCGTAACGATACTGACGCTGCAACCCGGCCCTTCGTTCACGCATCCGCTGCACCCGTGCGGCGAACGAATCGTCACCCTCGAACCAATGCCGTTTCACCCGCATCCGACGTACCCCGCGCAACTCCTCATCGTTTTGTAACTCACGGCGATAGAGCGGATATTTCTGCTTTTCGAGGGCGGCGATCTCCGTGTCGAGTTCACCGATCTGCCGTTCGATCTCCGCATCGATATCACCCGTGAACGAGGCGGCGAAGGGAGGTCGGTAGGGGCCCGTGACGACCGGCACATAGGCTGCCGAACGGGGTGGTACGGGAAACACATAACCGCGTTCCGTGACATAGGCGTCGTACCCGTCGAACAGCAACCGAACGAGCGGCATACGGGGTGTGACGTCGATCTGCATCACGCCCGAGTGGTTGACCGAGATGCGTGTCCCGTCGACAAAAGCGTGCGACAAAATCAACTCCTCGAGTCCTCCCATATCGACCTTCGAGAGGGGTGTGCCAATGGTTTCGATACCGCTGTTGTCGATCCAGGCACGGATCTGTTCGCTCGAAATGAGTCTGCGGGTGTCGGTCGAATCCCGTACCGTGATCTCGATCGACCGGACCGGCTGCGCGCTGCGGTGTCGATTCGTGAGCGTGAGGGCATAGACGAGATATCCCGCCACACCGGCCCATAGCGCACCCCACAACAGATATTTCACCCAATGCTTCACTTCAATGCCTCGTAAATTTTCTGACAACAGGTGTCTATATCTCCGGCGCCAAACGTAGCAACAATGTCGCGAGTGGCGCGCGAACGCAGTATATCCACGATTGCTCCACGTGGAACAATCGACCAGGGCACGGTGAGCTCCTCGCCGATCATCTCGGACGTCACTCCCTCGATCGGCAACTCGCGTGCGGGGTAGATCGGCAGCAGGATCACCTCGTCGGCCAGTGACAGCGACGCGGCAAACTCGCGGTAGAAGTCACGTGTACGGGTGTAGAGGTGGGGCTGGAAGATGGCGGTGAGGTGGCGTCCGGGGAAGATGTTGCGCAACGAAGTGATCGCCGCGCGAAGTTCCGCGGGGTGGTGCGCATAGTCATCCATGTAGACCCGTTCGGGCGTGTTGATGTAGAACTCGAAACGCCGTTTCACACCCTCGAACGTCGCCAGTCCCTCGCGCACGCGTTCCGTGTCGAATGGCAGCCCGTCCCGTTTCGAGGCACACCACAGCGCCGCCACGGCCGCCACGGCATTCTCCACATTCACCCATCCCGGCACGCCGACGCGACAGTCTCTTATAACGCCATCCGGCGTCACGAGATCGAAAGACCCCGTCGCAGCGGGAATGGCATAAAAGTCACACGGCGTGTCGTACGAGTAACGATACACCTCCACGTCGGGAAGCGTCATCCCTATCCCGTGTTTCAGGATCAGGGATCCGCCCGGTTTGATCTGGCGGGCGAACTGTGCGAACGCATTGCGAAGGGCGTCGTGCGTCTCATAAATATCCAGGTGATCCGCGTCCGTGGAGGTGATGATGGCCACGTCGGGATGCAACGTCAGGAACGAACGGTCGAACTCGTCCGCCTCCACCGCCAGTCGCGGACGGGGCGCGCGCGAGTCTTGCGTAGCAAGACTCTGAGAGACAGCACAGCTGTCTCTTTGGGCCTTCGGCCCACAGCGCGCGCCACCGTCGGGCACAAGATTGCTCCCGAAGTTTCGCGACACACCTCCGAGAAAAGCACTCCCCGTGCCCGTCACCACGTGGTTCAGCCACGCGATCAGTGTCGTGGTGGAAGTTTTTCCGTGCGTCCCCGCAACCGCCATCACGAACCGTCCCTCCGACAGGTGCCCCAACATCCGGGAACGCTTCTCGATCTCGAATCCGTGTGTCTCGAAATACCGCAACTCCGCGTGATCCCCCGGCACGGCAGGCGTGTAGACCACCACGGTTTTCGCCGGATCGCGAAACGCTTGCGGAATCGCATCCACATCTTCCGTATAATGAATCTGAGCCCCCTCATGTTCGAGTTGTTCGGTCAAGGGCGTACGGGTACGGTCATATCCCGCCACACGCTTGCCATCGTGGAGGAAGTAACGTGCCAGGGCACTCATCCCGATGCCGCCGATCCCCAGGAAATATACGTTCTCAAACGTTCTCGTCGCTCCCATCACAAAAGTTTTTCTATCTCATCCACCACCGAGTCCGCCGCGGCGGGCTTCGCCAACGACGATACGTTACGACTCATATCCGCCATCGTCGCTGGCGAAGCGAGCAGCCTGGCTGCTTCGTCCATTCCATGGACGACCGCCGCGGCATCCGTCACGAGCCACGCCGCACCCCGATCCACCAACGCACGTGCATTTTGCGTCTGATGATCCTCCGCCACGTTCGGTGACGGCACAAAGATCACCGGCTTCCCCACCAGACATAACTCCGACACCGTCCCCGCACCGCTACGCGAAATCACCACATCCGCCGCCGCGTACGCCAGATCCATCCGGTCGATAAACGAGCCTTGCCACACGCCGTCACACGGATTTTCATGCAAGAACCGCCGCATCTCGGTCTCGTAATATTTGCCCGTCTGCCAAATAACCTGGATTTTTTGTCTTTCGGCAGTCCGTCGCTCCACAATCCACCGCTTCATCATCTCGTTGAGTGTGCGCGTGCCGAGCGAACCCCCGACGACCAATACCACTGGCATCTCGTCCGACAGTCCGAAATGCCGCAACGCCTCCGCCTTCGATGCATGTCGTGTCGTGAATCGTAACGGGTTTCCCGTCACAACGATCTTATCCTTCGGGAAAAATCGCTCCATCCCGTCGTACGCCACACAGATCTTCTCCGCGCGACGTGCCAAAAGTCTGTTCGTCACACCGGCATACGAATTTTGCTCCTGAATCAGGGTCGGGATACCCATCCGCTGCGCCGCCCACAGCACGGGTCCACTCACATAACCGCCGAATCCCACCACCACATCGGCACCGAACTCACGAATCACCCTCCGTGCCTTGCGGATGCTGCGCCACACCTTGAACGGCACCAACAAGTTACGCCACTCGATTCTCCGTTGCATGCCGGCAATGGGCAGTCCCACGATACGATACCCCAATGCCGGTACCTTTTCCATCTCCATCTTGCCTTCCGCCCCGACGAACAGGATCTCGATGTCACCCCCGAAACGCATCTTCAACGCTTCCGCCACAGCCACAGCGGGGTAGATATGCCCCCCCGTGCCACCGCCCGACAAGATAATTTTCTTCATCTTACAAAGATAACCTTTTCTTTCTAAAACCTTTTCTTTTTTAAGACCGTCGCTTTTTAGTGAAAAGCGACACCAAAAACTTTTCTGGATACTTCGTATCCCTCCTTTTGCGCGCGGACAACGCTTTCAGCGTTCCGGTCCTTTCTCGTAAAATTCTTCTTGTGAATAAATTCACAGAAGTCTTTTCCTCAAAAGTCCCTAATCACCTGACGGTGATTTTGTCCTCGCGACCAAAAATATCAGATCTCGAAGAGATCGTGTACGAAACAGAAAAGTTTGGTTCAAGCTTGCTTGAAAACAAAGTATTCTGTTTTGGGCACAAAAATTCTGAAAGAATTTGAGATTGGTGTCGCGCACATTAGGGAAGACGTATTCTAAGTGCGAAGCACTTTTGAAAGTTTTTGGTGCCGCTTTTTTCAAAAAGGGGCAGTGAGAGTAAAAAAGAAAATGGTTATCTTCCCCAGTTGCCGCGGTCGAGGGCACGATAACCGATCGCTTCGGCGATGTGCATGGGCCCGATATCGGGAGAACCGTCCAGGTCGGCGATCGTGCGGGACACCTTGATGATACGGTCATAGGCACGTGCCGAGAGATCGAGACGCTCCATCGCCTGACCCAAAAGTTCCGTCGCGTCGCCCGAAAGAGGGCAAAACTTACGCAACATTTTTGTGTTCATCATCGCGTTGGTGTGTACCGATGTGCCGGCGAAACGTCGCTTCTGCACCTCACGCGCACGGATGACACGTTCACGGATCGCGTCGCTCGACTCCGAAGGACGTATGTCGGCCAATTCGTTGCGGTCGATCGGGATCACTTCGATCTGCAAGTCGATACGGTCCATCAGCGGCCCCGAGATGCGTCCCATGTAGCGATGCACCACCTTTGGAGTACAGGTACAGTTTTGCGTGGGGTGGTTGTAGAATCCGCATGGACAGGGATTCATGGCGGCGATGAGGGTGAAGTTGGACGGGTATTCGACGCTGTACTTGGCACGTGACACGACCACTTTCTTCTCCTCCAACGGCTGACGCAACACCTCCAAAATGCTACGTCCGAATTCGGGCAATTCGTCCATAAACAGCACGCCGTTGTGTGCCATCGACACCTCTCCGGGCTGTGGCGATGACCCGCCGCCGATAATCGCCACTTGCGACGTCAGATGGTGTGGCGATCGGAACGGGCGATCGGACAACAACCCCCGCACGGCACCCAATTTCCCCGCCACGGAGTGGATTTTGGTGGTCTCCAACGCCTCGTCGGCACTGAGCGGCGGCAGGATTGTGGGCAAGCGACGTGCCAACATTGTCTTTCCCGACCCCGGCGCACCGATCATCAGTACGTTATGCCCTCCCGCGGCGGCAATTTCCAATGCACGTTTCACGATCGTCTGACCCTTCACATCCGAGAAATCCTCCTTATACACACTGTCTTCCGTGCGGCGCGGCTCCTCTATGACACTCGACGGGTCGAACGGGCGGATCTCAGGGTTGCCATTCATGCAGGCGATCACATCGCTCAACGTATCCAGTCCGTACACCTCCAATCCCGTTACAACAGCAGCTTCGGCAGCGTTGGCGCGGGGTACGACGACGCGGCGAAGTCCTTCGGCGCGTGCTTTGGCGGCGATGGGCAACACGCCACGGACGGGTCTCAAGGACCCGTCCAGCGAGAGTTCTCCCACGAGTAACGTCTCCTCCAACATGTCGGTACGCACATCACCCATCGCAGCCAAAATGCCGATCGCGATCGGCAAGTCGTACCCCGCGCCCTCCTTACGCAGATCCGCAGGGGCGAGATTCACCACCACCTTACGCCCGGACATACGGCGGCCGGAGTTCTCGAATGCCGAACGGATACGCTGCTCGCTCTCCTTGACCGCGTTGTCGGGCAACCCCACCAGGTAGAGCCCCACTCCACCCCCCGTGAGGTTCACTTCAACCGTCACTTTCACGGCGTCGATACCGACCAACGCGCCGGCATAAGTCTTGATGTACATGATTTTTAGGCTAAATAGTCGTCCATTCGGACAGGACAAAGATAATCTTTTTTCTAAAACCTTTTTTCAGACCGTTCGCTTTTACTTCCCCTTGAGCCAACTGTCGCTTTTTTGGAAAAAAGCTCCTGCAAAAAACTTCGGGAAGTACTTACGTACTTCCATTATATGCGCTCCAACACATCGCGACTTCCGTTGGAAGCCTTCGGCTAAAACTCAAAACAACTGCTTACAAATGAATTTGACGCAGTCCTTTCGAGTTTCATCCGGATCCCTTTCGGGATCTCGCGATCTGTTGTCGCGAGGACGGAGCGCCCGCAGGGCGATCGTTCGTTTGGCGGGGAGGTTCGATGGGAGCTTGCTCTCGTGACAAGTTCCAAAAACGTTATGAGGACCTCACTCCTAAAACACCTTTCTTAAAGGTGTCGCGCAAATAATGGAGATACAAACGTATCTCCCGAAGTTTTTTGCAGGAGCTTTTTTCCAAAAAAGCGACAGTTGCGTCAAGGCGTAAGGTTTTAGGAAAAACCTATTTCAATCGTTGGAGATACATTTGGATTGTTTTTTCGAGACCGAAATAGAGGGCGTCGCTGATCAAGGCGTGACCTATCGACACCTCGTCGATCCACGGGATACGGGTGACCAGATAGTTGAGATTATCGAGATTGAGGTCATGCCCGGCGTTCAGTCCCAATCCACACTTACGAGCCTCCCCGGCAGCCTCGATGTAGGGCGCGATGGCAGCCTCGGCGGCGGCAGGGGCTGTATTCTCATGCAACGCATGAGAATACGCAGAGGCATACGCCTCTGTATAGAGTTCCACTCTATCGGCCCCTGCCGCCGCCGCACCGAACACCATTCGGGGGTCCGGATCGACAAATATGGAGACACGGATATTTTTGCTGTGAAATTCGGCGGTGAGTTCGCGCAGGAAATCGCGATGCTTGACGGTATCCCACCCGGCATTGGAAGTAATGACATCGGGCGCGTCGGGCACGAGCGTCACCTGTGCCGGACGGATCTCACCCACCAGATCACAGAACTCGGGCGTGGGGTTACCTTCGATATTGAACTCCGTGGTGAGGAGCGGCCGCAGGGCACACACGTCGCTATACCGGATGTGCCGTCCGTCGGGACGCGGATGTACCGTGATACCCTGGGCCCCAAAACGCTCGCAATCCAACGCGACACGTACCACGTCGGGCAAACTCCCACCCCGTGCATTGCGCAGCGTGGCGATCTTATTGATGTTGACAGAAAGTTTGGTCATTATTACTATATTTGCGAATACAAAGTTATTTAATTTCGCATGAAAATCCTACTTTTTTCGCGGCTCCCCATCCCGATGGAACTACGCTCTCAGATCGACCGGTTCGGGTTAGAGACGGAGGTGTGTTCGGGTGCCACGGCGGGCCCGCAACCGGACGACACGGTACTGCTGTCGTGGGGTGGCGATGGGACGCTCCTCAAAGCGATCCACTGGCTCGACGGTGCGGAAATCCCTGTCGTGGGCGTCAACGCGGGACACCTGGGATTCCTGACGACTGCCCTGCCGACCGGCACATCCGAGGTGTTGCAACAGATCCGCGACCGCAAAATTCAGATACAACCCCGCACGATGCTCGAAGTGACGGGCGAATTCGGGATACGTTACGCGGTCAACGAAGCGGCCGTACAGCGTCAGGATGGCGGTATGATCACGGTGGATATCCATGTGAACGGTCAGTTGGCCGCCACATGCCGTGGCGATGGCGTGTTGGTCGCCACGCCCACGGGCTCCACGGCATGGTCGATGAGCGTCGGCGGGCCCATCGTGGCACCCTCATGCGGATGTCTGGTCGTGGCACCGATCGCACCGCACAACCTGACGATGCGTCCCGTGGTGATCCCCGACGATAGTGTCGTCACGCTGCATGCCGACCGTGCGGCCGCCATCTCCGTGGATAGCGAATTGGTGCGTTTCGACTCCGAAGCATCGTTCACGATCCGCCGTGCCACACGCCGTTTCCTGCTCGCCACAACACCAGGGCTCTCCTTCTACGATGCACTGCGCAACAAAATGAACTGGGGAATATAATCTTTTTAAGACCGCCGCTTTGCGCGGCGGAATACAGCAGTGAAGCTGCTGTCAAGCGGGGCGCCAGCCACCGCTTGCGGGAGGGGGTGGTAGGGGGAGGGTGTCCCTCCCCGATCTCTCTAATCTCCCGAAAGTTTTTGGTGCCGCTTTTCACCAAAAAGCGGCGGTCTGAAAGGTTTTGAAAGAAAAATGTATCTTTGTGAGATGGAAAATCCATTGTCACATCCCGTATTTCGTCAGATTTCCGAGCTATCGGCACGTCGGGGCGAATGTGCTTATGTCGTCGGAGGGTACGTGCGCGACTGGTACCTCCATCGACCGTCTACCGATATAGATGTCGTTGTGGTGGGTGACGGAGTGGCGTTTGCCGAGGAGCTGGGTGCGCAACTGCATGCCAAAGTGGCGGTATATAAAACTTTCGGTACGGCGATGTTGCGCACGAAAGGCGTGGAGGTGGAGTTCGTCGGGGCACGCAAGGAGTCGTACTCCGAAAATTCACGCAACCCGCAGGTGGAACCCGGCACGTTGGAGGATGATCAGAAACGTCGCGATTTCACGATCAACGCCTTGGCATGGTCCCTCGCAGAGGAGGATTTCGGACGACTGCTGGATCCGTTCGGCGGGATGGACGATATTTACGACGGTATTATCCGCACACCGTGCGATCCGGATGTCACGTTTTCCGACGATCCGTTGCGGATGATGCGTGCCGTACGGTTTGCGTCGCAACTGGGTTTCGAGGTGTGGGACGAAACGTTCGAGGCGATCCGTCGCAACCGCCACCGCATCGCCATCATCTCCAAGGAGCGCATCGCAACGGAATTGAACAAGATTATCCTGTCGCCTGTGCCGTCACACGGATTTTTGCTGCTCGACATGACGGGGCTGTTGGAGTTGATCTTTCCCGAGTTGCACCGCCTCAAAGGTATCGACCGCCGCGGCAAACATGCACACAAGGACAATTTTCTGCACACGTTGAAGGTGCTCGACAACGTGGCGATGCATAGCGAAGACCTGTGGTTGCGTTGGGCGGCCCTGCTGCACGACATCGCCAAACCGCAAACCAAGGGTTACGATCCGCATGTCGGATGGACGTTCCATTCGCATGAGATGGTGGGTTCGAAGATGGTGCCGTCGATCTTCCGCGAGATGAAACTGCCGATGGGCGACCCGATGAAATTCGTGCAGAAAATGGTGTTCCTGCACCTGCGTCCGATCATCCTTTCGGAGGATCAGGTGACCGATTCGGCCGTGCGGAGATTGCTGTTCGAGGCCGGTGACGATGTGGAGAAACTGATGACGCTGTGCGAGGCGGACATCACGTCCGGTAACGACGCGAAGGTGAAACGTTACATGGCCAATTTCGAGCTGGTGCGCCGCAAGATGAAGGATCTTGAGGAGCGCGACCGTGTGCGTAACTTCCAACCCCCCATCACGGGACAGATCATCATGGATACGTACGGCATCCCGCCCTGCAACACGATCGGCGAAATCAAGGAGGTGATCAAAAACGCGATTCTCGATGGTGACATCCCGAACGATTATGCCGCTGCTTTCGCTCTGATGGAACAATTGGCTGCCGAACGGGGCCTCAAAAAAGTATAATTATTCCCCTCTACAACTGTTCGGAAGAAAGGGTGCGATTGGATCAGAAAGCGGCTTTGATTTTCGCGACGGCATCGAGGCGTTCCCATCCGAAAAACTCCACTTCGCGTTCCGTGCCACAGATTGTCTCGGTACAGGTATAGGGACGGTTGCCGAAGTGACCGTACGCGGCTGTGGCCTCGAAGATGGGGTTGTTCAACCCGAACATGCGCACGATCGAAGCCGGACGCAGATCGAACAGTTTCTCGATACGTCGCGCGATCTCACCGTCACATACATCCACTTTTTTGCCACGCGTCTCGACATACAACGAGATCGGTTTCGCGATACCGATGGCGTAGCTGAGCTGCACCAAAACCTCCTCCGCGATACCCGCCGCCACCATATTCTTGGCCATGTAACGTGCCGCATAGGCAGCCGAACGATCCACTTTCGACGAATCTTTACCTGAAAACGCACCGCCGCCATGCGCACCGCGACCTCCGTAGCTGTCGACGATAATCTTGCGTCCCGTGACACCCGTATCGCCATGCGGGCCGCCGATCACGAATTTACCCGTCGGATTGACATGCAGGATGTAATCGTCACCGATCAGGCGACACAGTTTATCCTCCGCGCGCTCCAAACGCCGCTTCACCCGTGGGATGAGGATGTTTTGCACGTCGGCCCGGATCTGCTCCTGAGTGACGTTCTCGTCATGCTGTGTCGATACGACGATCGTATGCACACGCAACGGTCGGCGTGTCTGCTCGTCGTACTCGATCGTCACTTGCGACTTCGCATCCGGACGCAAATAACACATCTCTTTCTTCTCACGCCTCAACACCGCCAGTTCCTTGAGGATAACGTGTGCCAGAATGAGTGTGGCGGGCATATACTCGCGTGTTTCGTTACAGGCGTAGCCGAACATGATGCCCTGGTCACCGGCACCTTGTTCTTTCTGTTTTTCGCTGGCGATTTTCACCGCGCCTTGCTCCGCATCGGGGAGAAGTAGGTTTTGTACGTCCCCCCGATTTGTCGCTTCGTTGCGACAAAAATCCCTCACCGAAATTCCAGAAAGAAACTCTTCTTTGTCCACCCCTCGTCGAATATCTTCAGATTGTTCGTGGATCGCGGAGAGCACACCGCAGGAGTCGCCATCGAAACGCAAGTCGCTGTGCGTGTAGCCGATGCGGTTCACCACGCGGCGTACCGTTGCCTGGATATCGACATAGGCGTTCGACCGCACCTCACCTGCCACGACGACCAGTCCTGTGGTGCAGAGCGTCTCGCAAGCCACTTTAGATTGTGGGTCGCGGCGTAAAAATTCATCGAGGATCGCGTCGGCGATCTGGTCTGATACTTTGTCGGGGTGCCCTTCGGACACCGATTCGGATGTGAAAAGGTAGCTCATTTTAGCATTTTTTTAGTGTGGTTGCAAGCAGTCAAATTTCTCCACCCCGCCCAAACCCCCTCCAGGGCCGTTGCGGCGTATGTAAGCGTACGAAGATACAAAAATATTTTGAATGGACAATAAATTTGGCGTTATTTTTGTTATCATTCCGTCGGACGCCGTTTCTTCATCTTGTGGATGGGGAAGCGGTGTCGGTGTCTCAAAAAATGTCGCGACGATGAAACAAAACGTTTTTCGCTGCGTATAGTGAGACACAAACAAAGAAGAAACCCTATGCGCCAGTTAAAGATAACAAAGTCCATCACCAATCGCGAAAGCGCGTCGCTCGACAAATACCTCCAGGAGATCGGCAAAGAGGAACTGATCACTGTCGAGGAGGAGGTCGAGCTCGCCCAACGCATCAAAAAGGGTGATCAGGAGGCACTGGAGAAACTCACCAAGGCCAACCTGCGTTTCGTCGTGTCGGTCGCCAAGCAGTACCAGAATCAAGGTCTCAGCCTTCCCGACCTGATCAACGAGGGTAACCTCGGACTCATCAAAGCGGCCGAGAAGTTCGACGAGACACGTGGATTTAAGTTTATCTCCTATGCCGTGTGGTGGATCCGCCAGTCGATTCTCCAAGCTCTCGCCGAACAGGCGCGTATCGTACGTCTGCCGCTGAACCAAGTGGGGTCGTTGAACAAGATCAACAAAGCATTCGCACGTTTCGAGCAGGAGCATGAACGTACCCCGTCGCCCGAGGAGTTGGCCGAGGAGTTGGCGTTACCCAAGGAAAAAGTCACCGATACGTTGCGTGTCGCGGGGCGTCACGTGTCTGTCGATGCACCGTTCGCCGATGGCGAGGACAACAGCCTGCTCGATGTGCTTGTGAATCCCGATTCGCCCAATGCCGATAGGGGGTTGATCAGCGAATCACTCTCCACAGAGGTGGATCGTGCCTTGGAGACTCTCACCGATCGTGAACGCGATATCATCAAATATTTCTTCGGTATCGGTGCGTCCGAGATGACGTTGGAGGAGATCGGTGAGAAATTCGACCTGACACGTGAACGCGTGCGACAGATCAAAGAGAAAGCCATCCGCCGACTCCGTCACTCCACCAAAAGCAAACTCCTCAAAACGTATCTCGGATAACGTTTTATTTTTCTAAAACCTCTTTTTTCAAATCGCTTCTTTTTCCTTCCCTAAGACCCAACTGTACCCTTT
>DBDB01000066.1:15918-26948 GCA_002293345.1 Alistipes sp. UBA943
GCGAGGACAAAGCCTTCGGCTTTCCGATCCTTTTTCGTAAAAGTCTTCTTGTGAATAAATTCCCAGAAGTCTTTTTCTCAAAAGTCCCTAATCACCTGACGGTGATTTTGTCCTCGCGACCAAAAATTCTGTAACTTGCGTCAAGTTCCCCCTTATCAAGGGGGATTAAGGGGGATGGGGCAAGAGCATCGTTACGATGCCTTTTCACTAAAAAGCGGTGGTTTAAAAAAAACGGTTTTAGAAAAAGAAAAAGGTTTTAGAAAGAAATAGGATGAAGTTCACCATCCGTGACACGATATAGTTTTTGATTGGTGGTGGGTTTATCGAGACCTCCGAGTGCTTCGATGTAGGGACCGAGTTTGAGATAGTCGAGATTTCTCAACTTCACTTCCGGAGCGAGCTCCCTGCGTCCGGAGTACCACGCGGTTTTCAATGACGGTCGATGTGCATGGACAAATTCCAGCAACCGATTTATTTCCGACGGTTCCGCATCGCCACCCATCAACGCGACACACGTGACGGCACCGCCATACCGCTCCAACAGATCGCCCATTAACGCTTCATCCAACACCTCACCCGTATCCTCCCACAAATGCGGACTGTGACATCCCTCACAGCGATTCGGACAGTTGGAAATGTTCAGGGCGAGAGTAATCTCGCCCGGAACTTCTTGAAAAACTATGTCGTAACTGGCTACCTTCACGCCACCTGACTCTTGGGATTGGGCGCATAGTGACGCACGGCCGCCTCTTTCTGACGTGGAACGGAGAAGTTAGAGATGCGTTTCATGTAACCGATGATACGCGTCAGGTAATCCAACTTCTCGCTGCCGCACTTCGGACATGCCGTGAGGTTACGCTTGTCTATGTGTCCACACTCGTTACACACGGTGTTCGGAATGTTGAACGTGAAGTAGTTACACCCCTCCTGTGTGGCGACACGCAACAACTGACGATACTGCTCCTTGGACAGGTGTTCCGCCAGATTCAGGTGCAGGGCCGATCCACCCGTCAGGTGCTCGATATACTTGCGTCCATGCAGACGGATACGGTCCAGAATATTCAACGACTCATCCTCCACAACGTAGAAATAGCTGTTGTAGCAGTCGCGTTTGGTCTGGTAACCGTCACGTTTGTCCCACTTGGCATGCTTCACACCCACGTTTTCCGCCGGAATCATCTCACAGTTGAACATCAGGTCCTTCGTGCGGAACTTCTTGTTCGCCTTCTCGACCATGCCCAACACCTCTTGTGTGAAGTGTTCGTACTCGGGGTTGTCAGTGATCGGAATACCGAGGAACTCGGCAGCCTCCACTAATCCGTTTACACCGATTGTCAGGTACTGGCGGCTCATGTTGATATACCCTGCGTCGAAGAGCGGCAACATGCCCTTTTCCTGCATATATTTCAGGTTCTCGTTGTAGGCGATCTGCACCTTGTGTACCAGGTCGACCACCTCTTCGAGGAAGAATTGCCAGTGAATGCCCTTGCGTGCGGCGTACTGGATGCAACGGTTGAGGTTGATCGTCAGGACGCTCTTCGATCCCGTCGACACGCCACCGGCGCCCAACGTATAGCTGAATCCGTTGTCGGTAATCTCGTTACGCAAGCGGCAGCACGACGACAGCGAGTCGGCATTGTCACTGATGTAGGTGAAGAACGAATGTCCCTCGGCATACATCTCGGCCGTGAAGTCACCGTACTCCTTATCTTTAATATCACCGTTCTCGGTCAGCAGCGCCATCGTCTCCACAGGGAAGGTGAGGATCGTACGGGTACGCTCGCGGTTGAACCACTTCATGAAACGCTTCTGCAACCAACTTAACGACTCCCAATCGGGTTTCGATCCGTCGGGGAAGACGAAGTTCTCGAACAGACTCTCGAAGTAGTAACGGTCGTAGTACGATATGTTCCANNTTCCAGAACACGGCCTGGAAGTTACGTGCCCCGGTGGGCTGGTTGATCGAGTAAACGATCTGCTCGAAACAGTCGGTCAACACCTTATCCAGCGTGCGGTGTTTGAGCGACATATCCACCACCTTGTCCGCCTCCTTGTAATACTCTTTGCCGTACTCCATCTGGATGAAGTAGTTCATATACATCAGGAACTCGGGTGTGGCGCATGCCCCGGACAACATCGAGCTGACGATAAACACCATGTTGACGAATCCGCCGCAGAACGATTTCAGGTTCGTGGGGGCTTTCGAGTTACCTCCGATCGAGAGCGTACCGCCGATCAGCCACGGGTACATGGTAATGGAAGCACAGTAGTTGGCGAGCGACGTCTCGTCATTCTTGTAGATGAAGTGGTTGTCCAACATGTCGAGATACTTGTCCGACACCTCTTTGCCATACATCTCCTTCAACCGGTCGGTCAGCATGCGGCGGTTCAGACGGATGAAGTTCGACTTCGGCAACTCACCGATCAGCGTCGCCATGTTCTTCGACTCGACGTTTGCATTGGCATCGAACTTCGATCCCGTGGCGGCGTTCGACGCGTCGCAATAGTCCATCAGGAACTGCAACTTGTCACGCACCTCGCGATCCTCATGGTGCTTCTGGCGGTAGAGCATATAGGCTTTCGCGACGGTGTAGTACCTCTCGGCCATCAGCGCCACCTCGACCTGGTTCTGGATATCCTCGACGGTCATTCCGTCCGTCACGCTGACGCGGCTCAGGATATTCGTAATCACGTCCTGCGTGGCAAACGACCCCACGGAGAGGAACGCCTTGGCGATGGCACGTTGAATTTTGTCGACCGAGAAAGGTTCGCGCTGGCCGTCGCGCTTAACGATAAATGTTTCCATAAAAAATTGTAATGAGGAGGTTAAAACTCCCAACAAAGATAAACGAAATTTCCCAACCAAATAGTGCCCTCCAAATTAAAAATCCGGAAAGTTATCAACAACCCTCCCCGTCCCATTCTCTGCCACAATTGCCGCTTTTTCTTCTAAGAAAGCGACAGTTGGAGACATTGCAAAAGAAAAGGATTTTTAATTGTTAATTAAAATCATTACTTTTGTGAAAATGTCGATTCGCCGAATACTATATGTTTGTCAGGAGGTAACTCCTTATGTGCCCGAAACGGAACAGGCATTGTTGTGCCGAAAACTGTCGCAGGCGATGCAGGAGCGCGAAATCCGCACGTTCATGCCGCGTTATGGATGCATCAACGAACGGAGGCATCAGTTGCACGAGGTGATCCGTCTCTCGGGGATGAACCTGATTATCGACGACAACGATCACCAGTTGATTATTAAGGTGGCGTCGATCCCGGCGGCACGCGTGCAGATCTATTTTATCGACAACGACGACTATTTTTCGCGTAAGGCGATGCTCACCGATGAGGAGGGTGTCGCTTTTTCGGATAATGACGAACGTGCCGTTTTCTTCGCGCGGGGCGTGTTGGAGACGGTGAAAAAGCTACAATGGACACCCACGGTGGTGCATTGTCACGGGTGGTTTTCGAGTATCGTGCCCATTTATCTGAAAAAAGTGTTTGCCGATGACCCGATCTTCCGCGACGTGAAGGTGGTGATGTCGCTCTACGACGAGACCGCGGAGGGAATCGACGGGATAAAAGACCGGATCGCGGCCGAGGGAGTGACGGACGACACGCTCGCGATGCTCGACACGCCGACGTATGAAAATCTGTGCCGGTACGTGCTGCAATATGTCGACGGTGTGGTGCTCGGTTCTGAAAAGATTGATCCGCAGGTGTTGCAATGGGTGCGGAAATCCGGCAGACCCGTACTGGAATATTTACCTGCCGATGCGGCCCTGGCGCCGGCCTATAACAAGTTCTATGGCACGCTCTAAGATCATCATATCGTTACTCATCGCGGCCGGTATTGTATCGGCTTTTTTCTCGTGCACGCGTGTGGATGACCGGTTGGGGGCCGGACTGGAGCCCGACAGCGAGCAGATGCAGATCGGTACGGCGCGTTACGCGTTGTTCCCTAATTCGACACTCATGAGGGCACGCCTGCATCAGCAGGATTCGGTACGCTCGTCCAACCTGGGACGCGGATATTTCGGTGCCACGACGGATCCGGTATTCGGCACACGCCGCGCCGGGTTTATCTCCCAGTTCCACACCGCGGCACTCTCCGATGTGGAGAATGGATTCGGTGCGGATGCCGTGTTCGACTCCATGCAGTTGAAACTGTTCATCAAGGAGCATGTCGGAGACACACTGCAGCCGATGCACTACAACATTCACGAGATTCCGGCCGCGGTGATGAACGACCTGCTCGCCGCGCATCCGGACACGCTGTTCTATCCCACGTTCGACCCATCGACACTTTTGTCGTCGCTTCCGGCATTCACCTTCACGTTTCCCGATGGCTCCACGACGGGACCCTACACGGAGTACATCACGTTACACCCCACCGACACCGGTCGCGAACTCATCGACCGACTCATGTCGGACGATGCAGGCAGCCGCGGCTGCCTCTATATTTCCCTCGCCGACGGCGGAGAGGGAAATATGTTCGCGACAGACCTGCTCGGCACCGGCGTGATGCTCTATGCGCATCGGAACGACCCGGAGGATCCGACACTCGTACGTGACACGTTGACGGCCAGCTATGCCTTCCTGACGGATGAGGAGACGGATGAAGAGGGTGAAACGGTTAAAAAACGCACGGATGCGTCGATCAATGTCGTGCAGCGTGACTATGCACCCGGATCCATAGATATGAATCTTGTCGCGTCGCCTCCGACCCAACTGTATATAGATGGTATGTCGGGCGTCGTGCCGCAACTTACCTTCACCGAAGAACTGTTCGCCGAACTCGCCACGCTCCTCGATACAGATCCCGCTAATGAGGGATCTCCCTACACGTCGCTCGCGTTCAACAGGGCACAGCTAATCGTCTATCTCGACGACACCGACTGGACGCAACTCGATCCGGTATCCGTAACCTCCCTTCTGGATGGCTCGATGCTCCGGTTGGGACTCTACACCGACTACCACAAGATGATCGCCGTGGCCGATTACGACTACCTGTACGAAAAGGTTATCAATACCGACCTGCCCTTCGGAGGACACCTCAACCGAAGCCGCGCCTGCTATCTGCTCGATATATCGCGTCACCTCCAATCGCTGTGGAATGACTACCGTGACGGTAAACCCATCGACGGAACGGTCTATCTGGGGCCCGAAGCGTTCAATGCCTATGGGTTGAAACGTACCGTCGCAAAGAGCGTCGAACTGGATGTGGTGTATACGTTAATTAAATAGAATGACAAATCTCATCATAGTCGAGTCTCCCGCCAAGGCCAAAACGATCGAGAAGTTTCTCGGTAAGGATTTCACCGTGAAGTCCAGTTACGGGCATATTCGAGACCTGGCCAAGAAGGACCTCGGTGTCGATGTGGGACACGGATTTCGACCCATGTACGAGGTGCCGGCCGAAAAACGAAAAGTCGTCGATGAACTCGCACGTGCCGCCCGAAGCAGTGATACCGTGTGGCTCGCGTCCGATGAAGACCGTGAAGGAGAGGCCATCGCGTGGCACCTGGCCGAAGTGTTGGGCCTGCCCGTCGACACGACCAAACGGATCGTGTTTCACGAAATCACCAAATCCGCCATCCTCCATGCCATCGAAACACCTCGAACCATCGACATGAATCTCGTCGATGCGCAACAGGCTCGACGCGTGTTGGATCGCCTGGTGGGTTTCGAGTTATCGCCCCTGCTGTGGCGCAAGGTGCGTCCGTCGCTCTCCGCGGGACGTGTGCAGAGCGTGGCGGTACGGTTGCTCGTCGAGCGCGAGCGCGAGATCATCGCCTTCAGATCGACACCCTACTTCCGCATAACGGCACAGTTCTATCCCGCCGCCGACCCGTCCAAGACCCTCTTCAAGGCGGAACTTTCGACACGTTTCGATACCCGTGCGGAGGCGGAGGAATTCCTGAAAAATTGTGCCGATGCGGCGTTCACCGTGTCGAAAGCCGAGGAGAAACCCGCACAGCGATGGCCCTCGGCACCGTTCACCACCTCCACGTTGCAACAGGAGGCGAGCCGTAAGTTCGGCATGTCGGTGTCGCAAACCATGTCCACCGCGCAGCATCTGTATGAACAGGGATTGATTACTTACATGCGTACCGATTCGGTGAATCTGTCGAAACAGGCGATCGGGGCATGCAAGGCGGAGATCACGAAACTGTTCGGTGAAAATTACTCCAACCCGCGCAACTATAAAACCAAATCCGCGGGAGCACAGGAGGCGCACGAGGCAATTCGCCCGTCGTACATAGACCGCATGACCATCGAAGGGACTCCGTACGAGAAGAAACTCTATGAGTTGATCTGGAAACGCACGGTGGCGTCGCAAATGGTGCCCGCGGAACTCGACCGTACACAGATCGTTATCGACATATCGAACTCGAAACACCAGTTCCAGGCTACGGGCGAGGTGATCCGTTTCGACGGATTCCTGAAACTCTACATCGAGTCCACGGACGACGAAAAATCCGAATCCGGAGCGGCGACGAGCGATGACGCCATTTTGCCCAAAATGGCGGTCGGCGATGCCGTGTCGAACACGAATATTACCGCCACCCAGCGTTTCACGGCACCGCCGCCTCGTTATCACGAGGCATCGCTCGTCAAGCGTCTCGAAGAACTCGGTATCGGGCGTCCATCCACCTACGCACCCACCATATCGACCATCATCACGCGCGGTTATGTCGTCAAGGAGAGTAAGGAGGGACAGCGGCGTGAGTACGAACAGCTTACACTGGCGGACGGGGTCGTTTCGTCGAAAACCCTCTCCGAGAGTTATGGCACGGAGAAGAACCGCCTTCAACCTACCGACATCGGTATCGTCGTGACGGACTACCTCGAATCGCAATTCCGCGAGATCATGGATTACCACTTCACAGCCAACGTCGAGAAGGAGTTCGACGAGATCGCCGAAGGTGAGATCGCGTGGGATCGTATGCTGGCCAAATTCTATGAACCGTTCCACGAGATGGTCGACAAGGCCGGCGCTGAAGACACGCCGCGTCACAACTCGGAACGTATCCTCGGCACGGACCCAAAAACGGGACGCATCGTGAAGGCACGCATCGGACGTTACGGCCCGATGGTCGAGATAGAGGGTGTGGAGGGCGCACCGGGCGTTGAGGAGATAAAACCCAAATACGCCAAGTTGCGCCCAGGGCAGTTGATCGAATCGCTGACGTTGGAAGATGCCCTCGCGTTGTTTGCCTTGCCACGAAACATAGGCGAGTATCAAGGTGAGGAGTTGGTCATCGGTATCGGCAGGTTCGGTCCCTATGTGCGTCACGGAAAATCGTTCACGTCGCTCGACCGCACGGACGATCCCTATACGATCACACAGGAGCGTGCCGTGGAACTGATCCAAAATCAGGCGGCTAAGAAAATGCCGCTCAAAACATTCCCGGAGGATGCCGATCTCGAAGTCAAGGACGGTCGCTACGGGCCATACATCGTCTTCAAGGGCGGTAACTACAAACTCCCCAAGGGTACCGATATCGACGCGTTGACGTACGAGGAGACGATGAAGATAGTCAGTTCCCAGGAGCCATCGAAACCCCGGCCCCGCCCAAGCTATGCTTCCTCCGGAAGCAAGCACCCCAGGGGCCGTAAAAATTAAACCTGTTAAATCATGAAAAAGTTCCTTTTGCTGTTGTCTGTGGCGGTGCTGACCGCCGGTGTCGCGGAAGCCAAGCCGAAAAAAAACTCCGGATACAAGTTTACCGACACGAAAGTGATCCCCTCCACTTCGGTCAAGAATCAATTCCGGAGCGGTACCTGCTGGTGCTATTCGACCATCTCGTTCCTCGAAAATGAGATCATCCGTGCCGGTGGAGCCTACATGGATCTCGCCGAAATGTGGGTCGTGCGCAACGCCTATTTCGACAAGGGCGTGAAGTATGTGCGTCTGCACGGCAATCTTGCCAAGGGACAGGGCGGTGCCGCACATGACGTCACCGAGATGATCAAAAAGTACGGTATCGTCCCACAGGAGGTGTACCATGGGCAGAATTACGGCACCGACAAACCCGTGTTCGGTGAGTTGGAGGCGGTCATGTACGCCTACCTCGATGGCGTCATCAGTGCCAAAAATAACGGCACCCTCACTCCCGTATGGCGCGATGGATTCAACGCCATCCTCGACACCTACTTCGGTCCGCGTCCCGAGACGTTCTTTTATGAGGGGGTGGAGTATACTCCCATGACGTTCGCCGAGTCGCTGCCCATCGACATGGATGATTATGTACACCTCTCTTCATACACCCACCACCCGTTCTACACGCAGTTCATCCTCGAAGTGCCTGACAACTGGATGTGGATGTCGATGTACAACGTGCCTATCGCGGAGCTGATGTCCGTGATCGACAACGCCATCGCGAACGATTACTCGATCGAATGGGCTACCGACATGACCGAGAAGGGTTTTTCGCGTACCAAAGCCATCGGTATCGTGCCCGAGGAGAGCCTCGACAATGCCGCGGGTACGGATGCCGAGAAGTGGGGTGCCCTCACACCGGCCGAACGCGACGCGGCTCTCTACACGTTCGACGGTCCCGTGAAGGAACTCACCATCACCCAGGAGATGCGCCAGACGGCGTACGACAACTACCAGACCACGGATGACCACGGGATGGTGATCGTCGGAACGGCACACGACCAAGCCGGTAATCCGTTTTTCCTTGTCAAGAACTCATGGGATGTAATCCCTCCGTATGACGGTTATTACTACTTTTCGCGTCCGTTCGTCGAGTATAAAACCATGTCCATCACCGTCAACAAAAACGCCATTCCACAAGATCTGCGCGAAAAACTCGGGATCTAATCTCTCTTGCTACCTGTTTCTGTCTCCACCGGTACCCTTCTCGGAAAAAAATGTACAGCTGAGTCAGAAAAAAGCAAACGGTTGCGTAAGAAAAGGATTGTCAAGCGACGCGGAGAAGGACTTGGTCATCGTGATGATTCTCGACGATGACTTTATCGCCACGTTTAAGTTTTTCGTCGATGACGAGTGTGGTGAGGGGATCCTCGACACGTTCGGTCAGCGTGCGACGGAGGGCACGAACGCCATATTGTTGTTCGTATCCCAGAGTGGCGAGGAGTCGGCGTGCCTGGTCGGTAATCTCCACGCTGTACCCCATCCGTTCGACACGGTCGAACAGCTCTCTCAGTTCGAGATCCACGATACGCTCGACATCTTCGAGCGTCAGGGTACGGAACACCACCACGTCATCAACACGGTTCAGGAACTCGGGCGCGAAATGTCCCTCCAACGCCTTGCGATAGGACGAAGTGTTGTCCGCGGCATCTGTTTTGGAGGGGGTATCGAAACCCATGGCGGTGCGGCGAATGGCGTGAGACCCCACGTTGGACGTCATCACGATCACCGTGTTACGGAAATCGACCTTGCGTCCCTGTCCATCGGTCAGAAACCCCTCGTCGAAGATCTGGAGCAACGCGTTGAACACCTCGGGGTGGGCCTTTTCGATCTCATCGAAAAGCACGACAGCATAGGGATGCCGTCGCACGGCTTCGGTAAGCTGTCCGCCCTCCCCGTACCCAACGTAACCCGGGGGGGATCCGATCAAACGTGCCACGTTGTGCTTCTCGTTATATTCGCTCATGTCGATACGCACGAGTCCTTTTTTCTCGTCGAACAGCCATTTGGAGACCTCCTTGGCGAGAAGGGTTTTGCCGACCCCGGTGGGACCGACGAACATAAACACCCCGATGGGACGCTTCTCGTCCTTGAATCCGGCACGTGACCGGCGTATCGACCGCGATACTTTTTCGACAGCCTCCCGTTGGCCGATCACGCGACCATCCAGGTGCGATTGCAGCCCTTGGAGACGTTCGTATTCCGATTTGGAGAGACGGTCCACGGGGATCCCGGTCATCGACGTGACGATCGTACGCACATGTTCGGGCATCACTTCGCCGGACGCCACGACACCCGCCTCATCCAAGACGTCGATCGCCTTGTCGGGGAAATATCGGTCGGAGATATAGCGTCCCGTCAGTTCGACACACTCGCGCAGCGCCTCCTCGGAGTAGGTGACACCGTGGTGTTTTTCGTATCGCGACACGATTTTACGCAATATTTCAAGTGTGGCATCCGCCGTGGCAGGCTCGACAATGATCTTCTGAAAACGGCGTTCGAGGGCCGCATCTTTCTCTATGTTCTCACGAAACTCGTTCAGCGTCGTGGCACCGATTACCTGCATCTCACCACGCGCCAAGGCCGGTTTCAGGATGTTGGCCGTGTCGAGACTGCCCTGTGACGACCCGGCACCCGTGATCGTGTGAATCTCGTCTATGAAGAGGATCGTATCGCGATTTTTGGAGAGCAACTCGATAAATTTGTGCATCCGCTCCTCGAATTCGCCTCGAAATTTCGTCCCGGCGACCAGCGACGCCACATCCAACGACCAAATACGCTTATTTTTCAGGTTCGAGGGCACATCTCCGGCAGCGATTTTGATCGCCAACCCCTCTGCAATGGCTGTTTTACCGACACCTGCCTCACCGATCAAAATCGGATTGTTTTTTTTTCTGCGCGACAGGATCCGTATCATACGACCGATCTCCTCGTCACGACCGATTACCGGATCCAACTCACCGTCATGTGCCTGACGCGTCAGGTCGGTGGCGAATTTGTCCAGCATCAAACCTTCATCCTCGGGTTCGCTGTCCGGCATGAAATTATGTTCGCGTCCGCTCGGGTCGATGAAGCGCACCTCGGCACGCTGCATGTGAGGCGTCGTGAATTTCTGTAGCTCCACTGCCAACTCGCGCTTACCCACGCCGTACGAGTCCAGAATTTGGGACGTCAGGATCGTCGGGTCGCTCACAATGTGCAACAGCACGTGTGCCGTGGAGATGCTCCGCGATGCGGCAAAGGTCGTCAGCAACTCCTGCCGCAATGCGTCGAAAAACGCCTTCGCTCCTTTGGGGGTGGCGGCTGCCACGAGTTCGGATGTCCCATCCGTACTCGCAGGCGCGTCCTCCGAAGAAGGACGCGCCTC